>JAZONP010000059.1:0-12036 GCA_045654565.1 Bacteroidaceae bacterium
GATCTTCTTGCCATCGGCATAGAGAGCGTTACGTGTAGCGGCATATACGGCAGCGATGTTCTCCTCGAAGGGTACCTCGGGAGCGGTAGCAGCCTCCATGTCAGCAGCACCCTTCACGAGTGCCTTGATGTCGAAACCGGCGATAGCGATGGGGAGCAAGCCTACGGGAGTAAGCACAGAAAAACGTCCACCCACATTGTCGGGGATGATGAAACTCTTGTAGCCCTCGTTATCGGCAGTAGTGCGTGCAGCACCACGCTTAGCGTCAGTAACAGCTACGATAACCTTGCGGGCTACCTCGATACCGCGCTGGTCTTCGCACTGCTTCTTGAGCAAGCGGAAGGCGAGGGCTGTCTCGGTGGTAGTACCAGACTTTGAAATATTG
The DNA here is from genome assembly GCA_045654565.1 of Bacteroidaceae bacterium. Taxonomy (GTDB): domain Bacteria; phylum Bacteroidota; class Bacteroidia; order Bacteroidales; family Bacteroidaceae; genus UBA1189. The sequence goes on from JAZONP010000059.1 coordinate 386, forward strand.
ATAACACCGAACTTCTTGTCCTTGAGGAACTCGGTGAGTTCGAAGAGGTAGTCTTCGCTGATGTTGTGGCCTGCGTAGATGATGGCGGGGGTGTTGCCCTTGAGGTAGCAGTGGAAGTTGTTGCTCAACGCCTCAATCACAGCACGTGCGCCGAGGTAGCTACCACCGATACCGGCAACTACTACTACATCGCAGAGCTCGCGGAGTGTGTCGGCTGTAGCCTGAATGTCGTTGAGGTGCTCTTCGGTGATGCTTGAGGGGAGGTGAAGCCAACCCAAGAAATCGTTACCGAGGCCTGTGCCCTTTTCGAGCATTTCCATAGCCTCTTGTACTTTAGGAGCATATGCTTTTACTGCTCCTTCGGCGATAAAACCTGCGGTCTTATCGATGTTCAATGCAATATTTTTCATCTTATTACCTTATTATTTTATTATCTTATTGAATCTGTCAACAACTTGATCTCAATCACGGGTGATATGCGTTCGTAGAGGATGTTGTATACCGCATCTACAATGGGCATGTTGACATGATATTTGCGGTTAATTTCCTTGATGCATTTGGTACCGTAATAACCTTCGGCCACCATCTCCATTTCGAGCTGTGCGCTCTTCACGGAGTAGCCCTTACCAATCATCGAGCCAAACACACGGTTACGGCTGAAGTTGGAGTAGCCCGTTACGAGAAGGTCACCCATGTATACCGATTCGCTCACAGTGCGTTTGAGAGGGTGCACGAAGTCAATGAAGCGTGCCATCTCTACCAAGGCGTTGCTCATAAGCACAGCTTGGAAATTATCACCATATTTAAGACCGCTACAGATACCTGCCGCGATGGCATACACATTTTTCAATACCGAACTGTACTCAATGCCCGTAACATCATCACTTACGGTAGTCTTTACGTAACTACAGTTAAGTTTCTTGGCGAAACTAAGTGCATTGTCACGGTTACTACAGCCTACGGTAAGGTAAGAGAGGCGCTCAAGTGCGATCTCCTCAGCATGACAAGGGCCAGCGATAACTGCGATATTGTCGTAAGGCACATGATACTCCTTGTGGAAGTAGTCTGATACGAGCATATTATCTTCGGGTACGATACCCTTGATGGCGGTCACTACAAACTTGTCGTGCATCTTGGTCTTCACCTTCTTGAGGTGTGACTTCAGATATGGTGATGGAGTAACGAATACCAATACATCGCTCTCCTTGATTACCTGATTGATGTCCGACGAGAAATTGATTCGGTTTACGTCAAAGTGCACCGATGACAAGTAACCGGGGTTATGCCCCGTACGTTTGAAGTCAGCGATGCGGTCATCGCGGCGCATATACCAATTTATAGAGTCCTCGTTGTTGAGGATCATCTTGGCAATGGCGGTAGCCCAGCTACCGCCACCCATAATTGCTACTTTACCTTGAGGGAAACTCATTATTATTCTTTAGGAGTTCTGGAGTCAGGAGTTTCGCTTCGCTCAGGAGTTCAGACAATACTTCCGATTAAGGACAGTCGTCTTTGCTTAGTTATGACAATACATTTGTCTGAACTCCTGAACTTCTGCACTCCTGAATTCCTTGAAATATTATCCTATTCTCTCAATCCAAGCTGCCACCTCATCCACAGTGGGGTTCTTGAGGTCGAGCTTATACTTCTTGTTGATGCCACAGATATCCATGTGTACCTTCTGCGGATTTACACCCTGCATATTGGCCACGAGGTTGTATCCGGCCTTCTGGATGACGGGCACCCACTCCTCAGCGATACCAATCTCCACGAACTTTGATACGGGGTCCTTGGGCGCCTTCTTCTCGGGACGCATCTGCGGAAAGAAGAGTACCTCCTGGATGGTCTGCTGACCGGTCATGAGCATCACGAGGCGGTCCATACCAATACCCATACCTGAGGTGGGAGGCATACCATACTCGAGTGCACGCACGAAATCGTTATCGATGAACATGGCCTCATCGTCGCCCTTCTCGCTCAGGCGCAACTGCTCCTGGAAGCGGCCCAACTGGTCGATGGGGTCGTTGAGCTCGCTGTAGGCGTTGCACAACTCCTTACCGTTGACCATAAGCTCGAAACGCTCGGTGAGCTCGGGATTCTCGCGGTGACGCTTGCAGAGGGGCGACATCTCGATGGGGTAGTCGGTGATGAAGGTGGGCTGGATGTAGTTGCCTTCGCACTTCTCGCCGAAGATTTCGTCGATGAGCTTGCCTTTACCCATGGTGTCGTCAATCTCGATGCCGAGCTGCTTGCATACATCGCGGAGCTGTGCCTCGTCCATGCCGGTGATGTCGATACCGGTGAACTCCTTGATGGCCTCAGTCATGGTGCGACGTGCAAAGGGTGCCTTGAAGCTGATTGTGTGTTCGCCTACCTGTACCTCGGTAGTACCGTTCACGTCGAGGCAGATTTTTTCGAGCATCTGCTCGGTGAAGGCCATCATCCAGTTGTAGTCCTTGTAGGCTACATAAATCTCCATGCAGGTGAACTCGGGGTTGTGTGTGCGGTCCATACCTTCGTTGCGGAAGTTCTTTGAGAACTCGTATACGCCCTCGAAGCCGCCCACGATGAGGCGCTTCAAGTACAATTCGTTGGCGATACGCAGGTACAAGGGGATATCGAGCGCGTTATGGTGTGTTATGAAGGGACGAGCCGCTGCGCCACCAGGGATTGACTGTAGTACGGGAGTCTCTACCTCCATGTAGCCACGTGCATTGAAGAACTCGCGCATCGAGGTGTACACCTTGTTACGTTTGATGAAGATCTCCTTCACGCCATCGTTCACCACGAGGTCAACGTAGCGCTGGCGGTAGCGGAGTTCCGGGTCGTCAAACTTGTCATAAGCCACACCATCCTTGTACTTCACGATGGGGAGCGGACGAATGCTCTTAGACAAAACGGTAAGCTTGTGAGCATGTACGCTGATCTCGCCCATCTGTGTGCGGAACACCACACCCTCAATGCCCACGAAATCTCCGATGTCAAGCAAGCGCTTGAATACCACGTTGTACATGTCCTTGTTCTCCTCTGGACAGATGTCATCACGGGTGATGTACACTTGGATACGACCTTTCGAGTCTTGCAGTTCGATGAACGACGCCTTACCCATCACGCGGCGGCTCATCAGACGGCCGGCGATAGATACCAGGCGAGGCTCGCCCTCGTCGTTGAACTCCTCTTTTATATCGGTAGAAAATGCGCTGGTCACATACTCTGCGGCAGGATAGGGCTCGATACCCATGGCGCGCAGTTCGTTAAGACTATTACGTCTTACAATCTCTTGTTCACTAAGTTCTAATACGTTCATTTCTTCAACGTTTTGTATTTCAATCTGCAAAAGTATACATTTTTTTTTACTTGACGAAGAATAAAAGGGATTTACTTATATTTATAGGGCCTTATACAAATATGTGAAGATGTAGTAGGAGGTCTCGATTTTTTGTTCTACCTTTGCTTGTATGAAATACGATGTATTTGTAAGCTATTCTGTAATATTTTCGAGCCGTGCTTATGAACTTTCGGCTCAATTGAGTAGGGAGAACTTGATGTGCTATCTTGACTGCGTGGAGAGTGGTTTCTCGCTCAACGACTACACTCGTGGTTTGTTGTCAGAGAGTCGCATCCATGTGTTACTCGTTGGTCCTGGGTTTGTAACTACACCTTATGCCATAGCTTCGCTGCAGTGTGCAAAGTCTGAGCATAAGACCATGATGGTGCTCCTCGCTGATGGGGCCAAGTTACCTGATGAATTGTTAGGTTGTTGCGTGGTGAGTTCTGAGACTACGCTGGTTAGTGATATTATGAGTGCGCTCGGGAATGCAACCAATGTATGCGATGAGGTTTCGTCCATGGCGCCTTCAGAGTCTGCTATGCAGTCTGACTCCGCTATGGCATTTGAATTCGAGCTCGAAACGGGAGATCCTATCTTCACCGATGTCCCTTTCCTCTCTTCCGGAGAGGAGGTCCCCTTTGAGGCAGCATCGCAATGGGCTTCTGCTACCTCTACAGTGTATTCGGATGAAGAGGATGTGCAAGTTACGGAGTTCAACGAGGATGAACCGTCTTATACAGAGGAGGGATTCGGCGACGACAAGGGGGATGCCGATGATGAAGACGACGAAGAAGAACTCGTTTGTACAGAGCGTAGGGGCGAGGAGTGGTTGTCGTTGCCGCCAGATGAGGCCTCCTCTCCTGTATCAGAGATTTCCCCGGAACTGCAAAAGTTTATTAGGATTGTAGGTTGGGTGGTATTCGCGCTCTGGTTGCTCCGATTGTGCGAGTAGTATTATTTGCCCGAGATTGTTTTTGCAATAAAAGAAAGAGCCAACTTCTCTTTTTAGGTAGGTTGGCCTCCTTCTTTTGGTTTGTTGAGAATTAAACGTTTGTTTTTATCAGTCTATAGTCTTGTCGATGGAGAAGCGTGTGATTTTGCGTGAGGTGTTCTTCTGAAACTCCACGTCTCTGAGTTTTACTCGTTTTACGGCCTTGTATGAGGGCATCTTCGCGTTGACGAGTTTGACTTGCTCTTCAAAATATTTCTGGGGGTCGGAAATACCCTTGTCGGAGAGGAAGTCTGCATCAGGGAAAATCTCGGCCACGATGGTAATCTTGTCCTTCTGCACACGGCTCTCGCCGGCATAGACTACTACTTCGTTAACTCCCTCCACTTTCTGTAGATCTGCCTCAATCTCTTCTGGATACACGTTCTTGCCGTTGGAGAGGATTATGAGGTTCTTCTTGCGGCCCGTGATGTAGATCCATCCTTCTTCGTCGAGTTTTCCATAGTCGCCCGTGTGAAAGAAACCCTCCTTGTCGAACACCTCGGCCGTAGCCTCGGGGTTGTTGTAGTAGCCTAGCATCACGTTGGGCCCCTTTACACATATCTCACCCTCGCCATTCTCGTTGGGATTGTCGATCTTGATGCGGCAGGCAAGGATTGGCGTGCCTACACTGCAGGGTTTGCGGTATCTGTTGCGGTTGGCCGAAATGAGCGGCGCACATTCGGTGATTCCATAACCGTTGAGGACGGTGATGCCGAGCGAGTCGAACGTGTTGATGATTTCTTCGTCGAGCTTAGCACCACCGCAGATGATGAGCTCGAGCTTGCCGCCAAATGCCGAGAGTACGCTGGAGAAGAGTTTCTTGCGCAGGTCGATGCCCACCTTACGCAAGGCGTTGCTCGCCTTCATCATGACTTTGAGCAGTCGTTCCTTGCCTGTCTTGCGTGCCGTGGCCCAAATCTTGCGGATCATCACCTCGAGAAATGCGGGCACCAGGATGAGGTGTGTGGGCTGCTGCTCCTTGATCTCGTCGCTCACGTGCTTGAGTCCACTCGATATGTAGACCTCGCAGCCTTGAGAGAGGTGTCCGACATAGTTGACGGTAGAGCCGAAGGTGTGATGCGGTGGAAGTACGTGTAGAGTCTTGCGCGTGATGTCAAAGTTATACATTCCGAGCGTCATGTCAAGGCATATGTTGGCTTGAGAAAGCATTACGCCTTTGCCCTTGCCCGTAGTGCCTGAGGTGAAGACGATGGAAGCGAGCTTAGTCACGTCTATCTTGTAGTCGTAGTATTCGTTGTTCCCGCTCTTATATAGCTCGTTGCCCTTAGCCTCCAGCGCATCGACCGATGTCTGCTCCTTGTCTCCCAATAGCTCCTTGTCGATGGAAGAACTTGGCTCTATGGATACTAAAAGTTGAACCGAATTCAGCTCATTCTTCGCCAACAACTCTTTAATTTTGTCCTCGGCGGTGCGCCCATAGATGACTGCCTTGCATTTCGTAGTGGTGATGATGCCTGCGATGTCCTCGATGGGTAACTCCTTGTCAACGGGTACAGTGACCGAGCCGATGGCCATCACGGCAAAGAACGAGCAGCACCAACCATACGAGTTCTCGCCCACGATGGCTATGTGTTCCTCTCTGAGTCCTTCGGCGATGAATGCTGTGCCTAGGTTTCTCACGTCGTCGCGCCATGAAGTGAAGGTCACTTTCTTGACTTCCTTGTCGGAGGGTCTGTTTTTGTATGAGATGGCAATGTCGTTGGGGTAGTTCTGTGCCGCCTCCTCTACGAGCGAACGCATGTCGTCAATGAAGGTGGTCCTGTAGATGGGATAGTTCTTGTTCATGGTTTGGGTTTTAGGTTGTGTATGTGAAAGTTTGATTCGTTGCAATGTCCGGAGTTGCCTTTGGGGCGGTAGTAACTGCGGTGTTTTATTACTAGTGCAAAAGTAATAAGAATAATTGGAAAATGGTAATTGATGGTAAATCTTTCGTGAAGTATGGATGTAGCTATCTATAAGTACTCGAAAGATGCGGCTGATATTGCCTGGTGTCGCAATTTATATAAAAAAGAAAAAAAAGCATCGACAATCATCAGATTATCAATGCTTCTTCTCAGTCGGGGTGACTGGATTCGAACCAGCGACCACACGCCCCCCAGACGCGTACTCTAACCGGGCTGAGCTACACCCCGCTGCTCAATTGCGGTGCAAAGGTATAGCTTTTTATTTAACTACACAATTATTTTTGGTTTTTTTTCGATTCTTAGTGCATTTTTTGTTACTTTTGCCAAAAAATAACCATCTCGAAGGATGCAAATCTCACTCAATATGCCCGAAAAGTTGACTGCGCGTATCGCGCTGCCTGCATCGAAAAGTGTGAGCAACCGTGCATTGCTATTGCAGGCGTTGTGTCCTGTGGTGCGATATGCCATAGAGAACCTTGCAGTGTGTGACGACACGGATCACATGCTGAGGGGAGTTGAGGCGAAGAGGGCAGGGGCGTCGCTCATCGATGTTGGTGCTACGGGCACAGCTATGCGATTTCTCACAGCCTACCTTGCTATCGCTGAGGGTGAAGCCGTGCTTACGGGAAGTGAACGTATGCAACAGCGTCCCATAGGTGTGCTGGTGGAGGCCTTGCGTACGTTGGGAGCAGACATAGACTATGTGAACAAAGAAGGATATCCTCCCCTATGTGTCCGTGGAAAGAAGCTGCGTGGAGGAACGCTGGAGGTCGATGCGAGCATTAGTTCGCAATACATCTCGGCACTACTGATGATTGCTCCTTGCCTCTCCGACGGGTTGACGTTACGTCTGAAGGGTAATATAGCCTCGCGTACCTATATAGAACTCACGCTAGACCTCATGCGCCGCTATGGTGCTATAGCCGAATGGGTGGATAGGCAGTCTATCCGAGTTTGTCCCGGTTCGTATGAGGATGTACCTCTTGCAGTAGAGGCCGACTGGAGTGCTGCTTCCTACTGGTATGAGCTGGCAGCCATAGCTATTCACATGGGATGCGATGTAGACTTCGTATTGCCTGCACTTACTTCCGATAGTCGACAGGGCGATCGCGTGGTGGCACAATTGTTCGAGCCGTTGGGTGTGAAGACCGAATACACCAATGAGGGAGTGAGATTGCTTAATTCAGAATTCATCGTTCACAATTCAGAAATAGATTTCACCCATTGCCCCGACATCGCGCAGACTTTGGCGGTTACTTATTGCTTGCTGGGCGTGCCTTATGTGTTTAAAGGTGTACATAGCTTGCGCATCAAAGAGACCGATCGCGTGGCGGCACTTATTGCTGAATTGCGTAAGCTGGGCTATGTGCTTCGTGCCGAGGGGGATGAACTTCTCGTTTGGGACGGCACACGTTGCGAGGCGGAGAGTGCCCCTACGATAGCTACCTATGATGACCATCGCATGGCTATGTCATTCGCACCTGCTGCGTTGTGCTTTGGCGGCCTCACCATAGAGCATCCCGAGGTGGTGACGAAATCGTACCCGGGTTTTTGGAAAGAGGTGAAAAAGCTGCAAATTGAAAGTTTTCTCCAAAACTATTAAATAACAAACAGACTCAATCAAGTATAACGATTAAATAAAAACAACTTCATCTAACTCCTTCGCGTGACGGAGTTCTCCCCAAACGTGAGGAGTTGGACGTGACTTTAAATTATGAACATTGCAGTATATAGCGCGATATTCCTGGTAGTACTGGTGGCGTTGTCGTTCGTAGGACGAATGGTGAGAAAACAGAATGGTGAGGATACTATGCCTTCTTCGGAGGGTGGGGATGTGGCTTCTGCTCCTTCGCATCTGGAGGAGGACGATGGAGAGGAGTGCTGCGGCGAGCACGAAGTGTGCGAGAAGGGAAAGATAAAGCGTGCCCTACGCACTAATATTGAATATTTTGACGATGAAGAGTTGGATCGCTTCCGTGGAACGGCCCCCGATGAGTATGACGACGAGGCCGTGGAGGAGTTTCGTGAGGTGCTCTACACCATGCATCCCTCAGAGGTGGAGGATTGGCTCAAGAGTCTCGAACTGCGCGAGGTGTCACTGCCAGATGTGCTGAAAGACGAGGTATTTATGCTTATCCGATAATCGCATTCCGCACAATTTTTCTTGCTAAAAGAAAAAAAAAGCACGAAAGTTTGCAACTTTTCAAAACTTGTATTTAACTTTGTAATACACCTCATCTCAGTCCTACCGAAAAGACTGAAGTAAGAGGGTATAAAGTTATGGATAAGAACAAGATAAACCTTACAGGTCTGTTGAAGCAGCATTTTGGATTTGACACTTTTAAGGGAGACCAAGAAGCTATTATCCGCAATGTGCTTGATGGAAACGACACCTTCGTATTGATGCCTACTGGTGGTGGTAAATCGTTGTGTTACCAATTGCCATCGCTTATCATGGAGGGTACGGCTATCGTAATCTCACCGCTTATCGCACTGATGAAAAATCAGGTCGATGCTATCCGTAACTATAGTGAGGAGGATGGCGTAGCCCACTTCCTCAACTCATCACTCAAGAAGTCGGACATAGATCAAGTAAAGGCGGATATCTTGTCGGGAAAAACCAAACTCCTCTATGTGGCGCCTGAGTCGCTCACCAAGGAGGAAAACGTGGAGTTTCTTCGTACGGTGAAAATTTCGTTCTATGCCATCGATGAGGCGCATTGTATCTCGGAGTGGGGACATGATTTTCGCCCCGAATATCGCAAGATACGCCCCATCGTCAACGAAATATGCAACGCTCCCATCATAGCTCTTACGGCAACTGCTACCCATAAGGTGCGCGACGATATAAAGAAGAGTTTGGGTATTATGAATGCCAAGGAGTTCTGCTCATCGTTCAATCGCCCCAATCTTTATTACGAGGTTCGCCCCAAGACGAAAAATGTGGAGTCGGATATTGTTCGCTTTATCAAGGGACAACCAGGTAAGTCGGGCATCATCTACTGCCTCAGTCGCAAGAAGGTGGAGGAACTAGCCGAGGTGCTCAGAGCCAATGAAATCTCGGCTGCAGCATACCACGCAGGTATGGATTCTTCCGTACGCTCGCAAACTCAGGATGATTTCATTATGGAGCGTGTTGATGTTATCGTGGCAACTATTGCTTTTGGAATGGGTATTGATAAGCCTGACGTACGCTATGTTATTCACTATGATATACCTAAGAGCCTCGAAGGATACTATCAGGAGACTGGTCGAGGCGGCCGTGACGGAGGAGAGGGACGATGTATAGCATTCTATAGTAACAAGGATTTACAGAAGTTGGAGAAGTTCCTTGAGGGTAAGCCCATTGCCGAACAGGATATAGGCAAGCAACTGTTGAAGGAAACTACGGCGTATTGCGAGTCTTCGGTATGTAGGCGTAAACTATTGCTCCACTACTTTGGTGAGACTTATGAGAAAGAGAATTGTGGAAATTGTGATAATTGTTTAAATCCTAAAAAACAAGTGGAAGCTCAAGAATTATTGTGTACTGTCCTTGAAACAGTAATCGCTGTAAAGGAGAATTTTAAGTCTGAACACATTATAAATATTATACTTGGTAAGGAGACATCTGAAGTTGTTGCTCATCAGCACGACGAGTTGGAAACCTTCGGTACTGGCACCAGTGATGAAGAAAAAACGTGGAATGCTGTTATTCAGCAGGCACTCATCTCTGGTTATTTGGAGAAAGATGTAGAGAACTATGGACTGCTCAAGATGACTGCGGCAGGTAAGAAGTATCTCAAAAATCCCAAGTCGTTCAAGATTGTGGAAGATCGCGATTTTGAAGAGGAGGAAAATGACGAAATGCCCATGCGCGCAGGTGGTACAGTGGTGGTAGATCCAGGTCTGTTCACTATGCTCAAGGATTTGCGCAAGAAGGTGGCCAAGAAGCATGACTTGCCTCCCTATGTTATCTTCCAGGATCCATCACTCGAGGCCATGGCTACGACCTATCCCATTACTCTCGATGAGTTGAGAAACATCCCTGGTGTGGGAGAAGGCAAAGCGAAACGCTATGGTCAGGAGTTCGTCGATCTCATACGCCGCCATGTGGAGGAGAATGAGATTGAGCGCCCCGAGGATATGCGTGTGCGCACCGTTGCTAACAAGTCTAAGATGAAGGTGAGCATTATCCAAAGCATTGACCGCAAGGTGGCACTCGACGATATCGCCTTGGCTAAGGGTATTGAGTTTGACGAATTGCTTGACGAGGTGGAGAGCATCGTATATTCAGGAACTAAACTTAATATCGACTACTTCCTCGAAGAGGTGCTCGACGATGACAAGGTGGACGAGATTTATGAATATTTCAAGGAGTCAGAGACTGACGATATTGATGACGCGATTGAGGAGTTGGGCGACGACTACTCGGAAGAGGAGATTCGTCTGGTTCGTCTGAAGTTTATCAGCGAGATGGGTAACTGATGATGAGGAGATACGGTTACAGACGAAGCGCTGGTAATAAGATCAAGAGTTGGTGGATTGTTCTGCTCATAGCAGTTGTTGCCTTGGCAGCAGTGTTGTTCTTAGTCCTATCGGGTAGGGAACGTCGTACTGCGCAATTTGAAGAGTCTCCGCAGGAGGTTGTTGTCAAGGATACCCTCTATCGATATGGGCTCCCCATCGAGTATTTTTCGGTGTTGCATGACACGGTGGCGCCGCATCAGACATTGGCCGAGTTGCTGATGGAGAATGGGCTCACCGCCTCTAAGGTATATGCTTTGACCTCACAATGCCCCGATTCTGTTTTCGATGTACGCAAAGTACGTGCAGGGCAGCCTTGTGCGTTGCTCTCCAATCTGGATAGTATGGCAACCCCACGCTATTTTGTTTATGAGGTGAATGCCAAAGAGTATGCCGTCTTCAATCTTATGACCAATCAGGTGACGCGTGGAGAGCACCCTTCTGAATGGCGTGAACGCGTGTGCGGTGGTGTGGTGGAGTCTTCGCTATGGAATGCCATGGTGGCCAGTGATGCCTCACCTCAGTTGGCAGTGATGCTATCGCATATCTTCGGTTGGACAATTGACTTCTTTGGTATCCAAAAGGGCGATGAGTTTCGTCTCATCTATGAGCAAGAATATGTGGAGGGTCGCGCGATAAATAATTTTATGATCCGTGCTGCATCGTTCTGTGCATCAGATAGCCTCTACTATGCCATCCCCTTCGTGCAGGAGGGCGAGGAACTCTACTACAACGAGAAGGGCAACAGCCTTGAGGGAGCCTTCCTGAAGGCACCGCTCGACTACTACCGCATCTCGTCACGCTTCACCAACAGCCGCTACCACCCTGTCCTGAAGCGCTACCGCGCTCATCATGGCGTGGACTATGCCGCGCCCACAGGCACCCCCGTGTATGCCAT
>JAZONP010000060.1:0-6491 GCA_045654565.1 Bacteroidaceae bacterium
ACTTTCTTAAAGCCTACGGGCAACAAATAACTTTTCTTCATAGCATTTACTTTTTTGAGGTTGTACATTTAATAAAACTCTCTTACGTAAGATTCACGCTGCAAAGATAAGTAAACTTTTCTTAATGACAAATATATTTTACATTTTATCTTGCAAACTTTCTATTTTTACATTCTCAAACCATGGGAAACTACATTTAGCCTCTCTGCTGCCTGCGGCGCATCCGACGCCAGTTGATGAAGCCGTAGATGTCGTTGGCAAGGAACATGACGAAGCAGGCTACCATAGGGAGATAGGCGAGGTCTTTGGCCAAAGCGATGGCCCAGAGCACGATGAGCACCACATCGTTGGCACCATAGCCGATACCGTAATAGGGGCTGCGCAGATAGGTGAGGTACGAGGCGCCAAAGCTGGTGGCTACAGAGAGCGTACTCACCCACAGGCTGGCTGTACCCAAGGCACGAAGGATAAAGTAGAAGACGAAGGTGACGAGCAGTGTGAGCACCACCACCTGCAGCCATTTGCGAGGAGTCGTATGAGCCACCTGCCCCTCAGCACTGCCCTCGAACGGATGGCGTAGCCACGACACGATGGCTGCTACGGCTATGGGGCCCGTCATGCCCAAGTAGGTGATGACCTCGCCATAGTAGCGTTGCTCGTAGGAGGCGATACCATAGAGTATGGCAAAGACCACCACCAATACCTGTCCTATCACATATCCCTTGGCAATGAAGATGAGCGAGGTGACGCCCACGAGTGAGGCGGCAAGCGAGAGCACATCGCCTTGCGGAGACAGCAGATACGACAATGCCACCACGGCCATCGACGAGGTCCAAAGCATACGCTCAAAGCGGGTGAGGGAGCCGAAGGCGCTGAACATCCGGCGCAGTTGACGATTCATAAGTGTTCCTTTCATTCTATCTACATATAAAATAAGAAAGCATCCTCCCGGTATCTTCTAAGACCTAACGATACGCGGACGGGATGCTTCGGTGTTTGCATCTGTGCTACCCGGTGGCAGCGGTTTACTATTTCTTGTGCAAATGTAGTAAATAGTATGGGGATGCACAAGTTTTTTTCGTACCTTTACAGCCAACGCAGTTTAGGTACTCTCACTTGCTGTGTAAAACAAAGAAATGAAATATACACCATGAAGAAGATTGTAGTGCTCACAGGTGCCGGCATGAGTGCCGAGAGCGGTATCAGCACCTTCCGCGACTCGGGCGGACTATGGGACAAGTACCCTATAGAGGATGTGGCTACCCCCGAAGGATATAGGCGTAACCCGCAACTCGTGACGGACTTCTACAATGCACGGCGCATGCAACTGCTCACCGTAGAGCCTAACGAGGGGCATCGACTCGTGGCTGAATTGGAGAAGAGGTATGAGGTGACCGTGGTGACGCAAAATGTGGACAATCTCCACGAGCGGGCAGGAAGCACTCACGTGATACACCTGCATGGCGAACTCACCAAGGTGACGTCAAGCCTACAGCCCAATAATCCTCAGTACATACGCGAACTGCGCCCCGAGGAGTATGAGGTACATTTGGGCGACTGCGCTACTGATGGTAGCCAGTTGCGACCCTTCATCGTATGGTTTGGCGAGGAGGTACCCAACATCGAGGTGGCTGCTGATCATGTGATGGAGGCCGATGCACTCATCATCATCGGCACTTCGCTCAATGTGTACCCTGCAGCTGGGCTCATACAATTCACGAAGAGCAATGCACAGATCTATCTCATCGACCCCGCCGAAGTGAAGGTGCCTTATGGGTTACCTGTTCACGTCATCAAGAAAGGCGCTTCGGAGGGTATGCGTGAACTTGTGGAGTTGCTCGATAGGGAGTGAAGGACTCTTTGATTATTATAAAGATATTTACCCAAACTAATCAAACCCTGCGTCTCTGTCATCTTTCGCTATGCTCAGGATGACATCAATACGAAAATTTAAATAAATAAAGGAGTTGCTATCAGGCAACTCCTTTATCATATATCATAGAGTAGAATCCCTGCGTTACTTCACCGACTTCTTTGTGGGACTTTGAGTTCTCCCCATAGAGGGGGTCCATTACTTTACTTCCCCAACTTCTCCGAAAGCGAGAGCATACGCTCGATGGGCTTGATGGCCTTCTCGGCAATGGCAGCATCGACCTCTACTTGGGGATACTCGTAGCGGAGGCAGTTGTAGACCTTCTCCAAAGTATTAAGGCGCATGTAGTTGCACTCGTTGCATCCACAGGCGGTGCCTCCCTCGGTAGCCTCGGGCGGAGCAGGGATAAACTCCTTGTCGGGACAACTCTTCTGCATCTCGTGCAGGATGCCCGACTCGGTAACTACGATAAACTGCTTACTCGCGCTCTTCTGCGCATAGGAGAGCAGAGCGGCAGTAGAGCCTACGACATCGGCCAACTTGAGGATGACACCCTTGCACTCGGGGTGGGCGAGGACAGCGGCATCGGGATACTGCTTCTTGAGCGCAATGAGCGCCTCTACAGAGAACTGGCTATGCACATGGCAAGCACCATCCCAGAGGAGCATGTTGCGGCCCGTAACGCTATTGATATAGCCTCCGAGGTTGCGGTCAGGGCCGAAGATGAGTTTGGCATCCTGCGGGAAACTCTCTACAATCTGTCGTGCATTGCTCGATGTCACCACCACATCGGTATGAGCCTTAACGGCAGCCGAGGTGTTGACATAGGAGATGACCTGATGGTCGGGATGCTGGGCTACAAACTCGGCAAACGCATCGGCAGGGCAGCTATCGGCCAGTGAGCAGCCAGCATTGAGGTCGGGCACGAGCACCATCTTGTCGGGGCAGAGGATCTTGGCCGTCTCGCCCATGAAGTGCACACCGCACACGACGAGCACATCGGCCTCTACCTTGGCAGCCCATTGCGCCATGGCCAGGCTATCGCCCACGAAGTCGGCAATATCCTGTATCTCGCCACGCTGGTAGTAGTGGCCCAGGATGACGGCATTCTTCTCGCGCTTGAGCGCCTCGATCATCTCTACCAACTCTTCTCTGCTCTTCGCCTCCACGGGTTTGTCTGCAAATCCCTTGGCAGTCCATTCCGATTTCAACATAACTAAATATATTTTTCTTCTTTTTTATTCCTTTAGAAAAAACTTTATGTGTATGGTGATAGCCTGTGGAAACGGTGCATAAAAAAATGCTCCCCAATTTGCATATCTCGTACCACACATTAGGTTTTGTGTCATTCACAGGTTATCCACAATCTTTTTCTTGCCTTAATAACTGAAAACCAGTGCTGATGCTAAAGTTATCCACAACCTGTTGACAACGGGCAAAGTTAATAATTTACCCCCGAATAATTGTGTTAAAACCAGTGAAAAGTGATACTGAAAACTTATTATTAAAAACTGGCTAACTTTTTTGGCCATTTCGGAAACCTGATTAATAATTCGGCCCATCAAAACCACCAAATTATTTCCTCGTTTTTTATAAATAATTTTTCCACCGTTATCCACCATTATCAACATACTTTTGTTAATAAATTAGAATGGGGTGAACAATTGTTCATCCCCATTCGTTTATTTTTATTTAATTTTCTGTTTTTCGTCATTTTCAAGCGTGATAAACTAAGGCAATAGTATAGATGTTGTTCAAAACGTCTCGTGTCATTTCGAGCAAAGCGAGACAACCTTTAGGTCGCCGTTAAGGCAATCTCGCAGAGTGCCCTGGTGAAAAGGGACTCCTCGGGGAAACTAAAGTTTCCTTCGTCGCAACCGACGCTAATGCTCCGCGTCGGCCCTGCGCGAGAGAAGTGCTGAAGCACGCTCCTCGGGGGAGATAAACCTCCCTTCGTCGCAACCGACGCTAATGCTCCGCGTCGGCGGCGCTTCGCTTTGTCGGGATGACAACATCGCTGTATTTTCTATACCATGGTAAACTCCTATATTATTACCTAAACTAAAGTGTGCCATAAGTTTTCTTTATCTGCTCGAAGATGGCAAAGAGTTCTTCCACCGTTTCGGCACGGAGCATGGCAATGCGCAGTGGTTTGAAATCGGGCAAACCTTTAAAGAGGGGTGTAGCTGCCAGGTGACGGCGTATGTGGAGTATGCCTCGGTATTCATCGAGTCGGGCTACGCTTTGGTTTACTTGGTCGCGCAGAATATCCATGCGCTCATCAAAGGTGAGCGGGGGTAGGGGAGTGCCCGTCTCCAGATAGTGCTTCACCTCGCGGAATATCCAGGGGCGGCCAAAACTGGCGCGGCCTATCATCACGGCATCCACGCCGTAGCGGTCGAAGCACTCCTTGGCACGCTCGGGAGTGGTGATGTCGCCATTGCCGATGATGGGGATGTGCATACGCGGGTTGTTCTTTACCTCCCCGATGAGGCTCCAGTCGGCCTCGCCGGTATACATCTGTGCTCGGGTACGGCCGTGGATGGTGAGGGCCTTGATGCCACAATCTTGCAACTGCTCGGCCAGGTCGACGATAATCTTCGAACTCTCGTCCCATCCGAGGCGGGTCTTCACGGTCACGGGCGTCTTCACGGCATTCACTACGGAGCGTACGATATCGAGCATGAGCGGCACATTCTGTAGCATGCCTGCACCGGCTCCCTTGCCAGCCACGCGCTTCACGGGGCAGCCGAAGTTGAGGTCTATGATGTCGGGATTAACCGTCTCGACGATGCATGCTGCCTCGGTCATCGAGTCTACATCACGGCCATAAATCTGTATAGCCACGGGACGCTCCTCGTCGCAGATGGTGAGTTTCTGCATTGACTTGTTGACCTGACGGATGAGCGCGTCGCTCGATACAAACTCCGTATACACGAGGTCGGCACCAAACTCCTTACACATCAGTCGGAAGCCGAGGTCGGTGACATCCTCCATCGGTGCCAGCAGCACCGGATATTTACCTAATTCTATATGGTCAATCTTCATGTTGTTTTTTTAATAGTTAAAGGTACTTAAAGGGAGTTATCGCTTTGCTCCTGAGGAGTTAAAGGACGATACTTTCGCGCGTTCAACACCATCGTCCTTAACTTCATTTATCTCCTTTAATAATTCTTTCTGCCACCTCGAAGCCGTGTTGGTAGAGCGCGTTCATCTTGTTCATGTCGATCTCGATGCGGGCTACGTCGACGGGGTGGTCGGGGCGGATGACGGTGATGCGTCCCTCGCGTTCGAGTTGCTCCACCCATGCTATCTGTGTATTGTAGCGCTTGCCACGTGTGCGCAGTGCCTCGCGCAACTTGGGGTAGCGGCTGTAGATGAAGGGAGGCAGGTGAGGTGGCTTCTCCTCCTTGCGGTAGCCACGATGGCGTGTGAGCACCACGATGGCGTGCTCATACCCTTGGTCAAAGGCACGCTGCAAGGGGATGGAGTCGGCAATGCCTCCATCGAGCATGGCACGTCCGTCGACCTGGGCAATGGGGCAGGCGAAGGGTAGGGCTGAGGAGGCACGTACGATGTCGATGATGCGCTCAGGGCTTTCCTTCTCCTCAAGGTATATAGCTTCGCCCGTAAGGCAGTCGGTGGCTACGCTCTCCACACGCATGGGGTTGGTGCGGTAGGCTTCGTAGTCGTAGGGCCATAGGGCCTCGGGCAGTTCGCGGTAGAGCAGGTCCATATCCATGATGCTGTGGTGTCGCCACAGGTTGCGCATACCCAAGTAGTGTCGCTCGGCCTGCAGGTCGGCAAAGGTGTACTTGGCACGGCCACGCTGATGTGAGGCAAACGACAGGGCATTGCTCGACCCTGCCGACACACCCACGAGGTAGAGGAAGGTGATGGCGTGGGCAATCATCCAGTCGAGCACACCGCTGGTGAACACGCCACGCATGCCGCCACCTTCGAGTACCAAAGCCGTATGTTTGAACTTATCCTTCATCGTAGGTACAAAATTAGTGCAAGGCGAGAGAAATGCCAAATTTATTTGAGCATTTCCGAGCCGCAGCCTAATTTGAAGCTGCGTAGCAGATTAAAGTTAGTGCAAGCGAAGATTAAATACTTGCATTTTTCCGAGCCGCCGCCTAATTTCAAGCTGCGTAGCAGATTAAAGGTATGGTTATTTTTTACTATCTTCGCATTGTAAACAGAAATTAACATACATTTCATGCGCAAGATCATTGGTATAGGCGAGACCATTCTCGACATCCTCTTCAAGGACCACAGGGCTGCCACCTCGGTGCCCGGAGGCTCTACGTTCAACTCCATGATATCCATCGGCCGCGTGGGCGTGCCCGCCTGCTTTGTCAGCGAGATAGGCGGCGATGAGGTGGGCCGCATCGTGCGCACCTTCCTGTGCGACAACGGAGTCGATGACCATTATCTGACCGAGTATCCCGATAGCAAGTCGCCCATATCGCTCGCCTTCCTTGACGCGAACAGCAACGCCACCTACTCCTTCTATAAGGAACCCTTCCCCCGTCGCGACGACTGGGAGTGTCCCACGATAGAGCGCGACGACATCGTCCTCTTCGGCTCCTACTATGCCCTCAACCCCGCCATG
>JAZONP010000061.1:0-6949 GCA_045654565.1 Bacteroidaceae bacterium
TACCCTTCTTCGTTTGATGAACCCATCGCACTCACACAGACGGTCACCGCCGAAGAGTTTCTCGACAACGAATGGGAATCCGTATATCAGCTTGTGAATGCCGACCTCGCCACTGCCGTGGGCGACAATATCTACAAGTTCAAGTTCAGCTATCGTGGTGGCACCAACCTGAACGACGGCTATCTGATCAACACGCCTGGCGGACTGTTCCTCTTTGCTGGCGAGAAGCAGGAGTTCGCATTCGTAACACTGGCCGACCAAACCATCATCGATGAAATGGACGAAGAGGAAAAAGAAGAGATTGATGACCTTGATTTCAGTATGTTCTAAAAATAATATCACACTATGAGAAAGATTAACATTGCCAACGATGCCAGACGTGATGCCGAAGTGGCATTCGGTAATAAAGGGCATAAAGAGACGATTGTGTACAAAACAACAACGGGCAGCACAGGCAGAAACGAACGCCGACTAAAGGCTACCATGCCCACTACCGAAGCCGCTTTGCTGGAGGCCTATGGCGATGCACTGGCAGAGGCACTGGTGACCGGTGATCCCGAAGTGGATATGGAGCGTATAGGACTCAAGCTCGAAGGACTGAAGAAAGTATATATCACCCCGCAACAGAAGGTAGCCTACGGTGTATCGCTCAACGAGCATGTATACCTGCCCGATGGCACAGAGAAGGAGGTGCGCCCCGATAGCACCACAACAGCCAACATCGCTCTCGAAGGTGTGCCCCTGCGCTGGACAGGCAAACTCATACCCAAGGATAAGGCCATGCGCATGTTCATGTTCAAAAGAAGCTATCAAGTGCAACATATCAATGGCCTCACCTTCGACTTCCTCTACGACATGGCCAAGAAGCTCGCCGAAGCTGACGCCTTGATGTTGGTGGGTGGCGGTGCCAAAGGCAACGAACCCCTGGTGATGAGCAATGGAGGCACTCCCTACCGCGCCTTTCTCGAAGGGCGTGTCAATGGCGAAAGCTATGCACTCATATTGAGACTTACCAACCTTGAACTTAAAGAAATCCCCACAAAATAAAAACAACACAACTATGGCAACAATGGAAATTACACAGGAAATGCGCCAAAAGGCAATAGATTACAAAGCAAACATAGCCGGCAAGTTTATGCTTGTCGAGGGTGCAAAAATGAAATCGCGCATCAGCGGTGAAGACTTCTGCGTAACACGCAAGATAGACGGTCACCTGCAATGTGTGTTCTATAGCAACGGTGCGGCCGTGATGCTCAACTCCAGAGGCAAGGAGCGCGCAGGAGACCTGAAGTGCCTCGACGTCTTCGCTGACCTCATGACCAAGGCTGGTATCAAGAGTGCCGTCATAGCCGCTGAGTTGTATCTTCCACGTGAAGGTGCCCGTCCGCGTTGTGGCGATGTGCAAACCGCTCTCGCCGATAGTGCACGCCGCGATATGCTGGCACTGGCTCCCTTCGATGTCATCGAACTTGATGGCCAACCCTTTGTTACGGCCCACTACAAGGAGGTATATGCCAAACTGAAAGAGCTGTTTGCCATGACGATGAACGATGGGGACAACTCGCTATGTCGTCCCGTAGAGATGCGCACCGCCACATCGATAGACGAGCTGCAAGAGATATACCAAGAGTGGGTAGAGGACGAGGGGGCCGAGGGTCTCGTAGTACATAATGAGACCAATATCGTAAGCAAGGTGAAGCCTCGCCACAGTATAGATGCTGTGATTGTAGGCTACTCTACCACCGAGCGAGGCATACGCGATGTACTCATGGCTGTGCGTCACGAAGATGGTGCATACCAGATGTTTGCTCACGGATCCAACGGCATGAGCGATGAGCAGCGTGCCGACCTGGCTGAGCGCCTCTCGGCCAAGCATGTGGAGTCGCAATATATCCTCTCTGACTCGCGCGGCATAGCCTACCAGATGGTAGTACCCGAGGTGGTGTATGAGATATCGGTGCTCGAACTTGTAGCACGCGGTAATGACGACAAGGTAAAGACCAATCCCCTGCTTGTTTACGATCAAGAGAAGGGGTGGCTGATGCAGGGCATCACCTCAGGTGTATCGGCAATGGGCATCACCTTTGACCGCGAGCGCACCGACAAGCTGCCTACTCCCACTGGGGTGCGTCTGTCACAGCTTACCGACATCTGTCCTTTCGAGGAGCAGGAGGGAAAAAGCAACAACTTGCAACCCAGCAGCCTGCTTGATCGCCGTGTGTTCAGAAAAGTATCGGGCGGTAAGGTGATGCTACACAAATTTCTCATATGGAAGACCAACAAGGAAGCATCGGGCCGATATCCTGCATACATATTCTACCATACCGACTATAGCAGTGGACGCAAGGAGATAATTAAGCGTGACATGGCATTCAGTAGCGATGAAGAGCAGATACGCGAAATCCTCGCCACCGAGATTGCCGATAACATCAAGAAGGGATGGGAAGAGGTGCTTTCTGAAAATAACAATGACAATTAATATTATCCTACTATGAATATCATCGAATATTGTAAACAGAAAAGGAACAAGCAGCGTACGAAATGGGACACAAGAACCAAACGGTATGCCAAAGATCGGACACCGCTGGATGAGATACGCAATGAAGTATACCAAAAAATCCAATATAATCACCGAGATTGCCTGATGCATCTCGTGAAGCATAACCCTATAGTGCAGTGGAGAGAGAGGGAGTTTTCCTTCTCGGAGAATGCCCTACGCGATGCTATGGCTGCCGAAGGGGCCGATCTCACCCTCTTCGAGATGAAAGTGAAGCGCCAACGTCTCAAAGAGGGAGAAAAGATAGATCTCAATCTCAGTAAGCGTTGTATTTACTGTTATTCTAATTGTCCGAATAGTTGGACAGATGAATTCGCCAAACAATGTACCGATGTGGAAACCGTAAAGCTTACCTATGGGCAGGCTACCATGGTTATCAAGCGATACAGTATCCAAGGAGTTCCTTTCGGTTACTATACACTGAATCCTTGCGAGCAGTTGGTCGGGAAATCAATGATTCTGAATGAAACCGATTTTAGTATGCTTAATATAGGAACGTTATTGATGGAAATGGCTGCCGAAATGGAGATGCGCCAGGAGGAGCTTGCCTACTATAGCAAAAAGCTGAGACTACGCTTAATGGCATCAACAGTAATGGATGATGTCATCAATTTTACGCTTTGGGACAATACGACGTTGTCGCAGAAGATAGATGAATACATCAGCAATGGCTATAACACTGAAAAAATCATAAACCTTGCTTTGCGACCTTGGAAATCGGCCATCAATAAATATTTCGACCTTGCTTTGCTCCGTATGGCAAATGAGAGTTGTCTTAGATTTCAGAAACTTAGCCAAGACAATCCAGCAAAGGAGATTGAGAAATATTTGAAGGAAGCGAACCTGGAGCTATGCGATGTAAATCTAACGGGTGACACTCATTCTATAATAATATCCTATCAAAACTACCAATGCTTTGCACAAATAAGCTCTACCAACAGTATATGCCTGATACCTACAACGTGTTGCTGCTCTGAAACAATCAAGCTCCCCTCAACTACGCCGTTGGAAATCTTTGCTTTGTTCATAAAACAGATGCCAACCATCAACAAACCGGCAAATGACTATGTCGACAAAGTAAGACAACTGTATACCCAAAAACTGAGAGAACGTGCGAAGTAAGAAGCAATATACTATTATTACCAACCTATAACAATACATGATGAGACAACTAAAGATTTCGAAGAGTATCACCAAGCGTGACGCATCATTGGACAAGTATCTGCAAGAGATTAGTCGCGAACAGCAGATAACTGTCGATGAGGAGGTGGAGCTGGCTCAGCGAATCCGCCAGGGCGACAATGTGGCACTGGACAAGCTCGTGCGTGCTAACCTGCGCTTCGTGGTGTCGGTGGCCAAGCAGTACCAGAACCAGGGGATGAGCCTGCCCGACCTCATCAACGAGGGCAACCTGGGACTCATCAAGGCTGCCATGCGATTCGACGAGACACGCGGCTTCAAGTTTATCAGCTATGCCGTGTGGTGGATACGCCAGTCTATCCTGCAAGCTTTGGCCGAGCAGTCGCGCATGGTGCACCTGCCCCTCAACCAGGTGGGCATGCTCAACCGCGTGAACAAGGCGAGCTTGAAGTTTGAGCAGGAGCACGAGCGCAAGCCCTCACCCGAGGAGCTGGCCGAGATGCTCGACCTCCCCGTGGAGAAGATTGCCGAGTCGCTGAAGCAGACGGGCCGCCACCTCTCGATGGATGCTCCCTTTGCCGAGGGCGAGGACAATAGCCTCGTGGATGTGCTGTCCAATGACGATGCTCCCCGTGCCGATCAAGGGCTGGCCAGCGAGTCGCTCACGCACGACATTGACCGCGTGCTCTCTACGCTTGCCGGCCGCGAGCGCGACATCGTGAAGTCGTTCTTCGGCATCGGCACCCGCGAGATGACGCTCGACGAGATAGCCTGCGAGTTTGGCCTCACCCGAGAGCGTGTGCGCCAGATCAAGGAAAAGGCCCTGCGCGGCCTGCGCAAACCCTCGCGTAGCGCGGTGCTGAAGGGGTATCTGTGATTTTCTTGCCTCGATTTTTGAATTTTTTCCTTTTTGTTACTATATTATCCGTGTGAAATGAAAAACTCATAAACATACAAACTCAAAAACTCAAAATACTATGCCAAACATCTGTACTGCCCATTATGTCATCGAGGGTGAAAAGAAGGAACTCGATGCCCTGTATGAAACCATGACATCGCTTCAGGCAATGGAGCAGCCTTTGGTAGAGAACAGCTTTGGCCCGACATGGCTGGGCTGCTTGGTCAAGGCCTTGGGCGGGAACCCCAAAGAGGTGCTGTGCCGTGGCGAGTGGATGGACCTCGAGCGTGCCGATGATACGCTGCGCGTGACCTTCGAGACGGCCTGGACACCCTGCTACGAGGTGACAGCGCTGATGAAGAGCACATACCCCTCACTGCGCATCTACTACAAGGCCGAGGAACCCAATTGCGAAATCTATGTGAAGAACGATGCCGAGGGTAAGTACTTCCCCGAAACCGAATCCGACGGCCAACCCTTTGAACTTATGACAGAAGAGCGTGAGCAATTGCAAACCCGCCTCATTCGCGGCATCAAGGATGGCAGCATCAAGGTGAATGTTACAAAAGAAAGACAAATACAGTAATATGAAAGATTTTAAAAAGTATTGGGACAAGAAAGCGCAGAAGCGCCGCAAGTCATGGGAGGGCAAACTCGCCCGCAAACTTGGAAGTCACTCTGAAATCGAAGAGATTCGGGAAGACGTGTTCAAGCCCTTTAATCGCATTCCGAATTTTGATGATTTCTGGGAATTAGCAGAGTCTCACTATACCACGAAGAACCCTCTGGCAGAGTGGAGGGGTGGCAAATTCTGTTTTTCGGAGGTCGGGCTTCGTGATGCCTTGCTGCAGTACGGAGGCAATCTCAACGAATTCACTGCAACGAGAGAGCATTCAGTTTGTGAACGCAGGCATTTCACCGACCTCGACACCTTCACATTTACCTATGGCGCTGCCACTATGATTATCAAGCGCTTTTCCACCAAGGGCGTACCTTTTAGCTACTATGAGATCACTCCCTGCACACGTTTCGACGACAACTGTCCGATGCGAATGGAGGAAACGGGCTTTTATACGCTAGACATCGCAACCCTACTGATGGAAATGGATGCCGAATGCAATCTGCGTGAGGAGGAATTTCTATACTATACCAAAGGACTTCGACTCGCCAGAATCGAGGGTTCCGTGGCAAAGGATATTGAGTTCAAGCTGTGGGACGATACGATTATCTTTGAGAAGGTGAAATCACTTGTTAATAGATACAATTATCGTTACGATGTTGACCCCGTCCTTACATCTGCTATGAAACCATGTATGAAGGCTGTCCAGGAGTTTATGGAGAAAATCACGGCGGCTGACAAGGATCAGGAAAAATTGGTTTTCAGTGCATTCGTAAGAGACAATTGGGGCAGTTTCGTTACGTCTCCAGAGGACTATGTAAAGACCGTCTTCCGTCCTTATCTTGATACACAAGGTCTACAGGAGGCAAAGGTTTATGTGCATGAACTAGGAAAAGTGCTCATTGTCATCGAATTTCAGGGATGCAAATTGCTGCTTAAAGCATCCAGTCCGTATGCCCAGTCGAAGTATCAATGTTATTTCTACCCATACGCTGAAGAGACAGATTCATTTTTCAATGACCGTTATGGAGTACAAGACATCTACCACATCAATTTCAAAATGCTCACTTTGAGTGCTATTGCCAAATATGTGAAACTGATGCCTAAATACAAGGATACCATTGACAGCCTGAAAGCTAAAGTAACAGAGGCTTTCCAAACGATTACAGGAAAATAATTATGCCTCATTACGACTTGATGACCGAAGAGAGGGAGCAGCTGCAGGTGAAAATCATAAAGGGCCTGCAGACAGGCGAGACGGTGGTAACGGTAACGAGAGGGGAATAAAAAACAAACAATGAGTTTCAACGACTACTGGAAAGCCAAGGCTGCCAAGCGGCGCAAGGCATGGGCGGCAACATCCAAGCGCTTTGCCGATGAGCATGCGCAGCTGGAGAAGATACGCAAGAAGGTGTATCTCCCCTTGGACTATAACAATACATTCAGCTTTGATGGCTACAAGGAAGACCATCTCGTTGAGCAGAACCCTATTGCCGAGTGGAAGCAGATGAAGTGCTGCTTCACGGAGAGTGGTCTGCGCGAAGCTATGGCCGCCGAGGGTGCCGACCTCACCAGCCTGAAGATGCAGGTGAGCCGGGAATCTATCGTGGGAGTGGAGGCGCCGTGCAACCCCGGGGAACACTTCCCCGAACACTGGCTGAAGAGGGTGTATGCCATATGCACCGATATGGAAACTGTGCGCCTTACCTATGGTGAGGTAACCATGATCATCAAG
>JAZONP010000062.1:0-6299 GCA_045654565.1 Bacteroidaceae bacterium
TTGCTCTTCGTCTTGGACTTGAACCAAGGACCCTCTGATTAACAGTCAGATGCTCTAACCGACTGAGCTAACGAAGAGTGTTTGTTGCAAAACGGAAGAAAAAATGCGTTTTTCTCTCGATTGCGGTGCAAAATTAATAGGATATTTTGAAATAAGCAATAACTTTGTGGAAAAATTTGCAAAAAACGAGTAATAACGCTACGATTATGAAGAAAATCATAGGAATTGGCAATGCTTTGACCGATGCATTGGTCACTTTGCCCAATGACGATCTGCTCCACACCTTTGGACTTCCCAAGGGCAGTATGACCCTCATCGGTGACGATGAGCAGCAACGCATACAGGAGTGCTTTGCCTCTCTCGATGTGCAACGTGCTACAGGTGGTTCGGCCGGTAACACCATGTTGGCATTGGCCAACTTGGGCGCAAATCCGGGATTCATCGGTGCTGTGGGTAACGATGCTACAGGTGAGTTTTTTGCCGCTAACTGCACTAAATGTGGCATTGTTCCTTATCTAACCACGCTGCCTGTACAGTCAGGCATTGCCTACACCTTCATCTCTCCCGGTGGTGAGCGCACCTTTGCCACCTACCTCGGCGCAGCAGCGATGATGGGTCCCGAGACCCTGTCGCCTGAGATGTTTGATGGATATGACTACCTCTATGTAGAGGGTTATCTCGTGCAGAATCATGCACTCATCCTTCGTGCCGTAGAGCTGGCCAAGGAGAAGGGCTTGAAGGTATGTCTCGACCTCGCTAGCTACAATATCGTAGCTGCCGACCATGAGTTCTTCACCCGCTTGGTGACCGACTATGTCGATGTGGTGTTTGCCAACGAGGAGGAGGCCCGCGCCTTCGCCCAAACCGAGCCTGCTGAGGCACTAGAGCGTCTCCACTCGCTATGCGAGGTGGCCGTGGTGAAGTTGGGCCCTGCTGGGTCGACCATCATGAGCCAGGGCGAGAAGGTGTTCGTAGAGGCTTGGCCTGTGGAAAAGGTTATCGACACTACAGCTGCGGGTGATTTCTATGCCGCAGGCGTGATGTATGGACTGATGAACGGCTGCAAGCTTGCCCAGTGTGCTCAAGTTGGAACAATCCTCTCAGGCCATGTGATACAGATTGTTGGCACCCAGCTCGCTGGTGAGACCTGGAATCAGATAAAGTCACTAATCGCAGAAACAACAGCACTATGAAGCATCTCCGCAAAGTGTGGGTATGGGCACTTGCCCTACCTTGTGTGTGCGTCGCACTATTGAGTTTCAAGGGCGACGACCGCAACTTCACGATATCAAAGTATCTCGACCTCTTCCATTCCGTTTTCCGCGAGCTCGATATGATGTATGTCGACACGCTCGACGTGGCCGATGCCGTGGAGACAGGCATACACGCTATGCTTGCCGACCTCGACCCCTACACCGTGTACTATCCCGAAGAGGAGGACGAGGATCTCAAGATGATGCTCACGGGCAAGTATGCCGGTGTGGGTGCCGTCATCCGCTACCACCAGAAACACGATCGCGTGGTTGTCGTAGAGCCCTACGAGGGCATGCCAGCGCTCAATGCGGGGCTACGGGCAGGAGACATCCTGCTCTCCATCGATGGAGAAGACCTCAAGGGACTGCCTGTCGATGAGGTGAGCTCACGCCTACGAGGCGAACCGGGCACCACACTTACCGTACGTGCCAAGCGAGAGGGAGTGGCCGACAGCATCGTGGAGGTAAAGATTTCTCGTGCCAATATTGCCATGCCTTCCGTACCTTATTATACACTCTTCGAAGACAGCGTAGGCTATGTCATTCTCAACAGTTTCACCGAGAACTGTGCCCGCGAGGTACGTCTGGCATTGGTAGATCTCAAGAACCGCGGTGCCCGTGGTTTCATCCTCGACTTGCGCGGCAATGGCGGTGGCTCCATGGCCGAGGCGATAGACATCGCCAGCCTCTTCATCCCCAAGGGCACTACAGTCGTTTCTACCAAGGGTAAGATACCTCAAGCTTCTCAGACCTACAAGACGAGTCGCGAACCACTCGACACCAACATACCCCTCATCGTTCTCGTCGACGGGCAGAGCGCATCGTCATCTGAGATTGTGGCGGGCGCCATCCAGGACCTCGACCGTGGCGTCATCATGGGTCGTCGCACCTTTGGCAAGGGCCTGGTGCAGACCGTACGCGAGCTGCCTTACAATGCTTCGCTCAAGGTCACGACATCGAAGTACTACACCCCCTCGGGACGTTGTGTACAAAAGATTGACTACTCGAAGAAACGCTCCGGGGAGGGCAAGAGCGAAGTGGCCGATACCATCACACCTACGTTCTATACTCTTGCAGGCCGTCCCGTGCATGAAAAAGGTGGCATCTCGCCCGACGTGGAGATTACGGCCGAGCGCCTGCCGAACTTGCTGTACTACCTTGCCAACAGCGATGTGCTGCTCGATTTCGTCACACACTTCACCTACCTCCACCCCACGATAGCCCCCATCGAGGAGTTTGAGGTGAGCGATAGCCTCTTCGAAGCCTTCAAGGAGGCTGTCAAGGCATCAGACTTCACCTACGACCGTCAGAGCGAGAAGGCGCTTGCTGCGCTCAAGGAGGTGGCCGAGTTTGAGGGATATGCCACCGACGCTGCGGCCGAGTTTGCCGCTTTGGAGAAGAAGCTCAGCCACGACATCGACCGCGACTTTGATATCTTTAAGAAAGACATCAGCGAGCTCCTTGCCGACCAACTTGTCACCCGCTACTATTACCAGCGTGGCAGCATCATTCAAGGTATCAAAGGCGATAGCACCATCCTTCGTGCCCGCACACTCTTGGCCGACGATGAGACCTACAAGCAGATTCTCGCTCCGGTAAAGGACGTAAAGAAAAAGAAATGATGTTTGCTCATAATACAAGAACATCGCGATACTGTCATCCTGAACAATGTGAAGGATCCCGCGCAGGGACTTGGCTAGAAACTCCGCGAGATGCTTCGCTTGTGCTCAGCATGACACCAATCGTTGGGTAAATTATTAAGTTGTTTTTTCAGAAGAATAAAATAATACTATGTTAGTCAAAGTCTTCGGAGCCGCCGTGCAGGGTGTCGATGCCACCATCGTCACCGTTGAGGTGAACACATCGCGTGGAGTGAAGTTCTTCCTTGTGGGACTTCCCGATGCTGCTGTCAAGGAGAGCCATGAGCGCATCCGTGCCGCCCTGCTCAACACGGGCTACAAGGTGCCCACCTCGCAGATCACCATCAACATGGCTCCTGCCGACATCCGCAAGGAGGGCTCAGCCTATGACCTGCCCATTGCCATAGGCATCATGGCTGCGAGCGACATGATCGTGCCCGACAAGCTGCCTCGCTACCTCATCATGGGCGAGCTGGGACTAGACGGCAGCCTTATGCCCATCCGGGGCGCCCTGCCCATCGCCATCAAAGCCCGCGAGCTGGGCTACGAAGGTCTCATCCTCCCTGCTCAGAATGCCCGCGAGGCAGCAGTAGTCAACAACCTCAATGTCTATGGTGTCGACAACATCGTGCAGGTGATACGCTTCCTCAATGGCGAGGATACCCTGACGCCCACCGTCGTCGACACCCGTGGAGAGTTCTATGCCCATCAAGACAGCTTCGAGTTTGACTTTTCTGATGTCAAGGGACAGGACAACGTGAAGCGTGCCTTCGAGGTAGCAGCGGCTGGATCACACAACATCATCCTCATCGGCCCTCCCGGTGCCGGTAAGTCCATGATGGCCAAGCGCCTGCCCTCTATTCTGCCTCCGCTCTCGCTCCATGAGAGCCTGGAGACCACCAAGATACACTCCGTGGCTGGTCGCCTCGGCAAGGATGCCTCGCTCGTGGCCGTGCGCCCCTTCCGCAGTCCCCACCACACCATCTCCTCCGTAGCCCTCGTGGGTGGCGGTACCAACCCTCAGCCGGGCGAGATCAGCCTGGCCCACAATGGCGTGCTCTTCTGTGACGAGCTGCCCGAGTTTAACCGCAGCGTGCTCGAGATGCTACGCCAGCCCCTCGAAGACCGTCACATCACCGTAGCCCGTGCCAAGTACAGCATCGACTATCCGGCCAACTTCATGCTCGTGGCATCGATGAACCCCTGCCCTTGCGGCTACTACAACCACCCCACCAAGCCCTGCGTGTGCAGCCCCTCTCAGGTGCAGAAGTACCCCAACAAGATCAGCGGTCCCCTGCTCGACCGCATCGACATACAGGTCGAGACCGTGCCCGTGCCCTTCAACGACCTGGTCAAGGAGACCCCTTCGGAGAGCAGTGCCACGATACGTGAGCGTGTCATCCGTGCCCGCCAGGTACAGGAGCAGCGCTTTGCCGATGAGCCCGGCATCCACTGCAATGCGCAGATGACTCCCCGCCTGCTACAGAAGTATGCCCAGCCCGACGAGCGCGGACGTGCCATGTTGCAGAGTGCCATGGAGCGCCTCAACCTCTCGGCCCGTGCCTACGACCGTATCCTCAAGGTGGCCCGCACCATTGCCGACCTCGATGGCAGCGACACCATACAGTCTACGCACATCGCCGAGGCCATCGGCTACCGCAGCCTCGACCGCGAGAGCTGGGGTGCATAGCGAGCGGCTCTTCCCACGATTCTCCACATAGCAAAAGCGGGGGAGGGGATGTCTAAAAGATTTCGCCTTGCCACATCCTGTGTAGGAACTCGGTAGCCGGGATCACCTCGATGCCGTTCAGCTGTCGGGGATGACGGTCAAGCGACACGATGATAAGCCTTGCATCGGGAAAGTCTTCGCTGAATGCACGCAGGCCTTTGGTGTGCTTGGACTGTACCTCCTCACAACTCTTGAACTCGATAGCCACGCGACCGTCACCGATGATGGCATCCACTTCGTATCCACTCGCCGTACGCCAGTAGCTGAGCCGTTCATCGCTCTCGCTATAGCTGAGCCGGGCCACTATCTCCTGCATCATCAGATGCTCGAAGGCGTGCCCGAAGTCCGCAGAGCCGGGCTGCAGGTTCGAGCGGTTGAGCAGGTGATTCACTATCCCCACATCGAAGTAGTAGAACCGCGATGTAGTCAGGGCTCGCCGTTTCCTGGACTGCGTGAAGGCCGGTATCATATACCCTATGAGCGACTGCTCCAGAATGTTGAAATACTCCTTCACCGTCACGGCACTCACGCCACAGTCCTGAGCCACATTGCTGTAGTTCACCATTTCGCCGTCGCACTGTGCCGCAATGTCGAGAAAGCGGTTGAATGATGCCAGTTGCCGCACCACCGCTTCGTCCTGTATCTCCTCCTTCAAGTAGGTGCCGATATAGGCCTGCAGGCGTTTCTTGGGATTGACCGCTAGGTAGTGGCGCGGTATCATGCCGTGGTTGATGGCACGGATAAGGTCGAAGTCGGGTATCTCGGCTCACCAGCGGATAGAGGTTGACAGACAATGCCCGTCCGCCCAGTAGGTTTGTTCCTACCCGCTTCAACTTGCGGGCGCTGGAGTCACACAAGATAAAGCGTATGCCCCGGTTCACGATGAGCCAATGCACTTCGTCGAGCAACTGGGGAATCTTCTGTATCTCGTCGATGATGACGAGCGACTCCTCGCCCAGATGCTCCAGCTCTTCGCGAAGCAGCTGCGGGCGACGCATCAGTCGTCCATACTCATCGCTCATCAGCAGGTCATAGACTTTGGCCTTAGGGTAGAGTGTCTTCACCAATGTTCTCCTCCCTACCTGTCTGGCACCCCACAGGAATACGCTATCTTCCTGTGCGTCAACTATTCTCTGTATTCTTTCGTATTCTGCCATACCGCTTATCTTTTGATGATAATCTAAAGTGTCGGTTGCAAATATTCAGATAATTCAAAGTATAGCCAAGTGTTTGTCCCTGTTTTTTCTTCTTTCGTCTTGTCTTCAGTATGTTAAAGATCACGTTTAGCGAGCGCAATGCAAGTTTACTTACAGATTGCTCAGCGAGCGTAGTGATTTTCAGCGAAGCTAAAGATCGCTTTTATCTCTCACGGATAACCACGAAGTACCACTGACTCTTTCTTTTAGTCAACTGAAAACACTGAATCTAGACTGTTTTGCAAGTTGCTTTGCCCTCGCTGCTCCCTCGCGGAACTCTTTAATCTCACGCCGCAGACTTTCGCAGAATCTCTCTCACGGAATGTTTTTGTTTCTCACGCAGAAATATAGGATATCTCCAAATAATCTGCTCTTATTTTCACTATTTATGAATAAATGAAGTCAGGTTTCCTCACAAAAGGTGTTCCGCGCTTTATTACGGCAAACATTCGTAGCAAGAGCTTGAACTTAATGGCATTTG
>JAZONP010000063.1:0-7059 GCA_045654565.1 Bacteroidaceae bacterium
AGGCTTCTCGCGCATCGTCAACCGCATGCGCCACGAGAGCAAGGACAACGTCACTTGGGAACAGATGAAGGAGGCATTGAAGGCGAACTTCGGCTTCTGGGACACGATAACCTTGAGTGAGCGTGATGAGAAGGCCTTGCGCAGTGAGTATGAGCACTCATTCCAAGGCGACAAGAATGTGAAGATGACCGAGAGCCTCTACTACCGCGACGAACCCATCGCGGCATTGGCCGTGCGCGTGCTCAATCGCATTGCTATGGCGAGTTGGCCCGTAGGGTCGCACACCGCGGCCTATGTGCCCGTGTTTGCCATAGGTAATGGCGCCGAGCACTTCACAGGACAGATGGATAATACCGACATTCCCAAGCGCATCGCTGAGGTGGCGGAGTATATTAAATAAGGAGATAAAAGGGAGATAAATGGAGTTAAAAGGAGATAAAGGCCAAATGTTCGAACCGTCGAAAAGTTTTACAGACCTTGTCGTATGGCAAAGGGCACATGAGTTTGTGTTGGATGTCTACAAGGTGACGAGGATTTTCCCGGTAGAGGAACGTTTTGCCCTGTGCTCTCAATTCCAACGAGCTGCAATATCTGTCCCTGCCAACATTGCCGAGGGCTACAAGAAACTGAGTAAGGCGGATAAATTACGCTTTCTGAACATCGTGCAAGGCAGCTTAGAGGAGTGCAGATACTACATTATTCTCTCTCGTGATTTATTATACATTAATATAGAAACATATAACGAGTTGATTGGAAAAGTGGAAGAAACAAGCAAACTGCTGAATTCTTATGTCAGAGGAGTGGTAAGTAAACAGTTTGGTGAATCAATGGACTAAACATTCGGCATTTAACTCCCAAAGAGCGAAGCGACTATCTCCCTCTAGCTCCATTTAACTGCTCTATATAGGAGATAAAGGTTATTAAATGAAGATAAATGGAGTTAAATGCCGAATGTTATTTCGCGCGATGAGACTATTGGCCTTTATCTTCCCAAAGAGCGAAGCGACTATCTCCCTCTAACTCCCTTTAACTCATTAAAAAAGAGACATGAACATAAGAACCATCGTACCGGAATATCCGATAAATGAAAAGACAATCTATTTCCCCGATATAGAATTAGTTAAGCGTATGAAAATATTGTTATTAGGCAGTGGCGGACGTGAGCATGCCCTGGCTTGGAAGATCAGCCAGAGTCCGAAAGTAGAGAAGTTGTTTATCGCTCCCGGTAATGCCGGTACACGCGAAGTAGGTGAAAACGTAGCGCTCTCGGCTACCGACTTTGAAGGCATCAAGGCTTTCGTGCTCGAGAACGGCATCAATATGGTGGTCGTAGGTCCCGAGGATCCGTTGGTGAAGGGCGTGTACGACTTCTTCCGCGATGACGAGCAGTTGCAGAATGTCCCCGTCATCGGTCCCTCCAAGGCGGGTGCTACCCTCGAGGGCAGCAAGGACTTTGCCAAGGCCTTCATGATGCGTCACGGTATACCCACCGCACGCTATCAGACCTTCACTCAGGAGACATTGGCTGAGGGTATTGCCTTCCTCCGCACCCTTGAGGCTCCCTACGTATTGAAGGCCGACGGCCTCTGTGCCGGTAAGGGCGTGCTCATCCTCGACACCCTCGAGGAGGCCGAGAAGGAGCTCAGCGAGATGTTGGGCGGTATGTTCGGCTCGGCTTCGGCAAGCGTGGTCATCGAGGAGTTCCTCTCGGGCGTAGAGTGCTCGGTGTTCGTACTCACCGACGGTAAGAACTACAAGCTCCTTCCCGAGGCTAAGGATTACAAGCGTATTGGCGAGGGCGACACAGGTCTCAATACTGGTGGCATGGGCTCTATCTCTCCCGTTCCCTTTGCTACTCCCGAGTGGATGCAGAAGGTAGAGGAGCGCATCGTGCGTCCCACTGTGGAGGGCCTCGCTGCCGAGGGCATCGACTACAAGGGCTTCATCTTCTTCGGTCTTATCAACGTGAAGGGTGAGCCTATGGTGATTGAGTACAACGTACGTATGGGTGACCCTGAGACCGAGAGTGTGATGCTCCGCCTCAAGAGCGATATCGTGGACCTCTTCGAAGGTGTGGCCGAGGGCAACCTTGGTGAGCGCGCTATCGAGTTCGACCCCCGCTCAGCGGTGTGCGTAATGCTCGTTTCGGGTGGCTATCCCGGTGACTATGTGAAGGGCTATCCCATCACAGGCTTCGAGAATGTAGAGGGCAGCTACCTTTTCCACGCCGGCACCGCCATGAAGGACGGCGAGGTGGTGACCAATGGTGGTCGTGTCATCGCTGTAAGTTCATACGGTGACACCCAGCTCGAAGCGTTGGCCATGTCGTTCAAGAACGCGCAGGCACTGCACTTCACCGACATGTACTGCCGTAGCGATATAGGTAAGGACATTCTTTAGTTTAGGAGATAAAGGTTGTTAAATGGAGATAAATGGAGTTAAAGGTCAATAGTGCCGAACGCGAGAAAGGACTATTGCCTTTGGCCCCTACGGGCGGCGACCTAAAGGTTGGCATTTAACTCCCCAAGAGCGAAGCGATAACTCCTTTTAACTCCTTAACTCCCAACAAAGCCCCTCTAACTCCTCAAATAGTATGAATAAACTCGCCCATTTCATCGTACATAGTAAGGCGGCAACCTATATTGCCGCCTTGCTGTGCCTTGTCGTGTGGGTGCTGCATCTCGTAGGGCAGGGTGGGGGAGCATCAGACTATCTCGCCCTGTTGGTATGGGCATTTGCCATATTCCTCTCGTTAAGGGTAGGCCGCGAACTATCCTACAATGAGGCGCGCAGTAGTCTGCCCGTCACACTCTTCTTCATGGGATGCTCCATGGCTCCTCAGATGGGGTTAGGAGCGGGTGCCTTGTCTCATTTCGTCCTGTTCTCGACGGCTTGCTACACCCTGCTGCGCACCTATCGCGACCGAGATGCCATGGGACGCTATTTCTTGGCTTTCGCCCTCATCGGTGTGCAATGCCTCATGGAGCCTCCGTTGTTGCTCACGTTGCCTTGGGTCGTGTTGTGCGGTGCTTTCATGGAGTCGTTGCATGGGCGCGCCTTCTTTGCCTCTCTTTGGGGGTTGCTGCTACCCTATTGGGTGACGTGCGGCGTACTGTTTCTCACCGACCGGACGGCCTTGATAGCCCCCTACCTGGGACAGATACTACCCACGCCATCACCGATGTCGATCATGCAGAGCGCTCCCCAGCTTTGGGCACAACTGTTGTGGATACTTCTGCTGGCCTTGCCGGGTAGCGTGATGGTACTTCTTGACCGTACGATGAGGGCTCAGGCCAGTGCGGGCTATCGCCTCCTCATGCTCGCTCTCATCGTGCTGCTCATCACGGTGGCGATCTCGCCGGCATACTATGCCATGCTCTCGCCCTGCATCCTGTTGCTCTCCTCACTTGTCGGCGCCACGATGTTTGTCGGTAATGAGGGTCGTGCGCGAAACATCTATCTCGTGATGTTGTTATTCTTCTGGCTCGCCTCCCTTGGGCTATTTGTATGGAGCAACTATCTGAAATCTTGATCAGTTACGGCCCGTGGGGCATGTTCCTCTCCGCCTTCCTGGCGGGTAGCATACTCCCCTTCAGTAGCGAGGCCATCATGGTGGCTCTGCTTGCCCTTGGCGGAAGCCCATGGCTACTGCTCCTTACAGCTTCGGCAGGCAATACACTTGGAGGTGTCAGTTGCTATTGTGTGGGGCGTATTGCTTCGCCCGAATGGTTGCAACGCACGTTCCGCATCAAGGACAAGCACATGCAGCGCGCCCGTGCTTTGGTATCCCGTTGGGGCGCCTGGATGGGGTTTCTCTGCTGGGTACCTGTCCTTGGCGATGCCATCCTCGTCACCCTAGGCATCATGCGTTCGCATCCCCTTGCCACCAATGTCACCATGCTCGTCGGTCGTACGCTCCGCTACGCCGTCGTCCTCCTCTCCGCCCTCGGCGTGGCAAAGCTGTTTTGAGGGTTGCGAGCCTCCACTGCTACAGCCTCTTCGTCTCCCGCCCTGTTGTGAGCTTGCATCGCGGTTTTTATCTTACGCGGATTTCGCGGATTCTTTTTTATCTCACACAGATTAACTTCGTTGAATCTCAATTGCGCTCGCTGCAGCGAGTGTAGCCGAAGTACGATGTAATCAAAGTTGCCTCCGGATGCAAGCCTCGCCTCTCAGGTCTCGGGTTAATAATTAAGTAAATTGTTCGCTTCTATTCTACTTCTACGCTGCAAGTTTCGTGCAAACGAGCGCATGATAGCCGGCTTTCATGCTCAGCGAGAGCGGCCGAAACTCGCATTGTCATCGATTGACAATGCAAAGATACTACACAGGATTTTGAGGCTCCGACTTAATGCAAATAACTGCAAATAACTTTTGCTTAGTGTGCTGATAATGAGAGAGAAATAGTATTTCTACTTTTTGCGCTGCCGCACCTGCCTCGCGCGCTTGCGCAGCCTCCCTCCCGACGCGGAGCAGCCCTGCACCGCGCACTGCCGCACCTCGGGCGGATCAGCGCCTCACCTGCGGCAATCCTAATTCCTAACTCCTAACTCCCGATTAAAATAAACATCCGCATCTCTGTCATCTCGAGCAACGCGAGAGACCCCGCGCTGGGACTGTGTACGTTGCGTGAGACTCTGCGAGATCCCTCTCTACGCTCGGGATGACACAACAGACCCTACACACTAGTTTCCTAACTCCTAACTCCTGACTCCTAATTCCTAATTTTTTTTACGTGCCACGCGAGGCGAATAAGACATAGGACATAAGACAGTTACCCTGCGCTGTATCGCTGCCGAGTATGCATAATATATAGTGGCTTATTT
Organism: Bacteroidaceae bacterium; assembly: GCA_045654565.1. Classification (GTDB taxonomy): domain Bacteria; phylum Bacteroidota; class Bacteroidia; order Bacteroidales; family Bacteroidaceae; genus UBA1189. The sequence goes on from JAZONP010000063.1 coordinate 4,827, forward strand.
ATAAATAAGAGTTTTTACTACACACTTTTTTCACCTATCGGGAGACAGAGCGTATTTTTATTGTCTTATGTCTTTTGTCCTATTTCAAGTCTTTTCCTAAAAAACATCTCCTGTCCCACGTTATGGGACAACGTAGGGCTATCTTTGCACCGTGAATGATGAAACGAAAAAATAAAAGTCAGAGAAAAATTTGCACTGCTTGCGGGGATATTGTAAATTCGCGGAAACAAACCAAACATATCCTGCGAGTATGCAGCACGCAAAACATAACTACTAGATAGATAGCGAAATGGGGGTAGCGCAATGTTTTGTGATTCGCCCTTGCAGGTTGGGTGGATGCAGCGAAAAAAGCGGTGGAAGTTTTGTTATTCACCCGTTTTGCATTACCTTCGCTTTTAGAAACGAATAGTATAGAGGTTATGGCATTGGTGAAGTCTGTTCGGGGATTTACGCCCGAGATCGGAGAGAACTGTTTCTTGGCCGATAATGCGACGATCATTGGTGATGTGGTGATGGGTCGCGACTGCAGCATATGGTTTGGTGCTGTGCTGAGGGGCGATGTCAATAGCATACGCATTGGCAATGGGGTGAACATACAGGATGGCAGCGTGCTGCATACGTTGTATCAGAAGTCGACCATCGAGATTGGCGACAACGTGTCGGTGGGGCATAACGTGACCATCCACGGTGCTACGGTGAAGGATAATGCGCTCATCGGTATGGGCTCTACGCTGCTCGACCACGTGGTGGTAGGCGAGGGGGCCATCGTGGCAGCAGGGGCTGTGGTGACCTCGGGGACCATCGTTGGAGCTGGCGAACTATGGGCTGGCGTACCGGCCAAGTTTGTCAAGAAGGTAGACCCCGAGCAGAGCCGTGAACTGAACCAGCGCATAGCACGCCAGTACCTGATGTACGCGTCGTGGTACAAGGAATAATTGAAAAGTTGAACGTTGAAATTGAGGGTTGAAAGTTCCTCCGCGGATGGCAGGGGCGACAAGTCTCACTCTTTTCTTAACTAAAGCCCTCGTTGTCGTAACCGACGCTCATTCCACGTGAGGTCTCTATGGAGGGGCTTTTCAGATATCACGGTTTTCGTCCGTTCGTCCGTTGTCCAAAATGATTATGATGGAAAAAATCAAATATTGTCTGTTGTGGGTGGCTATCAAGGCACTGGCCATATGGCCCTACTGGGTGCTGCATGGCATCAGTAGTGTGGTGCTGTATCCTGTGGTTTACTACATCGCAAGATACCGTCGTAAGGTGACGAGAAAGAACCTTACGAATGCTTTTCCTGAAAAGTCGGAAGGGGAGATCGTGAAGATCGAGAAGGCGTTCTACCGACACTTCTGCGACTATGTGGTGGAGACGCTGAAGCTCATGCATATCTCCGATGAGCAGATGAAGCGACATCTGAAGTTTACCAATCCGGAATACGTGGAGCAGTTGCGCCAGGATGGTCGGCCCATCTTCCTCTACCTGGGGCACCAGTGCAACTGGGAGTATGTGATCTCCATCACGCTATGGTCGCACCCCGACCTGGAGGCGGTACAGGTGTATCACCCCCTTTCGGATAAGACGATGGATAGGCTGATGTATAAGCTGCGTAGCCGGTTCCACTCGGTGGGCGTGACCCAGAAGCAGTCGTTGCGCTACATCGTCACCCGAGTGCGCGAGGGGAAGCAGCTCCTGCTCGGACTGATTGCCGACCAGCGTCCCGCATGGCGACCCGAGCCCGAGTGGATGGAATTCCTCAACCAGGATACGCCCATCATCACTGGTGGCGAGGGTATGGGGCGCAAGCTGAACGCGCACTTCGTCTACGGCAGCATGAAATGTGTACGCCGAGGATACTATGAGCTGACCTACCTCCCCATCGAACCTATCGAGGGGGATGAGTATGGCTACAGCAAGCGGTATATGCAGATGCTTGAAGAGGACATCAAAGCCCAGCCCCACATGTGGCTATGGACCCACAACCGCTGGAGCAGAAAAAGGAACAAGTGATATAATACTTGTTGTTTGGGCGGACCCTCTTCGGATGGTCCGCTTTTGTTTTTCTTAAGGAGGGGAACTGACGCTGGAAATGTTATACAACACATTTTCTTTGAAAAAAGTCGTAAGAATTGTTGGCTAATCGGAAGAAAGTGACTAACTTTGCACCCCGAATATGGAGTGGACTCTGTCCGCTCGTGTGGAAAAGACAACTATATTAAACTATAAATAATTAATAATT
>JAZONP010000064.1:0-19969 GCA_045654565.1 Bacteroidaceae bacterium
TCTTCGTTAGCTCAGTCGGTTAGAGCATCTGACTGTTAATCAGAGGGTCCTTGGTTCAAGTCCAAGACGAAGAGCAAAAGAGGTTCATCGGGAGATGAGCTTCTTTTGTTTTATAATGTCACACACCACCCAAAATGATACCCCATCGTGACTGAGATGACCTATTTCCAAAGCAAATATTTGCTCATCTCGAAAGATGTAGATACTTTTGCAGTACATATCCAACTAGCTATTACTACCAATGAAAACAAGAATTATCGCCCTTGCTGCATTGCTGTTTCTTGCCATAGGGATGCTATCGGCCAAAAGTTTGGTACTCACCCTAAAGAATAATACGCGAGTATACTATCTACTCGGCGGAGAGACCAACCCCATGATGAGATTCATCCATGGGGACATCATCGTCAATGCCGACAATTATGAGTTCAGCAACATCAAGAACTTCTACATCTCCGCAACCGATGACCCCAGTGGCATCGAGCAAACCACCAAAGGAGCGACCGCGAGGATATGTGATAATAGTGTCATCTTCGAAACTGACAAGCCACTATCCGTAAGGGTCTACTCGAGCAATGGACGCGAGGTAAAGGTGAATCCCATACAGATGGAAGGGCAGACTATCGTCAACCTGCACACACTCCCCCAAGGAGCATACATCATAACCACAGGAGATGCCACATTAAAAATCGTCAAAAGATAAAGAAAATGAAACACATATTGTTTGCACTCAGTATCATCCTGTGCGGAAGCACCATCGCACAGGAGAACCCCGACACGATGTGGGTACAGTTTGATGACCGATTCACAGAGAATGAAATCATCGATCTCGTCGATATTGATTCGCTGGAGTTTCTCAAATCCAACTACAAGTATTACAAGACAAACCCCTCGACGGGACGTGTGACAGCTCGCACGAAAGCCTTCCGTACCAATGGAGTCTATCGATTCGATGAGATAGAGCGATACCTTGTGAAGCCTTCGACCTACTATTCCAATGACTTCAATGACGAAAACTCCACTTATTGCTTCCAGCGCAGCGCCGAAAGCGAACACTTTGTTGTGTTCTGGGCTAAGGGTCTCACCAAGCAGAGCAACGGCAACCTCACAGGTGGAGCATCAAGCTCGGTGTGCAACGTGAATACATTGCTCAACAATGCCGAGAAGATATGGGATGTGTATGTCGGCGAACTCGGATTCCTTGTACCCGGCAAATCATCTACGGACAAGGTGAAGATAGAGATGTTTGTCGTAAACCAGTCCGAGTGGCGTGCCGATGGTAGTGGCGTGGATGGTACCGTATGGACTATGGGCTCGGGGACAACCAAGACAACAAAATCGCAGAAGGTGGGACTCTTCCACTGCAACGCATGGGCCGCGAGCGACAATGTGACCGTGGCGCACGAGATAGGACACACATTTCAGTACCTTGTCAGCGTAGACCTCGGCATGAACCACGGACTCAACTATGTCTTGGGAGAAAACTCCAGCGGCAATGAGTGGTGGGAGGACTGCGCTAACTGGCAAGCACATAAGGTGTACCCCGACAAACAGTTTGCTTCCAACTGGAGCAATAACCAGAATATGCACCATCTCAACATCATTCACGAGGATGCTCGTTATAACAACTGCTACTATCAAGATTGGTGGTGTCAGCAGCATGGTCTCAATACTATAGGCCGCATATGGAGAGAGGCAACCCGCCCCGAAGACCCGATACAGGCCTACATGCGCATATTCGGACTCAACGAAACCACCTTCGCCGACGAGCAGTTTGAGGGCTATGCCCACATTGCCGCAATGGACATCGACTCATGGAAGAAATATGGACAGGGACTCATAGGTAGCGAGCAACAGCGCCTCATTGAGGCCTCCGAAGATATCGTACAGTCACACCTCAATGACGAGAACAATTGGTGGGTAGTGCAACCCGAATATTGTCCACAAAACTATGGATACAATGCCAACCCTCTCAAGGTTCCCACGGCAGGAACAGAGGTGAAGGCCACCTTTAAGGGCCTTATCAACGCTCCAGGTTACCGTTCTATATACCCCGAACGTGCAGGATGGCGCTACGGATTTGTAGCCTATTCCTCAGACGGCACTCGCACCTATAGCTCCACGGGGCGCGATGCTGAGGGCGAGGTGAGCATCACCATCCCCGAGAAGTGCAGCCACCTGTGGTTTGTCGTGATGGGAGCACCCACCAAGTGGTGGACTCACTCATGGAACGATAATGTCACCGACGATGAGCAGTGGCCCTATGCTGTAAGGTTTACCAATTCAGATCCCTATGGAGCTAGTCATACCTACGGTGAATATCCCGAAGATTATGCTCGTCACGATACTACGGTGGTTATCAATGCGACATTGGCTTATAGCGTTTCGAACTACTCATCTGTACGTGTCCAGTATGATATGGATGCCATAAGCCAGGCTTTGGGACTCAGTACAGAACAACTCAAATCGGTCAAAGTGGGTAAGTCCAATACCATACGCTTTGTCGGCGTGAACAGCAATGGCACGTTGAGAGAGGGCACCACTACAAGTACCAGTTCTTCGACCTGCTATGGTCATTGGTTCAACAAGAATGGTAACGTTTGCGGATATGATGCCAATGCTCTAATCTTTGCCGAGTTTTACCCCGACAAATATGGTTGCTACGTAGGACAGTACCCTAGTCGACTCACTCGCGGTAAGACCTATACCGTACGTCAAGCTATCATCTACAAGCACACAGACGGCAAGGAATACACTGCTACCATGCAGGTAAACCTGACGATTAACTAGTAAGTAATGGACATACTACTCTCGTCGGCCTACTTGGCCCCTATACAGTACTACAGCAAATTACTGCAAGATAGCATCGATGTCGCTTATATTGAGGCATATGACAGCTATACCAAGCAGACCTACCGCAACCGCTGCCTCATAGCTGATGCCAATGGTCCTTTGGCACTCACCATCCCCACAGAAAAGACCGCTGAGGGCAAGTGCTTGATGCGCGACATCCGTATCAGCGATCACGGCAACTGGCGACACCAACATTGGAATGCTTTGGAGGCTGCCTACCGCCATACACCCTTCTTTCTCTACTATGAGGATGACTTCCGTCCCTTCTTCGAGAAGAAGATAGAGTTTCTCTACGACTTCAACATGCAGCTCACCGAGTTGGTGTGTAGTCTTATCGGTTTGGACGTAACACTAAAGCCTACCGGCGTATACCATCAAAAGCCCGATGGAATGGCCGATTTTCGTGCACTGATCACCCCCAAAGTGCCGTGGGAGAACGACAGGAAATTTCAGCCCGTAGAATACTACCAAGTATTCAAGGAGAAACATGGCTTCATCCCCAATTTGAGTATTGCTGACCTGTTGTTCAATATGGGTCCCGAGAGTATACTGGTCCTTAATGAAAGCAGACAAGAATGAAAGTAATCGTCGACGATAAGATACCTTACATAAGAGAAGCCCTGAATATAATGGGTGTTGAGGCTCAATACGTAGAGGGGGGTAAGATTACCTCCGACACGGTACGTGATGCCGATGCCTTAATCGTGCGTACTCGTACTCGCTGTGATGCTGCGTTGCTCGAGGGTAGCCGTGTGCAGTTTATCGCTACTGCTACCATAGGCTATGACCATATCGATGTTGCCTATTGTGAGTCGCATGGGATACTTTGGACCAATGCTCCAGGCTGTAACGCCGCCTCGGTACGACAATACATACAATCAGTGCTCTTGCTCCTAGAGAAGGAGCGGGGCTTGACTCTCTCCGAAGCCACACTCGGAGTAGTGGGCGTAGGCCATGTAGGTTCGCTCGTCGTCGAGATGGCTCGTTCGTGGGGTATGCGTGTGCTCGCTTGTGATCCTCTTCGTGCTGAGCGTGGTGAGGAGGGCTTCGTGTCGCTCGGGACCATTGCTCGCGAGGCTGATGTCATCACCTTACACACGCCACTTACGCAGGAGGGGCCTCATGCGACCTACCACCTGGCCAATAAGGCTTTCTTTGATTCCCTACTGCGTAAACCATACTTTATCAATACCTCACGAGGCGAGACTACCGATACGACTGCTCTTCGACAAGCACTTGAGGAGGGCAAGATAGCGCAGTGCGTCATCGACGTGTGGGAGCACGAACCCAATATCAATCTTGAATTGCTTGATCGTTGCTATTTGGGCACACCTCATATCGCTGGCTATTCGGCTGACGGAAAGGCTAATGCCACGCGTATGTCACTCGAAGCATTATCGCGTTATTTCGGCCTAGGCGACGTGCCTGAGATACTTCTTCCACCACCCGTGCAAGCTATTGACAGAGGAGCTGATCGTGCCGAAGCACTGCTTGATATCTACAATCCTCATACTGATAGTCAGGCATTGAAAGCCACCCCCATGCTCTTTGAGTACCTACGCGGCCACTATCCTCTGCGCCGTGAGGAACAGGCTTACTCGTTGTGTGAGATAAAAAGATAAGGAGGCAATATAACATTTACCCAAAGACTGCTGTCATCCCTGACAATAATTTGCCTTTAGGCCGCTGGGCATAGGGGAAAGCGATGAGACTCAATCAGTCTATTCAGATTCGCTTACTTTTACCTCATCGCGCCATGTGTGATAGGGGTGGCTGCAGAGGTAGGCATTATAATAATGCTTGTCACCAGTAACCTCGCGGCCGAGGTAGGGAGGGAGGATGTAGGACTCGTTTACGTCGGAAAGTTCAATCTCAGCAAGCACTAAACCTTCGTTTTCACCGTGGAATTCGTCCACTTCTACCACGTGTTTACCATTATGTACGAGGTAGCGTGTTTTTTCTATGCGCTCACCGCAGAGGGGGAATAACTCTCGGACGTCATCGAGGGTAATCTCCTTCTCCCACTCAAAACGGCTGATGCCACCATCTAGCGAAGGTCCCTTGATGGTGAGGTAGCCCTTGTTGCCACGGGTACGAACACGCACCGTATGACCGTGTCCACTGCAGATGTAGCCTTGCAGGATATCCGACTTGTCGTATGCCAAAGTGCGATAACTATCGTCGGTAACGAGAAACTTGCGTTCGATTTCTTTCATAAATCTGAGATTTCAGCTGCGAAAGTAGTTAAAAAAAAGAACTTGTGAGGGATAATCTTGGAGAATTCTCCTAAATTATGTAATTTTACACCCTAAAATGCGATAGAGAGACTATTATTTATCTAAGTAATCATAACACAATGAAGAACAACCTTTTCCGATTTGCCAAGGTGGCCGCGAAGACGGCGCTGGCAGCAGTGGTGCTACTCTCCTTTGCCCAATGTGACGGCATGGGAGGGAAGAAAGTGAATGGAACAACCGTGGAGGTCATCATGCCCGACAGCATGTGCCGTGTTTTTGACTTCTATGGCGACGACATCGTGCGCGTCTTCCAAGACCCACAAGGCGGCGAGATGCGCGACCCCGTAGCTACGCCTCCCGCACAGATCCTCGTGGTCAATCCCCGACGCGACGTAACCAGCCTCACCGTGAAGGAGAGCGCTGCCAAGACAGCGATGACCACACCCCGCATCAAGGTGGTGGTGGACAAGACCACAGGTCTCATGACCGTGACCGATCGCGAGAGCAAGCGCGTAGTGTTTGAGGAGACCGCTCCCGCCACCATCAAGGAGGGTGTGGCAGCGATGACCGTGAAGGCTGACGACAAGGAATTCTTCTATGGCGGTGGTATGCAGAATGGCCGCTTCTCGCACCGCGGTAAGGTGATACAGGTCATCAACTCCAACAACTGGGTGGATGGCGGCGTAACCTCGCCCAACCCCTTCTACTGGTCTACAGGCGGCTACGGCGTGATGTGGTATACCTTCAAGAAGGGTATCTATGACTTCAACTCCGAGGCCGACGGCACGGTGAAGATGCAGCACGACGGCGACTACCTCGATCTCTTCGTGATGGTCGACGAAGGTCCCGTGGCCTTGCTGAACGACTACTACCAGCTCACCGGTAACCCCGTCTTGTTGCCCAAGTTCGGTTTCTACGAGGGACACCTCAATGCCTACAACCGCGACTACTGGACCGAGACGGCCGAGGGCGGCGTGCTCTTTGAGGATGGCAAGCGCTACAAGGAGAGTCAGAAGTTTAACGGTGGTATCAGAGAGACACTCAATGGTGAGAAAATTGATGGCACTGCAGTTGCCGCAGGCTCTATCAAGGGCGGTGGTGAGGTAAGCGTGCCTACCAATAGCAGCTACCAGTTCTCGGCTCGCGCCGTGATCGACCGCTACGCAGCGCATGACATGCCCCTCGGCTGGATTCTCCCCAACGACGGCTACGGTGCAGGATACGGACAGACGGGAACACTCGAGGGCAACATCGAGAACCTGCGTCAGTTTGGTGAATATGCCCGCCAACATGGTGTAGAGTTGGGTCTGTGGACACAGTCGAGCCTCTACCCCAAGGAGGGTGTCGAGGCCTTGTTGCAGCGTGACATCATCCGCGAGGTGCGCGACGCTGGTGTACGTATCCTCAAAACCGACGTGGCTTGGGTGGGCCCCGGCTACTCGTTCGGACTCAATGGTGTGGCCGACGTGGCTAAGGTGATGCCCGAGTTTGGAGACGATGCACGTCCCTTCATCATCACCCTCGACGGCTGGGCAGGTACACAGCGCTATGCTGGCCTCTGGAGTGGTGACCAGACAGGTGGTAACTGGGAGTACATCCGCTTTCACATCCCCACATACATCGGCTCGGGCCTCTCGGGCCAGCCCAACGTGTCATCTGACATGGACGGTATCTTCGGTGGCAACAACGTGCCCGTCAACGTGCGCGACTATGAGTGGAAGACCTTCTCACCCATGCTTCTCAACATGGACGGATGGGGAGCCAACGAGAAGTACCCCCATGCCTTGGGCGAGCCTGCCACATCGATCAACCGCTCATACCTGAAGTGGAAGTCGGTGCTCACCCCCTACACCTATAGCATCGCTCGCGAGGCTGTCTTCGGCATGCCCATGGTACGTGCCATGTTCCTCGATACCGAGAACGACTACACCTTAGGTAAGGCTACACAGTATCAGTATATGTTTGGCCCCTGGTACCTCGTGGCTCCCATCTATCAGAACACCGCCGCCGATGCCGAGGGCAACGATGTGCGTCACGGAATCTACCTCCCCGAGGGCATGTGGATTGACTACTTCAGCGGTGAGCACTACAAAGGCGGCCGCATCATCAACAGCTACGACGCTCCCTTGTGGAAACAGCCCCTCTTCGTGAAGGCCGGTGCTATCGTGCCCCTCACACGTCCTCACAACAATGTCAATGAGATAGACCCCTCTATCCGCATCTACGACATCTACCCCTATGGCGAGAGCAGCTTCACTGAGTATGACGACGATGGTCGCACACAGGCTTACCTTTTGGGTAAGTATGTGGAAACCAAGGTGAGCAGCCAGGTGAAGAAGGGCAAGGCTACCATCACCGTAGCTCCCACAACCGGTTACTTCGAGGGCTTCGAGATTAAGAAGAGCACCGAGATGCGTATCTATATGAACGCTGCGCCCAAGGCCGTGAAGGCTACTGTGGGCGGCAAGAAAGTGGAGCTCGAGGCAGTGGCCTCGGCCGCTGAACTCATTGTGACCGATAACGCCTATTACTACGATGCTGAGCCTGAGCTTAACCAGTTCTCAACACGTGGCTCCGAGGCCGCTGAGGTGAGCATCAAGGGTGCTCCTCGCTTGATGGTCAAGATTGGCGCTACCGACGTCACCGCAGATGCCATCGAAGTGACCGTAGAGGGCTACCAGTTCGAGGTAACAGACCCCTTGGTGGCCAACACCGGCAAGCTCGCCGTACCCACCATCATCTTCACCGAGGAGAATATCGAGCCCTATGCACTCACTCCCTCATGGGAGATGCAGCCCGAGGCTGACTACTATGAGATCGAGTTTGACGGCATGCTCTACTCTACTATCCGCGACAATAAGCTCCGCTTCGAGGACCTCAAGGCAGAGACCGAGTATACCCTCCGCCTGCGTGCTGTGAACGCTGCTGGTACTACCAAGTGGGCCGAGACCAAGGTGACAACACTCTCTAACCCGCTCGAATTTGCCATCCCCGGCATCAAGGCTGAGACAACCTGCAAGAACCAACCCGGACAGGGCGTGAACAAGTTCTTCGACTACGATGAGACCAGCATATGGCACACCGACTGGGCGGGTGGCGCAGTCCCCTTCACCATGGAGATTGACCTCGGCGGACTCAATGAGCTCGACAAACTCGAGTACCTCCCCCGTGAGGATGGTGGTAACGGCACACTCCTCCAGGGTACCATTTCATACAGCGCCGACCGCAAGGCATGGAGCGAGCCCGTAGCCTTCACATGGGCTGCCGATGGCAGCGTGAAGAGCTTCATCTTTGAGGAGAAGGCTCCCGCACGCTACCTTAAGATGGCTATCACTGCGGCTCGTGGCAACTTCGGCTCAGGCCGCGAGATGTATATCTTCAAAGTACCTGGCAGCGAGACTATACTACAGGGTGACATCAACCACGATGGCCGTGTAGATATGGATGACTTTACCTCCTACATGAACTACACTGGTTTGCGTGCCGGCGACTCTGATTTCGATGGTTACATCAGCGGTGGCGACATCAACAAGAACGGTCTCATCGATGCTTTCGATATATCTAACGTGGGTGTGATGGCACGTGGTGGTGCGAGCACCTATGGCATGGGTGTTCTCTCAGGTAAGCTCGAGCTCATTGCTCCCAAGAGCATCCGTGAGGGCGAAGAAGTGAAAGTCATTGTCCGTGGCACCGACCTCAACGAGGTGAACGCATGGAGCGTGGCTATCCCCTACGATGCTACACAGCTCACCTATGTGAACACCACTACCGTGGGAAACAAGGAGATGGAGAACCTCACCTATGACCGTCTGCACAAGAATGGCGTGAAGGCACTCTATCCCACCTTCGTCAACACGGGCAACAAGGCTACTCTCCATGGCAACGTCACCCTTGTCGAGATTACTTTCATGGCTCGCAAGAGCGGTGAGCTTAACCTCGAGATGCTCGATGCTATGCTCGTGGACAAGAAATTGAACACTATAGAGTAACACGTTAATTTCCAGTATACTATGAATCACCGTAAACAAATACTTACCGCTGCATTGTGCTTGCTCTTCGGAGCAGGCGCATCGCAGGTCGTGGCACAGACCAATAAGACCTCGCTCATTGCGAATCCCAGCTTTGAGAGTGGTATGTCGGAGTGGAATACACTCATGATGAAGAAGCAGACCAACACCAGTTTCACTCAGAAGGCGGGTAGTGTATATCTCGAGAAGTGGGTGGGTGCGGGTAGCCGTGCTGGCGATGCTCATGCCTTCCAAACCATCAAGTCGGTTCCCAACGGACGATACAGACTGACCGTAGCCGCACAGAATGTGCAGCAGAGTTCGACGGCCAAGCAGACGGGAGCTTGGATCGTGGCCAATGACAGCCGAATGGAGGTCAATGCAGCGGGTGACTACACAGTGGAGTTTACGGTGATTGAGAAACAGGTTACTATCGGCTTCGAAGCCGTAGGCGCAACCGGTAACTACCTCTCTTGCGATAACTTCCGTCTCTACCTGCTCGACGACGGCATGGAGGTGCTGAAGACCGAACTACAGAGACGCATCGATGAGGCTGAGCAACTGCTGACAACATCCACCAAGGGAACCGACGGACTGCAAGCGGCCATTGATGCCGCTAAGGCAGAGCTCTCGAGCAGTAAGGACACCAATTATCCGTCAATGGCTGCTGAGTTGGAGAGAGCCTCTCTCGCCTTCTGCTTGGACAATGCTACGGGCAAGGTTCCCTCGGTGTCGACACATGGTTTCGTGGCTCGTGGCTCGACGAAGGCTTTCGGACGCAACGCGGTAAGCGGTGTATCCACATCGGAATTGATGGAGCAAGGCTTCTGTTGGAGTACGCATCCCGAACCCACCGTGCTTGATAACCGTTCTACCAAGTACTATACTCAAAACGGACGTATCTATGCCATGGAGGACCTCACTCCCTCTACTATATATTACGTTCGCGCGTATGCGATGACCAAGAACTATGCTGTAGGATATGGAGACGTCGTGAAGGTGATCACCCTTCCCAAGGGTAATGTAAACTGGGGATACGATAATGGTGCTGACGCAGAGGCCAACGTACGTATCAACACCGCTGTTGCAGATGCCGCCTACTTCCTCAACCACCTGACCAGTATCAACGGACTGTATGCCAACGTGCACTATGGTTCGGGTACACCTACTGCCGACTGCTCCTATGGAGGTTGGATGCGTGTAGGTCCCAACTCTTCCTACCAGCGTACAGGTACCATCCTGCACGAATTGGGTCATGGTATCGGTGTCGGCACACATGAAATCTGGAATGGCGGTTCTTCGCCACTGCGTGCCGGTAGCGGTCGTGGCGACTGGCTCGGTGAGCGTGCTACGGCAGTGGTTCGCTTCCTCGACAACAATACCACCTCTGTGATGACAGGTGATGGAACACATATGTGGCCCTATGGTATCAATGGCGCCAACGAAGACAATGACGATGTGATGCTCTATATGAGTAACGCGCTCATCTATCAGGCGTTGGGTGAGGACGGACTCCCTCCCACCGGTGGGTTCGCCACACCGGCTTACACCTTTGAACAAGAGGACACCATCAAGTATTATATCAAGAACGAAAGCGAAGAGCACGGGCTCTACACCTCTTACTTGGTAATTGAAGAAGGCAAACTAATCTGGAAGGCCATGTCAGGTAGTGATGCTGTGACCAATGATGCAGCTGCATGGTACGTGACTTTCAATCCGAAGAATAGTTACTATCAGCTGCGCAATGCAGCCACAGGGCGCTACATCGTGCATGGCGGCTCTACGTCTACGACACTCACGACGAACGCCAACTTCCACATGATGCGCTCACGTGCGAATGTTGCGGTGGGCAAGGGCTCCAAGATAATCAATGTACGCGGATACTGGCTGGTGACCACCCAGAACACGCTCACACCCCCCTGTCTCTGTGCTGCGGCTAATGGCAAGGTGGCATCGGCCACATTCAACCTTACCGATGGCGCACACGTCCAGCGTTGGGTGTTCTTGACAGCAGAAGAGACGGCCGACTTTGAGGAGGTTGCCAACGATGCCTACAAGAACGAGTTGGATGGATGGGTCGAGCGCGTAGAGAACTTCCTGGAGACACCTCACACCGAGGCTGTCGAGGGAACAGACGCCGCGCTGGAGGAGATCCTGGCCGCGCTGAAGGAGAAGCAGACCGCGACGCTCTCAACGACCGAAATTGCTGCCTGCGTAGAGCTGGCCAAGAGTGGTCTTCTCGCATTCCTCCCCAATGTCACCCCCACCGACATAGAGCGCCCCTTCGACATTACCTATCTGCTAGCCAATGCAGCCATTGACAACGAGACGGGATGGTCAGATACCCCTACCTTTAATTACTCGTGCATGGAATATTTTGAGACCGCTTTTGACTTCAATCAGACCACAGCAGACAAGTTGCCCAAGGGGGTGTATCAGCTCCGTGTGCAAGCGTTCCAGCGCCCAGGCGCAGCCGCCACAGCCTATGAGGCTTACCTCAACAACTTGAGTACGATAACTACCGAGGTCTATTTGAGCACAGCCGAAGAGAAGGTGAAGCACATCGCCGCCGAAGCACAGAAGAGCAAGTTGGGTGGAGCCGAGTCATCTGTCGGAAGCCCCGCACGCTATATTCCTAATGATATGCAAGCTGCAAGCAGATACTTCAAGCAAGGGCTGTATGAGAATGCCGTAACCTTCCAAAACCGTAGGGTGCAGGCGCTCAAGTTGGGTATTCGCAGCACGACCCGTGGTTCGCTATACTGGACCATCTTTGACAACTTCCGTCTTTACTACTATGGTTCAATGAGCAAGAGTGATGTAGAGAATGGAGAGGTATCGATTGTCACTGCTGATGCCGATGACTCCACTTGGCCATGTGATGTGTACAGCATTACAGGAAAGTGTGTGCGCATGAATGCTACCTCACTGGAAGGACTCCCCTCAGGGCTCTATATCGTAGATGGTAAGAAAGTTGTGATTAAGTGAGAGCAGAATGTTTAGGAGATAAATGGAGTTAAAGGGAAATAAAAGGAGTTAAATGCCGAATGCTGCAATTAAGCGAGAGAAAAGATTGCTTGCAAGCTCTGCCGAGCTGACGCGGTATCAACGAGTTAATGTTATTTCACGAGATGAGACTATCGGCCTTTAACTTCCTAGGAGCGGAGCGACTATCTCCTCTTAACTACCTTTAACTCCCTTAAAAACCTCTCCCTTTAACTCCTCAAAAAGATTAACATAAACAATGGCAGAAAAGAAACAGATATTGGTACTTAATGGCCCTAACTTGAACTTGCTGGGCAAGCGAGAGCCGGGTATCTATGGTAGCGACACCATGGAGAGCGCCTTCGTGGCATTGCAGGAACGTTTCCCCGAGGCGACGATCGCCTATTACCAATCTAACGTAGAGGGGGAGCTCATCAACAAACTGCACGAGGTGGGTTTCTCCTACGATGGCATCGTCTTCAATGCCGGCGCCTACACCCATACCTCAGTGGCACTGCACGATGCTATCAAGGCTATCAGCACGCCTGTCGTAGAGGTACACATTTCCAATGTATATCAACGCGAGACCTATCGCCACACCTCACTCATCACGGGTGCTTGCGTGGGAGTGATAGGAGGGTTCGGCATGGACTCGTACCGATTGGCAATCGAAGCAATATTGGCATTATGACCCACACCGAGGCGATAGAGACATACATCCTGCAGCACATGGATGAGGAGAGCGACTACTTGAAGGCGCTCTACCGTCAGGCTCATGTGAAACTCATCAATCCCCGTATGACCTCGGGGCATCTGCAGGGCCGACTGCTCAAGATGCTGGTGCAACTGGCCCGTCCCAAGCGTGTGCTTGAGATAGGTACTTTTGCTGGCTACTCGGCACTCTGCATGGCCGAGGGGTTGGCCGAGGGAGCTCTGCTCCATACCTACGAGATTGACGATGAGTTGGAGGACTTCACCCGCCCTTGGATAGAGGGCTCTCCCTATGGTGATAAGGTCTGCTTCCACATCGGCAATGCCCTCGAAGAGGTACCTCGGCTGGGCGAGGTCTTTGACTTCGTGTTTATGGACGGTGACAAGCGTCAATACATGGAGTACTACGAGATGCTGCTCCAGCACACCTCGCCTGGCGCACTCATCTTGGCCGACAATACCCTTTGGGATGGTCACGTAGTGGACAAGGCCTACCTCACCGACCGGCAGACGGCAGCTATTAATGAGTTCAATGCCTTTGTTGCTGCCGACAAACGGGTCGAGAAGCTCATCCTTCCCCTGCGCGACGGCCTCACGATGATAAGAAAGAAGAGTTGAGAGTTAACAACTGCGTTGTTGAGTTTCGGCTCGCTGGCAAGAACCTTGAAAACCTGAAGACACCCACAACCTTTAATAGTAAATTATAAATAGTCAAATAGTAAATTAGATAGATGGAATCAACTAGACAAAGTAAGATTGCCCGTCTCATTCAAAAAGAACTGAGTGAGATATTCCTCCTGCAAGCCAAGTCCATGAATGGTGTGCTTGTATCGGTGACCTCGGTAAGCGTAAGCCCTGACCTAAGCATTGCACGCGCCCACATCAGCGTGTTCCCCTCGGAGCGTGGCGCTGAGATAGTAAAGAATCTGACCTCCAATATGCGCGCTATCCGCTACGAATTGGGTGGTCGCCTGCGTCATCAGCTACGCATCATCCCCGAGCTGAAGTTCTTCGTCGACGACTCGCTCGACTACCTGGAACGCATAGATGAACTGCTGAAATAAAGAATATAATGTCTCTGTCATCCTAAGCATAGCGAAGGATCTCTCAAAGTGTCCTGGCTAAATCCTAGCGTGGGATCCTTGCTTTTCCCCTTCGGGATAGTAACCAGAAGGTTCGCGTTGCAGGATGAAACTATACATCTTATCATCGTGAATTGTACCCTCTACATCGCTCGTCGTTATCTCTTCTCCAAGAAGTCTCACAATGCCATCAACATCATCTCGGGTATCTCCGTGTGTGGTGTGGCATTAGCTACGCTGGCTTTGGTGTGTACACTCTCGGTGTTCAATGGTTTCCACGACCTCATATCGGGATTCTTTACCCACTTTGACCCCGATCTGAAAGTTGAGACCATCAAGGGCAAGACCTTTAGTCCCTCCTCTGCGACGCTCGATGAGATCCGTGCCTTGCCTGGAGTCGAAGTCGTGAGCCTCAGCCTAGAAGATAATGCCATGGCCAAGTACAAGGGACAGCAGACGATGGTCACCATCAAGGGCGTCGACGACAACTTTCAAGCACTGACTCATATCGAGGAGATACTCTATGGCAACCCCGAGTTCAAGCTCTACGATGCCGTGGCCGACTATGGTGTGCTGGGCATACAGCTGATGTACACCTTGGGCACGGGCTTCGACCCCTTCGACCCCGTAGAGGTGTATGCTCCTCGCCGAGGCGTCAAGGTAAACCTATCCAACCCCATGAGCAGCTTCCGCCGCGAACCACTCTTCCTTCCCGGCAACGTGCTCAACATCAACGATGCGCGCTATGCGTCATCCTATATCGTCACCTCTCTAGACTATGCCCGTAGGTTGTTTGACTACGACACCGAGGTCTCATCCATCGAGGTGGGCCTCTCTCCCAAGGCCAATGTGGACAAGACGAAGCAGAGCATAGCCACCCTCATGGGCGATGGCTACACCGTGAAGAATCGCTATGAGCAGCAGGCCGCCACGTTCAAGGTCGTCGAGATAGAGAAGTTTGTCACCTACCTCTTCCTCTGCTTCATACTGATGGTTGCCTGCTTCAACATCATCAGCTCGGTGTCGATGCTCATCCTCGACAAGCAGGCCAATGCCGAGACCCTTCGCAGCCTGGGAGCTACGGACAACTTCGTAGCCCGCATATTCATTTACGAAGGCAACCTCATCGCCCTGCTCGGTGCCGTGATAGGCCTCGTATTGGGTGTGGTGCTCTGCCTGCTGCAGCAGAAGTTTGGGCTCATCAGCCTTGGTGGTGGAGGGCAGTTTGTCGTCGATGCCTACCCCGTGAGAGTGAAGTTTGCCGACCTTCTCCTTGTTTTGGTATCCGTGATCGCCGTGAGCGCCCTCTCGGTGTGGCTACCCATCAAGATCCTTAACAAATACTTCTTAAGACGATAAATCATGCGCAAGATACTCCTCTCGATCCTGTCTCTTCTCCTCGTGCTACCCTGCACAGCCAAGGGCCGCCCCGACAGCCTCGCCGTGAAGTCCAACTTCAAGCTCGGCGAGATCGTCATGCCCCTCTCGCTGATAGGTGCCGGCGCATTGGGATTTGTCGAGCCCATCAAGAGTTCCCGTTACGAGGTGCGCGACTTCTTGAATGAGTGGCGTGGCGATCACCGCACTCGGGTCGACGACTACCTGCAATATGTCCCGTTGGCCTCTGTCTACGGGTGCAGTCTGCTCGGAGCAAAGGCTAGGCACAACTACGTAGACCGCACGCTCGAGATGGCCACCTCATACGTAGCCCTCGGAGTCATCGTCAATGGCATCAAGTATACGGTGCGCTCTGCGCGTCCCGATGGCTCTGCCAACAACTCCTTCCCCTCGGGCCACACTGCCACCACCTTCATGGGTGCCGAGCTGGTGCGCATCGAGTACGGTGAGGAGCATCCCTGGCTTGCTGTGGGGGCCTACACCATAGCCACCACGGTAGGCGTGCTGCGCGTGTATAATGACCGTCATTGGTTTACCGACGTCTTTGCCGGTGCAGGAGTGGGCATACTGAGTGCTCGCATCGGCTACTGGCTGCTGCCTTACACGAAGCGAGCCATGCACCGCCTTACCGGGTGGGATGTCTTTGTTACACCTACAGCATCGACCGAAGGTGCTGCCCTAAACGCTGTCGTCCGGTTTTGAAGCCCGCATTCACATTCAAGCAATTTGCCATCTGTCAAGACCGTTGCGCCATGAAGGTCGGCACCGATGGAGTGCTGCTCGGGGCTTGGGCTCACGTAGAGCACTGCCGTCACATCCTTGACATAGGTACAGGCACCGGACTCATAGCTCTCATGGCAGCCCAGCGTAGCCAGGCCCACATCGTCGCCATCGACCTCGATGCCGATGCCGTGGCGCAAGCCACCGACAATGTCGCTGCCTCCCCCTGGGCCGACCGCATACAAGTGCTCCAAGCCGACGCACGCGAACTTGCTGATAATTGTCAATTCTCAATTGTCAATTCTCAATTCTCTTTCGACTCTCTCCTCTGCAATCCCCCTTTCTTTGAGAACTCATTGAGGTGTCCTGATGCTGCCCGTACGATGGCCCGCCACACCGACACGCTCACCTTCGACGAGCTGGCCCGCTGTGCTGCCCGCCTCCTGACTCCTGGGGGCGAGCTCTCCGTCGTCATCCCCTACGACCGCGCCCATGACATGACCGTCAGCTGCGCCTGCTCAGGGCTTTTTGCCACGCGTCAGACCATCGTCGTCCCCGTCGAAGGAAGTAAACCAAAGCGGATACTCATGGCCTTTACTAGAGAGGGAACACCACACACCACCGAGACGCTCTGCATTCAGGACATCCATCGCCACCACACCCCTGAGTACGTCCGCCTCGTCGAAAATTTTTATCTGAAGATGTAGGGGGTCCGCAGAGAATATTCCTCTCTCTCGACTTACACAACACCACAAGTTTCGGTTCAGATGGCTTTTAGATAGGCTGCGCCTCGGAAGACTACAAGTAAACTTGTGTTTCAACTCGGCTTGCACTAATTTAAATCTGCTTTGCAGCCTGAATTAGGCTGCGGATCGGAAATGCTCAAATAAATTTGGCATTTCTCTCGCCTTGCCCTAATTTTGCAGACTCAAATTAAACCTTTGGTTTAGCAAAGAGTCAAAACAGGGATATATAACACATTTATAGATGAAGAAAAACATATTACTCCTTCTCGTAGGAGTGTTGCTCCCACTGAGCGCTGCGATGGCGCAGGGTAGCGTAAGAGGCAAGATCGTGGATGAGACAACAGGCGATCCGGTGGAGTTTGTCAACATCGTAGTCACTCCTAAGGGGAGCACCCACTTGGCAGGCGGCACCATCACCGACGGAGAGGGTAGCTTCCGCATCGACGAACTAGCATATGGTAGCTATGTGCTCACGGTATCGTACATCGGGTACCAGAACACCACACGTGAGTTTACCCTCTCGGCTACGGCCAAGAACGCTCACTTCAAGCAGATTGCCATCAGCGAAGACAACCAAATGCTCAAGGAAATCGAGGTGACGGGTGTACGCTCGCAGATGAAGTTTGAAATCGACAAGAAGGTCTTTAACGTAGACCAGGCCATCGCGGCCACGGGAGGATCGGCATCGGACATCCTACAGAACATCCCCTCCGTAGAGGTCGACACCGAGGGCACAGTGTCGCTTCGCGGCTCGGAGAGCGTGACCGTGTGGATCAACGGCAAGGCACAGGGCCTCACGGCCGACAACCAGGGCGACATCCTGGAGCAGATGCCTGCCGAGAGCATCGAGCGCATCGAGGTCATCACCAACCCCTCGGCCAAGTATAGCCCCGAAGGTACGGTGGGCATCATCAATATCGTGCTCAAGCGCGACCGCAAGGCTGGCTACTATGGTAGCGCGCAGGTGGGAGCGAGCATGTATGACCTCGACTTTGGGGGATACAACGCGAGTGCCAACATCAACTACAGCAGTGGCAAGCTCGACGCTTATGCCAACATCAGCTACCGCGAGCGTCATCATCGCAACGAGAACACAAGCTATCGCGAAAACTATCGCAAGGCAGACACGACCTACCTGGACCAGTTCGGCCACGGCAACATGAACGGACGCAACATGTTTGCACGCACCGGTCTCACTTGGCACGTGACCGAGAAGGACCACCTCTCGCTCGACCTCATGGGCATGATGGGCTCTCCTCGCCGCACGAATGTGATTGACTACACTGGCGGTCAGGTGGTGGGTGGCATGCAGCAGCAAGACTATACCCGCAACCGCACGACTACAAGCTCAGGACAGATGCTCATGTACAACCTCAGCTTAGGATACAAGCACGAGTGGAGCACCACGCACTGGCTCGACTTCACAGCATCACGCCATCACTGGGGCAATGACAACGACAACATATACCTCGACAGCACCTACGTAGATGTTCCATCGGAGAGTTCGCAGCATGTGCCCTCCTACGGTTCGTACCAAGAGCAGGTAGGTGCTATGAGCAGCATCGATTACGAGGTGCAGCTCGACTATGAGAATGCCTTCAACGACAACCACAAGCTGCAGGCAGGCTATCGCGGCACGTTTACTCGCGAGAACAACCCCACGACGACGTATGAAATGAAAAAAGAGAAATTAATAGAAAATTACCGACTATACAACGAATTTATTTATAACCGTGACCTTCACGCCCTCTATGCCACCTACTCGGGCAAGTTGTGGAAGAATTTTGGTTATCAAGTAGGATTGCGTGGAGAAGTCTATACGGTGTCTACAGATTCTAAGCATAAAGATGATGAAGGTAAGCAGTATAGTAATTTCGAGCTATTGAAGCCCGAGTTCCAGCTCTTCCCCAGCGTGTTCCTCTCGTATCAGTTGCCTAATGACAATGAGCTGCAAGTCAACTATACCAAGCGTGTGCGCCGCCCATGGGGAGGTCAGCTCAACTCATTCCACAACATCAGCGACTCTACGAACATCTCGTTCGGTAACCCGCTCTTAAGACCCGAGTACTCAAATGCTTTTGAGTTTAACTACCTCAAGTCGTGGGAGAACCACATGCTCTCCGTATCGGCCTACTATCGCACTACCGACGACATCATGCAGCGCATCTCCTACATGGAGGATGGCATCATGTACAATACCTCGGACAACGTGGCACAGTCGCTCTCATCGGGTGTGGAGATCGTGGGCAAAAACCGATTCTTCGGCAAGCTCGATGTCACCACCACGCTCAACATGTTCTACTACAAGCTCGACGAATTTGACTTTACGCTGCCCAATGGAGACAACCTGCACGGCGACGCCAGTGAAGACTTCTCATGGAACATCCGCATGATGGGTACCTTGGGTCTTCCCAAGGCATGGTCACTGCAGGTGACGGGCATGTACAATGCCAAGAGCGTCATCGCACAGGGCTACCGCGCGCCCAACTATGGTCTCGACGCCGGTGTACGCAAGCAGTTTGCCGGAGGTAAATGGAGCTTCTCGCTCAATGGCCGCGACCTGCTTAACTCGCGCCGCTTCCACTCCGTAAAGTGGGGTCCCGACTTCTACCAGGAGAGCAGCAACTTCCGCGGTGGACGTCAGATCAGCGGTACGTTCACCTATAGCTTCGGTAACATGCGTGCCAAGAAGCCCCGCAAGATGGATAATGGAGGCATGCAGCCCGAGTATGGCGGTGGCGACGGACTGGAATACGACATGTGATTCTTGGAGGTTTGAGCAGTGAGCAATGAGCAGTGAGTTCATCGCCAAAAGCCAATAGCCAAAGACCAAAAGCTAATTTAGGGTGCAAATTTTCGCAAGTCGGAAATTTGCACTACTTTTAATCCATGCTGTACATGGCTTTTAAGTAGGCGGTGCCTCGGAAAAATGCAAGTAAACTTAATTTTATTGAATCTCTGCCTCGCTCAGCAATAAAAAGTAAACTTTCTCATTACCTTCGCTCGTTGAGATTTGCTTTTTCTCTCGGCTTGCACTAATTTTAATCCATGCTGCGCATGGCTTTTAAGTAGGCGGCGCCTCGGAAAAATGCAAGTAAACTTGCTTTTTCACTCGGCTTGCACTACTTTTAATCCATGCTGTGCATGGCTTTTAAGTAGGCGGCGCCTCGGAAAAATGCAAGTAAACTTGCTTTTTCTCTCGGCTTGCACTACTTTTGTATTTCAATTAGTAA
>JAZONP010000065.1:0-2431 GCA_045654565.1 Bacteroidaceae bacterium
AAGTCCCTTGATGGGGGCATAGTTATAACGCACCTGCGGTGAGCGGTTGAAGGGGTTGAAGGGAGCACCTGTAGCAAGGCTGAACACCTCGGGCATCAAGTCGCCAGCCATCGGATGCCATGCCTGACCAACGAGAAGGTCTGACTTCTCCCAAGCCAACTTGGCATAAGCCTGACGGATACGAAGGTTAAAGGCAGTACCCGAAGAGGCTCCACAGAAATCGGACTCAATCTTGGCTGTTGACTTGGCACCCCAAATCTCGGGACCTGTCACATTCAAGCCGAAGCGTGTGGTCATAGAAAGAAAGCGTACCGAGGGGATGGCATTGAGGTCCTCTTCATTAGCTCCATAGTTCACATCATTGGGGAGCATATTAAACAATCCCTCGTTGGACTGCACACAGCTGCGCGAGTCATAGGTAAAATAGTTGCGGATGAATCCGTAAATCTCGGCCTTCACAGCCTTGTCTTGTGCAAAGCCCATGCCAACAAACAACATGAGCGCAATCGCTGAAAATACTCTCTTCATGTTTTATCGTGTTTTATTTACATTCTTTTCTGTTACTCTACCACAGTCACCCATCCGTGACGGTCCTCGATATCACCATACTGTATGCCGCGCAAGGTGTCATAGAGCTTACGACAGATGGGGCCGGGCTTACCATCCTTAGCAATGACGTATGAGCGCTTCATCTCCAAGTCGTCGATGCGCTCGATGGGCGAGATGACAGCTGCTGTGCCACATGCACCAGCCTCCTCGAAAGCGTCGAGCTCCTCGATGGGGATTTGGCGACGCTCTACGGTCAATCCCATATCCTCGGCCAACTGCATGAGGCTACGGTTGGTGATAGAAGGCAGGATAGAGGTCGACTTCGGTGTCACATAGGTATTGTTCTTGATACCGAAGAAGTTGGCCGCACCGCACTCGTCGATGTACTTCTTCTCCTTGGCATCGAGGTAGAACTCGCACGAGTAGCCCAAGTCGTGAGCCAGCTTGTTGGCCTTCATCGAAGCCGCATAGTTGCCACCCACCTTATAGATACCCGTGCCAAGAGGAGCCGAGCGGTCATACTGACGGATTACTACATAGGGATTGGTAGAGAAACCGCCCTTGAAGTAGGGTCCTACGGGCATCACGAAGATCATGAACAGATACTCATCGGCTGGATGCACACCTACTTGAGGACCTGTACCGATGAGTAGCGGACGAATGTAGAGCGAAGCACCGCTCTCGTAGGGAGGCACGAATCGCTCGTTCATCTTCACAACCTTGAGCACCATCTCACGGAACTTCGCTGTAGGTAGCTGGGGCATCATGATGCCGTCGCAAGTACTCTGCAAGCGCTCGGCATTGGCTTCGAGACGGAAGATGCGCACCTTACCATCCTTACCACGAAAGGCTTTCAAACCCTCAAAAGCCTCCTGACCATAGTGCAAGCAGGTAGCTGCCATATGCATTGTGACATTCTCGCTATCCGACACTTCTACGTCGCCCCACGCGCCATCGCGGTAGTAACAACGCACGTTATAGTCGGTCTTCATATAGCCGAACGAGAGGTTCGACCAATCCAAATCCAATTCTTTTTCCATAACTATGTAGTCTGTGATTGTATACCTATATATAATTGGTTGCAAAAATAGTGCAAATTTTTGATTCAGCGAAGACTATGAAAGTTTACTTGCATTATAGAATACCAGAAAATCATCTAAGGAGAACGAGAGACCCAATCATTCGTTTTTTCACGTTGGATTTGTTTCGTAAAAAAAACAACGGCAAGCCTAAGCCTGCCGTTGCGAATGGTATCCATGTAAGGATACCCGCGACTCATTGCTTACTTTGTAAATTCTACAATGTTTGCTGTAGCACTGCAAGTCATCTTCACATAGAGAGGAGTCCACATAGCCACTGAGTAGTGTACCGTAGTGTTAACCAATGTCTGTGAACCTGTAAGGTTAGCATTCTTTGACATCTCGTTGATGGCATTGTTGCTGAGCGCCTTCTTGCTCAATCCACCGATACCAAGAACATAAGTTGCTGTTGACTCACCATAGGCTTGACCTACAACCTGGAAATTGTCTTCAGACAATACTACTTGAGTTTGTGTCAAGTTGTTTGAAGTTGTAACTGTTGTACCACAACCAGTCAAAGAGAACGCTGCTGCTACGAAAGCGCAGATACCCAAAAACTTTTTCATAATCGTTTTTATGTGTTTAAATGTTTAACAATCTGTGCAAATGTATACATTTTTCTTAACACCCAAAAATATCCGCCAAATTTCTGCAAGTTGCAAAAAAAAGAAACGAGAAGCGGATGCTTCTCGTTTCGTGGGCAAAGATGGATTCGAACCACCGAAGTCGAAAGACAGCAGATTTACAGTCTGCCCCATTTGGCCACTCTGGAATTTGCCCAGACACCTTTCGGCTCATTTGCG
>JAZONP010000066.1:0-10021 GCA_045654565.1 Bacteroidaceae bacterium
GCTCCCTTCCAGATTGATGGTAACTTCGGTGTATGCTCAGGTATCGCTGAGATGCTCCTCCAGAGCGCACACGGCTACATCAACATCCTCCCCGCACTGCCCGCAGTATGGGAAGCAAAGGGTAATGTGACCGGTATGAAGGCCATGGGTAACTTCACCGTAGACTTCAACTGGGTAGAAGGCAAGTGCCAGAAGGCTACTATCGAGAGCCACGCCGGTGCACCCCTCCGTGTACGTTGCAAACGTGGTGCTGTGGACCTTGCCAAGGCTATGGTTACCGTGGATGACGTAGAGGTGAAGATTTCTATCGACGAGAATGGTATCGCTACCATCCCCTGCCAAAAGGGTAGCAAGGTTGTGGTAGACTTTACCACCGAGAACACCGGTATCGATGCTACTGAGGCCGAAGTGAAAAACGCTAAGATCTACAGCATCGATGGTCGTGAGGTAAGCAAGATGCAGCCCAACACCATCTACATCGTAGACGGCAAGAAAGTTGTGATGTAAAATCACGCTTCACATAGAAAGAATAGTGGGGAGGTCATTATGGCCTCCCCATTGTGCATATATGCGTGTATATGAGGTATCGCACGCTACGCGCGTGAGACAAGATAAAAAATATTAAAATATTTTGTACTCCAGTCGGTTTGCACTAATTTTGCACAATTATATGTATCATGCAGTAGAAAGACAATTTAACGAATATGAAGAATCTATTATTTACATTTTGTGCGGCGATAGTGGCGCAAACCGCATTAGCGCAGGTCGAAGATCCTATCGTGATGACTGTTAATGGTGAAGACGTTACTCGCTCTGAGTTTGAATACTCGTACAACAAGAATAATACCGAGCTTGTCGTTGATAAAGCATCGCTTGATGAATATGTAGAACTTTTTGTGAATTATAAGCTTAAGGTTGCTGCTGCCAAAGATGCGCAACTGGACACGATGGCTGCATTCCAAAAGGAGATGGCCGACTATCGCGCACAGCAGGCCGAGGAGTATCTTATCGACTCGGCATTCATCGAGGCCGAGGCACGCAAGACCTATGAGATGACTGCACGAAATATCGGTCCTGATGGCTTGTTCCAAGCATCTCATATCCTTATTCGTCTGCCCCAACAGGCTTCTGCTGCCGAGCAAGCACGTGCAAAGCAACGTATCGACTCACTCTATATGGTGCTGAAGGGTGGTGCTGACTTTGCCGAAGTGGCGAAAGCGCATTCAGAGGATCCCGGTAGTGCGCGTGATGGAGGTATGCTGCCCTGGTTTGCCAAAGGTCAGCTACTTAGGGAATTCGAGGTGGTAGCGCTCGCTATGCAGCCAGGAGAACTGAGTAAGCCCGTGCTCACTCCTGTAGGTTACCATATCATCCGTATGAATGAACGTAAGGCTTTCGAACCCTATGAATATCATCGTGAAGGTATACTCCAGTTCCTTGACCAGCGCGGTATACGCTCTGCGGCCAAGCGCTCAATGGGTGAGAAATTGGCCCGACAGATGGGTGGTGGTATTACTCCCGAGCAGGCCCTCGATCGTGCCGAGATGGAGCTCGACACCAAGTACCCTGAGTTTGGCTTCCTTATGAGAGAGTTCTACGAAGGTTCGCTGCTCTACGAGATTAGCTTGCGCGAGGTCTGGGAAAAGGCTGCTAATGACGAGGAGGGATTGGAGAAGTATTTCAAAAAACATAAGAAGAACTATCGCTACGATGAGCCCGTATATCGCGGTCTTGTGGTGCACTGCGCTTCAGAAGAGATCCTGAATGGAGTGAAGAAGTTGGTGAAGAAGAAACCTCAGGAAGAGTGGGTGAAAGAGATTCGTGCTGCCTATAATAGCGATTCGCTGATACAGGTGCGCATGGTACGTGGCCCCTTCACCAAGGGGAAGAGCAAGCATGCCGACTACTATGCTTTTGGCGTGGGCGAACGTCCCGACACGGTTCCTTCATTCCCCGTTACAGGTGTAGTGGGTAAACTACAGAAGAAGGGTCCCGATACCTATGAGGATGTACGTGGAGAGGTGACAACTGATTACCAGAGCCAGCTTGAGAAACTATGGGTGAGTGAACTGCGCAAGAGATATACAGTTGTGCTCTATCCCGAAGCTCTAGCTACGGTGAACAAGCATTGATGACATAAAAGGTCTCAACAATCATTGTTATTGCAAGCATAGTGAAGAATCTCAGTCGTACAATAGAGCGGATATTGAATGTCGGCCTTTGCCTCATGTCCTTTGCCGTGGTTTCGTGTCAGAAACAGGTGGAGCATGGTGGGCGGACGCCATTGGTGCAAGTGGGAAACTACTACCTGTACCAGGAGGATATGGAGCAGGCATTACCTTATGGCATATCAGGGGATGATAGTGTAAGGTTTGTTCGAGAGTTTGTGCAGAAATGGTTGGAAGAGCAGGTGCTCTACGAAAAGGCTGAGCATAACGTGCGTGGAGATGAGAAGATAGAGCGCATGGTAGCTGAGTATCGCCGCACGCTCGTGATGAATAACTACGAACGTCGTCTGCTACAACAAAAGGCATCGGAAGAGATTGCAGAAGAGGATTTGCTTCAGTACTACAATGATAATAAGCAACTTTTTGTCCTCGAGGAATCGGTAGTGAAGGGCGTGTTCCTTAAGGTCCCACTTAACTCTTCTGGCTTGAAAGACCTTAAAAAGTGGTATAAGGATAGCTCGGATGAGGCACAGGAACAGTTGGAGAAGTACGCATTCCGCCATGCTGTGATCTATGAACTTTTCTATGAAAACTGGGTGCCTATTTCGGAATTGGAGGCCAAGGTGATTGTTAATCTTGCAGACTTGAGTAAAGACTTTGAGAAGCAGCGTGATATAGAGGTTAAAGACGAGGAATACTGTTACTTACTACATATCGAGGAATATGTTGGGAAAGGTGAAGTAAAGCCGTATGATCTCGCACGACATGAAATTGTTGATTTGTTGGCTAACTATCGCAAGGTAGAGTTGATGAACAAAGTGAAACTGGATTTGTATAATGAGTCTGTCGAAAATGGCAGAATAAAATATTATTATGATGAAACAATGTAGATTGTGGGTTGTGTTGTGTGCATCGCTGATGACTGCAATGCCACTAATGGCACAAGATAATGTGATAGATGAAGTCCTTTGGGTTGTGGGTGACGAAGCCATTCTGAAATCTGATGTTGAACAGGCTCGTTTGTACTACATGATGCAAGGGCATCAGATTGAGGGCGAACCCTATTGCGTTATCCCAGAGCAGCTCGCTATACAGAAGCTCTTCTTGACCCAAGCGGTAATCGATAGCGTAGAGGTGACCAATCAGGAGGTGCTCAATGCTGTAGAGGCTGAAATGAACGACCGTATAGCTCGCATAGGTTCGCGCGAGAAGATGGAGGAATATTATGGCATGAGTTCCATGAAGATGCGCGAAGAGTTGCGCGAGATCATGCACGACCGTATGGTGACGGAAAGAATGCAACATAAGCTCTTCGAAGGTGTTACGGTTACTCCGTCAGAGGTACGTCGAGGTTTTGCTCAGTTGAAAGAAGAGGAGATTCCCTTTGTGCCATTACAAGTGGAAGTGCAGATTATCACATTGAATCCGGAAATCCCATTGGAGGAGATTGAGCGGGTAAAGGCTGAACTGCGTGAATATACTGAGCGTATTAACAACGGTGACGCGCAATTCTCTACATTGGCAGTGTTCTACTCACAAGATCCGGAATCGGCGCGAAGGGGAGGTGAACTTGACTTCTTTGGACGAGGAGAGATGGTACCCGAGTTCTCGGCCGTGGCATTTAATCTTACTGACCCCAATAAGGTGTCGAAAATTGTGGAAACTGAATTTGGCTTCCATATCATCCAGCTTATCGAGAAGCGTGGTGACCGCATACGTGCACGTCATATCTTGCGCAAGCCTGAGGTGCCCGCAGAAAGTGTCGTAGCGGCAATGGAACGACTTGATACGATTGCTATGGGTATCCGTAGCGGAGAAATGTCTTTTGAGGAGGCGGTGAAGTTCTCGGAAGATAAGAATACACGCAGAAGCCTCGGACTGATGAGTAATGAGATGACCCTTTCGTCTCGCTTTGAGTTGCAGGAACTACCTCAAGAGGTGGCAAAAGTGGTATATGGAATGAAGGTGGGCGAGGTGTCGGCTCCTTTTGTGATGATAGATAAGAAGGGTAAGGAGGTATGCGCCATCGTAAAGCTCAAAAACCGTATTGAAGGTCATAAGGCAACACCAACGGAGGATTTCCAAGTGGTGAAGGATGTTATCCTAGGTAAGATGAAAGAACAGAAATTGGTGCAATGGATCAAGGACAAGCAGAAGACAACCTATGTGCGCATCAATGGCGATTGGTGTGACTGTGAGTTCCAATATCCTGGTTGGGGACAGAACTAAGATGCATAGACGTGTAGTTATATCTTTTTTGTTGTTGTCGTTGTGCACTATCCTTTCAGCGCAATCGAAACGGATTAAAGTTGAGCCCAAACAAGTAGTCTTTCAAGAGAAAGCATTGATGGTTCAGCCTAAGGCATCGGTGGACCAGTTGGACGTGGTGGACTCAAAGCAAATAGTGACGCCAAAGGTTAAAGCACCGAGCAAGCCAGAGATAGATGAGTCTCAGTTGGAGACTCCTGCGGATACGACGAATGAGCGTTATGTTTATCTGCTTCATGCTGATGAAACTCGTTTTAATCAGCGTATTAACCCGGATGCACAGATACTGGTAGGCAATGTGGCGTTTCGTCACGATAGTATGTATATGTATTGCGATAGCGCGCTCTTTTATGAGGCAAACAATTCGCTCGATGCATATGGAAATGTACGTATGAACCAGGGTGACACACTTTTTCTCTATGGCGACAGACTGCATTATAAGGGTGATGAGATGCTTGCCAAAGTGAGAGAAAATGTGGTGATGATAGATAAGGAGATGAAGCTTACCACCGATAGCCTCAACTATGACCGCACCATTAACTTGGGCTATTATTTCAATTGGGGTACGGTGGAGGATACACTCAATGTGCTTACCTCCGAATGGGGTGAGTATGATACGCAGACCAATGATGCGATGTTTAACTATGAGGTGACATTGACCAATCCAAACTTTGTGCTTACTTCAGATACGTTGCTATATAACACCAAGACTCAAGTAGCGACCATTGTAGGCCCTTCGGATATCAGGAGCAATCGGAACCATATATATTCAACCTTAGGTCGCTACTTTACAGCAACAGACCAGGCTCATCTGCTCAATCGGTCTGTGCTCACTAATGACGATAAACGCTTGATAGGTGATAGCATATACTATGACCGTATTAGTGGGTTCGGCGAGGCGTTTGATCGTGTGGAGATGGATGATTTTGGTGGCAAGACGCGCCTAACGGGTGATTATATCTACTACAATGAATTGGCAGACTCGGCATATGCTACTCGCCGTGCCATTGCCATTGATTATTCGCAAGGGGATAGCATGTTTATTCATGGAGATACGCTGCGCCTGCTTACGCGTTTCCCTGAAACGGATTCGGTGTATCGCATTGTGCAGGCCTATCGCAAGGTACGTATCTATCGCGACGATGTGCAGGCAGTATGCGACTCGTTGGAGTTTAATTCGCTCGACTCATGTATGACGATGTATTTTGACCCGGTAATATGGAATGGTCCACAGCAGGTATTGGGTGAAGTCGTGCGTGTATATCTGAATGATAGTACTGTAGAGTGGGCTCATGTGGAGAATCAGGCGCTCATCGTGGAGCGTGTAGATACCAATCAGTTCAACCAGATAAGTGGCCGTGAAGTGAAAGCCTATTTTGTCGGTGGTAATATCGAAAGGACTGATGTGGAAGGCAATGTGAAAGTAGTGTATTACTATACGGAAGAAGGGGATAGTGTGGCTTTCGGAATGAATACGACCGAATGTACTTACCTAACTGCCTATATGAAAGATCGCCAGGTCGATAAACTCTATATCAAGGAGCAGTCCAATGGGGTCTTTTATCCCATCCTTCAAGTTCCGACAGGTAAAGACAGACTATCAAACTTTGCATGGCTCAATAAATTGAGACCCTTGAGCAAGGAGGATATTTTGATATGGCGCGGTAAGGACGAGGAACAGAAGCTGAAGGTGACAAAGCGTCGAGAGGTTCCGCTACCATCGCTAAAGGGAAAGATAAAATAAGAACAAGAAAACAGAAGATAGAATGGGATTTTTTAATCAGCCTAAGCCGAGAAGGTTTAATCATCAGTATATTTACGTTGATGAGCGTAAGGAGAGATTGAAGGAAATGGAGGAACGCGCAACGCGTGCGAAACAAGATGCGGAACAACCGTCCGATGCGGAGAAGACCACGGAAGAGCGTATCCGTG
Source organism: Bacteroidaceae bacterium (assembly GCA_045654565.1). Classification (GTDB taxonomy): domain Bacteria; phylum Bacteroidota; class Bacteroidia; order Bacteroidales; family Bacteroidaceae; genus UBA1189. Next base: position 6,369 of record JAZONP010000066.1, read on the forward strand.
GTAAGTTTGTAGAGCAAACCTCTCATTTGAAACGCCAACAAGATAGGGATAGGACTACTTTCTCGAAGGCACTCTTCATTATTCTTATGGTGCTATTGGCGATCTTATTAGTTTTGCTCAACTAAATATAAGTGCATTCCGAACGAAGAGAATATACTTTATGGCTGAAGACTTGATACATCTGCTTCCCGATTCAGTGGCCAACCAAATTGCCGCTGGAGAGGTCATACAACGTCCTGCATCGGTGGTGAAAGAGTTGGTAGAGAATTCCGTCGATGCGGGAGCTACTACTATACAGGTACGTCTCACTGATGCCGGTCGTACGAACATTCAAGTAATAGACAATGGTAAAGGCATGTCAGAAACGGATGCTCGTATGTCCTTTGAGCGCCATGCCACATCGAAGATTCGAGAGTCGTCTGATCTGTTCTCACTTTATACCTTTGGTTTCCGCGGAGAAGCATTGCCCTCCATAGCAGCCGTTGCTCAAGTGGAGTTACGTACGCGTCGCGCAGAGGACGAACTGGGTACAGTAATCCACATCGCAGGGTCTAAACTGGAAGCGCAAGACGTGGATATGTGTCCTGTAGGAACCAATTTCCAAGTGAAGAATCTCTTTTTCAACGTTCCTGCGCGTCGTAAGTTCTTGAAGTCGAATCAGACTGAGTTGAACAATGTGATTGCCGAGATCGAGCGTATCGCTTTGGTGAACCCCGAGATTGCTTTCTCATTATATCACAATGAGGTAGAGCTAATCAATGTACAGCAAGCGACCTTGCGTCAACGTATACAACATCTGTTTGGGAAGAAATTGGGGCAGGAGTTGCTGTCTGTCGAGGTAGATACGACCATTGTTGGTATAAGGGGCTGTGTGGGTGTGCCTGAAAGCTCACGAAAGAAGGGGGCTCATTGCTTCTTCTTTGTCAATGGCCGCTACATGCGTCATCCCTATTTTCATAAGGCCGTGATGGAGGCATATGCTCATCTGATTCCTGCGACAGAGCAGGTACCTTATTTCCTGTACTTCACTGTTGACCCCTCACGGATAGATGTGAATATTCATCCTACGAAGACAGAAATCAAGTTTGAGGACGAGCAGGCCATTTGGCAAATCTTGATGGCTTCAGTGCGAGAGGTGTTGGGACGTAGCAATATGGCGCCGTCTATCGACTTTGATGTCGCTGACTGCCCTGAAATCCCTGTGTTCTCGTCAGGTGAAACCTTGCCTCCTCCGCCCAGACCCATTGTAGATACCAACTACAATCCATTCAAGCAGAGTCAATCGTTTGAGGGTTATAATCGTCCATCTACAAATTGGGATGAACTCTACAGAGGGGTAGAAGGCTCACAGGTAGGCCGTCAGATAAAGTTTGACGCTCTTCCAGAAGAGGACCTGCCTTGGGATGTCACAAGTGGTATGTCCAGTGTTGATACGCCTCGAGATGAGTCGCTGTTTGAAGAAGAAGGCTCAGTACAGTGTAGGTGCACGGATTGCTTTCAATACAGAGGACGGTATATTGTGGCTTCTACGAAGTTAGGGTTGTTGTTGGTCGATCAGCATAGGGCTCATGTTCGCATTCTTTTTGAACGTTATCTCAGGCAGTTGGGCGAGCAGACCACGATGTCTCAGGGTATGCTCTTTCCTGAGATGTTAGAGCTCTCGGCTCTGCAGGCTTCTGCCATGGAGTCTTTGCTTGACGACTTTTCGCGCTTGGGATTCGATATCAGTAATATGGGCGGAGGCTCGTTTGCCATACAAGGTGTTCCCGATGGAGTCGCAGGCCTTAATCCTTCTCAGTTGGTGTCCGATATACTCGCCAGCGCAATGGAGAAGGGTGGTGTGTCGAAAGAGGAGATGCATCATGGCATGGCACTGACTATGGCCCGCTCTGCTGCTATAGTAGTGGGCGAGGTGCTTTCGATTGTTGAAATGGGAGATATCGTGGAGAAACTTTTTATGTGCGAAATACCTAACTATACTCCCGACGGAAAGAAGACGTATGTGAATCTTGAAGATAGCGAAGTGGAGAGAATGTTCCGTTAGTCTACGTCATGATTATTTAGTATGAGAGGGTCGCATAGGTGCCCCTCTTTTTGTGCATGGGATTAGCCGAAGGGTTTGCGATGTTGTGATAAACAAAAACTTGTGTGTGGTGTTATTTGGGTGTATTAGATCTTTTATGGTAAACTAAAAAACCTAACCGTATGAAAAAAGTATTTTACCTGATGGCTATGGTCGGCATGTTGTCTGTCCCTGCCGCCAATGCTCAAGTAACCCGAGTGGTAGAAGTTGCAGAAATCCCTGTTTCGAAGTACAGCGTAGAGACGAATGGCTTTTGGGACAACTGGTTTGTGTCACTGAATGCTGGTGCTCAGTTCTCTTACCTCAGCCCTACAGGTTCGCAGGACTTTAAGGATCGTATCACATTCTCGGGTTTAGCCTATGTCGGCAAATGGTTCACCCCTGGCATGGGTATGCGATTGGCATATAATGGAACAACATTCCAGGGCTATAATGAGAAGTTGGATTACATGAACCTTCATATTGATGCCATGATGAGTGTGACCAATATGATTATGGGTTATAATCCCGATCGAATCTACAACCTGGTGCCTTACGTTGGTATGGGTGGCGTGCGAGGGTTCGACCTCAACAATTACTCGTTTGGCTTCAACGTCGGTCTCTTGAACACCTTCCGCATCACCGACTCCTGGACGGTCAATCTTGAGATGGGAGCTCTGCTTGCCGAGAAGGATATGGACGGCGTATTTACCACCAAGCGTGGCTTTGATGACCTCTTCTCGCTCACTGCCGGTATCACCTATAACATCGGTGGCAACACCTGGAACAATAGTCCTGACATCAGTGCCCTTGTCATGATGAATGCTGCCGAGATTGCCGCCCTTAATGAGGCCCTTGCTCAGGAGCAGAACAGCAATCGTGTACTCCGCAACCAACTGGCCCAAAAACCTAAGGAAATCGTCAAGGAAAAGGTGATTAACGATCACACCTTAGCACCCCAGTCTGTGTTCTTCTACCTCAACTCTACCAAGATGGTGTCTCAGGAGGAACTCGTCAACCTCAAGGCCATTGCAGATATGGTCAAACAGGATAACGTGAAACTTCGTATCACAGGCTATGCCGACAGCGCTACGGGTAATGCTAAGTATAACCAGACCTTGTCGCTCCATCGTGCACAAGCCATTGCCAACGAACTCATCAAGATGGGTGTGAACAAAGCCAACTTAACAGTCGAGGGTATGGGTGGCGTTTCTACCTTGAATCCTGCCTCATATAATCGTCGTGTGATCATCCAGACCATGTGATCATCTTAAAAGAAAAATCTAACCCTTATTTGTCATTCTGAGCAGAGCGAAGAATCTCATCGTTATGATTCTTGTAGATTCTACGCTACTCAGAATGACAGCCTATTTCTAGGAGTATCCCTGCTTCTATGATGTCTTTTTGCTACGAAAAGCGAAAAATCATACAGAAAATCTAAATATTTTTCCATTTTTCTTTGCAGTTATCAGAAAAAGCCCTACCTTTGCAGCGCTTTTCAGAACGATGGAGGCTTTCGGGCGTTTAGCTCAGCTGGTTCAGAGCATCTGCCTTACAAGCAGAGGGTCGGCGGTTCGAATCCGTCAACGCC
>JAZONP010000067.1:0-37871 GCA_045654565.1 Bacteroidaceae bacterium
ACCACCTCGTCGGAACTCTTGCGCACCTCCTCCTCGAGGATGATGAGGTCCTTAGAACGACCGGCGAGCACCGAGATGACGCGGTTGCCAGCAGCCTTCAAGGCCTGGATGATGGGGAGCATGGGCGCTACACCAACACCACCACCGGCACATACTACGGTGCCGAAGTTGTCGATGTGGGTAGCCTGACCGAGAGGACCTACGATGTCGGCAATCTGGTCGCCCACGTTGAGGTCGCAGATCTGGGTCGATGAGTGACCCACCTTCTGGATGACGAGGGTGATGGTGCCCTTCTCGATGTCGGCACCGGCAATGGTGAGGGGCACACGCTCGCCCTTCTCGCCGAGGCGTACTATAACGAAGTGACCCGCCTTGCGTGAACGCGCAATGAGGGGAGCGGTAATCTCAAGTTTGAATACCTTCTCTGAAAACTGTTGTTTGCTTACTACGGTATACATAGTCGTTTATGTCGTGTTTAAATTAATACCTATCATCTACCAGCACATCAGTTTATGCCGTTTATGAGTCGCAAAGATATACAAAACGAGCGAAATAATATCAAGCTTGCTTGAATATTTCACAGCAAGTGCAAAATATCTTCGAGGGATAATATAGAAGTTTACCCAGAGGCCTCTGTCATCCTGAGCAACGCGAACCTTTAGGTCGCTGGCCCGAAGGGGAAAAGCAAGGATCCCGCTCTGGGACATGGCAAGAGACATTTGCGAGATTCTTCACTGCGTTCAGAATGACAAAATAAAGTTTTGGGTAACATCTATATTATTACCAAGGAGATAATATAGCAGTTTACCCGGAGAGTCTTGTCATCCTGAACGAACGTGAAGGATCCCGCGCTGGGACTTAGCAAGAGACGTTTGAGAGATCCTTCACTTCGTTCTGGATGACAACCGACGCCAAACCGAGAGCAAAGATAAGCTTGCTTAATCTCTGCTGAGGTGCGAAGGAGGAAAACTAAGAGTTACTAACGCGAAAATACATGGATTGGGTAACATCTATATTATTACCAATATCTTCGAGGAAGCCTCAAAGGTATACATTTTATATTATTTCCGACCGTTTCTCTTTAATCTTATTGCTTTATCTATTACCTTTGTCAGTAATAAGCACAACGAAGTAGCATGATTCAAGAACTACAACTCCGTATTCTGCCCGAACAGGCAGCCAGCGAGCAGAGCATAAAGCAATATGTGGCTCGTGAGAAGGGGCTCGATGCACGTACCATCAAAGCCGTGCGCACACTGAAGCGCAGCATCGATGCACGCCAGCGCACCATCCTCGTCAACCTCACCGTACGCCTCTATATCAACGAGCTCCCCACCGATGACGAATACACCGAGACCTACTACCCCATGGTAGACGAGGGCCCCGAGGTGATTGTCGTAGGGGCAGGCCCGGGCGGACTCTTCGCAGCGCTGCGCCTCATCGAGCTGGGATGCCGCCCCATCGTGGTAGAGCGAGGCAAGGATGTGCATGCCCGCAAACGCGACATCGCACGCATCTCGCGCGAGCATGCCGTGGACCCCGAGAGCAACTACAGCTTCGGTGAGGGCGGCGCAGGGGCCTACTCGGACGGAAAGCTCTACACCCGCAGCAAGAAACGCGGCAATGTGGAGAAGATACTCAACGTCTTCTGCCAGCATGGCGCATCGACGACCATCCTGAGCGATGCGCACCCCCACATCGGGACGGATAAGTTGCCCCGCGTGATCGAGAACATGCGAGAGACCATACGCCGCTCAGGCGGCGAGGTGCACTTCGAGACGCGCATGGATCGCCTCATCGTGGAGAAGAACCAAGTGGTGGGCATCGAGACGAACACAGGACGCACCTTCCGCGGCCCCGTCATCCTCGCCACAGGACACTCGGCACGCGACGTATATCGACACCTCTACGCCTCGGGCATCGACATCGAAGCTAAGGGTATCGCCGTGGGAGTACGCCTGGAGCACCCCTCGGAATTGATCGACCAGATACAATACCACAACAAGAACGGACGCGGCAAGTATCTGCCTGCCGCCGAGTATAGTTTCGTCACACAGGTCGACGGACGCGGCGTGTACAGCTTCTGCATGTGCCCCGGAGGTGCCGTAGTGCCTGCCGCCAGCGGCCCCGAGCAAATCGTGGTGAACGGCATGTCGGCCTCGCATCGCGGCTCGCGCTGGAGCAACTCGGGCATGGTGGTGGAGATACGAGTGGAGGACTTAGGAGGCCTCACCCCTACCCTCTCCCAAGGAGAGGGAGCAAGCCATCCGTTAAGCATGATGCACTTCCAGGAGGAACTGGAACGCCAGTGCTGGATGCAAGGCAATCGCCGACAGACGGCACCGGCTCAGCGCATGGTGGACTTCACGAGAAAGAAACTATCGTATGACCTTCCCGCATCATCCTACTCGCCCGGACTCATCTCCTCCCCACTCCACTTCTGGATGCCGGAGTTCATCTGCAACCGACTACAGAAAGGGTTCGAGCACTTCGGACGCACCTCGCGCGGATTCCTCACCAACGAGGCCACGGTGATAGGCATGGAGACCCGCACCTCGGCTCCTGTGCGCATCATCCGCGACCGCGAGACACTGCAGCACGTCACCGTCGGCGGACTCTTCCCCTGCGGTGAGGGTGCCGGCTATGCTGGAGGCATCGTGTCGGCCGGTATCGATGGCGAACGATGTGCCGAGGCTGCCGCCGAATTTATAAAAAGAATAAAATAGTCTGTCATCCTGAACGCAGTGAACCTTTAGGTCGCTGACCCGAAGGGGAAAAGCAAGGATCCCGCGCTGGGCCGACGCGGTATGATAGCGTCGGTTGCGACGAAGGAAACTTTAGTTTCCCCGAGGAGTACCTTCTCTCAAGAGACTCTGCGAGATCCCTCTCTTCGCTCAGAATGACACAAGAAACAAAAAACATACAAGGAACATGGAAATCAAAAGTGCTGAATTTGTCATTAGCAACACCCGCATAGACCGCTGTCCACAGACAGGACTGCCCGAGTATGCCTTCATCGGCCGCTCCAACGTAGGCAAGTCGAGCCTCATCAACATGCTCACCCGCAAGCCCAAGCTGGCCATGACATCGGCCACACCGGGCAAGACGATGCTCATCAACCACTTCATGATAAACAAGGCGTGGTACCTCGTGGACCTTCCCGGTTATGGCTATGCCCAACGCGGAAAGAAAGCTAAGGACAAGCTGACACAGATGATTGAAAGCTATATCCTCGGACGCGAGCAGATGACTAACCTCTTCCTCCTCATCGACATACGCCACGAGCCACTGGCCATCGACCTCGAATTCATCGAGTGGCTAGGCGAGAATGGTGTGCCCTTTTCCATCATCTTCACCAAGGCCGACAAACTGGGGCTGCAACGCCAACGCGAGAATGTGGAGCGCTATCTCGCACGCCTATCGGAGCAATGGGAAGAACTGCCGCCACATTTTGTCACCTCATCAGAGAAGGGCCTCGGCAGAAACGAGGTATTAGGTTACATCGAACAAATCAATGAGAGCTTAGCTCAGATCTAAATCCAGAGCCTCTCGCATTCTTTGAAGAGCCGGATTGCGTTGTTCGAGAATCTGAAACTGTTCAACGCGGCTATATATCTTGTGGGTAGATTGCGTCTCCTCAATAGCCACTGCTATTGACAATGTCTTATTCTGCAGTTGCTGACGCAGAAACTCCTCTATCTGAGGACGCATCCTCGAGATATCCGTTGCCACCATATGGTTGTCAACGCTGACTTTTATCACAGAACCATCACTTAGCGCAGGACGAATACTAAGCAGACGTCCAGATAATGCAGATTCCTCCTTGGGAAGACTCGTGGCAAACTGCTTCCAGCAAATACGCACTCCATCCTCCGAGACTGGCAGATCCCCAACAGGCTGAGAGGCGACAGAAGTACTTGCTACAGGGGCACAATTACCGCTCTGAGGAGCATCCACAGAATCGTTCACCCGTCCTCGAATAGAGAAACCGGGACGCTTGAATGTAGACGCGGGACGAGTACTTTGAGCATTTGCAGAAGGCAATACGGACGCGGATGGAATGGCGCTGCTAGATTCACTTGCAGACACAGCATTCGGCTGTTGCTGCACAGTGGAGGGAACCGGCTTACTATTATTCGGCTGGTTCGCTGAGGCGGCAGCTACCGCCTTTTGGAAGAGGGGTTTAAGTCGTTTGGGGCTACGCCCCGAGCCCACCTCATCTGCCTCGCCCGTGAGTTGCGCCAACTGAATGAGCGTGAGTTCTACAAGCAAACGCTTATTCTTGCTGACACGGTAGTTGAGGTCACAATCATTACATAACTTGATCGCATGAATCAAGAATCGCTCGTTGCACTTCTGTGCTTGTTCGCGATAACGTTCACGCACATCGTGACTCACCTCGAGCAAAGGAAGCGTAGCCGCCTCACGACTTACGAGTAAATCACGCAGATGTGCGGTAAGATTGGTGATGAAATTTCCTCCATCAAACCCACGGCGCAACACCTCATCAAAGAGGAGCATCGTCTCGCTGATCTTGTGCTCAATGAAGAGGTCAGTGAAGCGGAAGTAGTAGTCGTAATCTAAAATATTGAGACTACCGATAACTCCCTTGTAGGTCACATTGCCTTGCGTATAGCTCACCATCTGATCAAAGAGTGAGAGTGCATCACGCATACCTCCATCGGCCTTCTGAGCGATAGTATGCAACGCCGCGTCTTCTGCGGTGACACCCTCCTTAGCTGCCACCTTAGCCAGATGTTCCACGATGTCGCTCAGCTCGATACGGGTAAAGTCATAGATCTGACAACGCGAAAGGATGGTAGGCAGCACCTTATGGCGCTCCGTAGTTGCGAGGATAAAGATTGCATGACGCGGAGGTTCCTCCAACGTCTTGAGGAATGCATTGAAAGCCTGCGTCGAGAGCATGTGTACCTCGTCAATGATGAACACCTTGTATCGGCCAATCTGAGGCGGTATGCGCACCTGGTCAATGAGTTCGCGAATATCATCCACCGAATTGTTCGACGCAGCATCAAGCTCATGGATATTATAGGAACGCTGCTCATTGAATGCACGACATGATTCGCACTCGTTACAAGCTTCTCCCTCGGGAGTGAGATGTTCACAATTGATTGATTTGGCGAAGATACGCGCACAAGTAGTTTTTCCCACACCACGAGGCCCACAGAAGAGATAAGCATGTGCCAATTTCCCTGTAAGGATGGCATTTTTAAGCGTCACGATGAGCGACTTCTGACCCACCACGGTATCAAACGTAGAGGGACGGTATTTACGAGCCGATACTATAAAGTTTTCCATTGACTATGATTCATTCAGATAGAATGCAAATTTAGTGCATGCGAAGAGAAATATCAAATTTATTTGAATATTTCCGAAGAGCAGTTTGATTAATAACCGCAAAGAAAGCGAAAAACCAAAACTGTTTTTGATTTTTTCCAATTAAAACTCTTACCTTTGCATCAAGAAATAAAGAAGATTGACATGGGCAAAATAAGAGAGATATGGAGTGCTATCGGGAGGTACAAGTATGCCATAACAATTATTGGTTTTCTACTGATAATATGTATATTTGACCAGAACAATCTACTAAAGCGTTTGGGGCATCAACGTCAGATACGCGAATTGAAGAAGGAGATCGAGCACTACACCCAGATGCGTGACCAAAGCGTACAAGGCCTATTGGAATTGGCTAATGACAGCAACAATCTTGAGCATATTGCCCGAGAGAAATATGGCATGCACCTCCCCAACGAAGAAGTTTTTATTATTGAATAATGAAAAAGATACAATCAATAATCTATATCATCGGAGGAATCCTTTTAGTCGTAGGCGCCTCCCTGTACATCACCCGATGGGCGTGGGCACCCTACATCTACATCATTGGATCGTTCATGTTTAGCGCTATGCAGATGCTTGATCGCTACACAGGCAAAAACCTCGTCCTAATCCGACTACGCCGACAACAAATACTTGGCGCAATTGCCCTAATGCTTACTGGCATATTAATGCTCACCTGCAAGCATAACGAATGGATACCATGCATGCTCGTCGGATGCATAGTCGAACTATACACCGCATTCCGCATTCCTCAAGAATACGAGAAAGAGCAATAACTCCCCGACCCTATCGAGTAAGCACCAATTTAACAGCCGACTCGCACTTACCGGCATCCTCAATCGGAGGATTCTTCTTGACCACTTCTACACACACACAAGATAAAGCCGGAAAAGTATCAAGCAAAGCCGTTGCGATGCGGCCACACACATGCTCCAGCAAGAATGAGGGCACATCCATTTCTCGCTTCACCACCTCATAAACCTCTGCATAGTTGACCGTATCATGAAGGTCGTCAGTGTAAACAGCACGTTCCACATCTGCATCTAACGACAAATCAACGACAAAGGTGTTGCCTCGTTCACGCTCAGCAGGGAGCACGCCATGATAAGCAAAAAACACAAGTCCACGCAGTTCTATCTGAGCTTTAGTTAGGGTATATTTCATCATTTGCAAATATTAAAAAAAAATGGAAAGGGAATCCTCAACAGCATGAGCGATTCCCTTTCTCGCATATGTAAAAGAAAAAGATTTTAGCTATTATCCGCAACGGCTGGTGCCACAATTGGTACAAATGAGGCATCCCTCCTGGTATACCAATGTCTCCTGACCACAGTTAGGGCAAACCTGACCCTTGGCAGCCGTACCATCTTGCACATATTTCTTCAAAGCACGTTCTACGCCCACTTTCCAGGTATTGATACTCTCACTGTCGAGTTGCAATGAACCAACCAACTTGATCACTTGCTCGATAGGCATACGATAACGAAGCACACCAGAGATTAGCTTTGCATAGTTCCAGTACTCCTTATCAAACTTCTCAGACAAGCCCTCAATCGTAGTCTTGTAACCACGCTTGTTACTGAACTGGAAGTCGTAGCGCTTCACGCCATTCTCGTCCACATTCTTGATGATGTAACCGCTGGTCACTGACTTGGGAAGAAGGATACCCTCCTCATCGTCAGCCAAACCAGTAAAGATCTCATAGGGACGACCTTCAAGCAAGCCCACGAATGCCACCCATTTTTCCTTATTATTCTGGAAGCGAACCACTTCAGCTTCGAGCACGCGAGGACGGGTCTCGACAACTACAGGAGGCTTACACGTGCACGGCTCCTCTACAGGTTTGCCATCAGCACCCTTCTTCTTGTTATCTGCAGACACAAGCACACCACTACGAGAGCCATCACGATATACTGTACAACCTTTACATCCACATCTCCAAGCCTCTACGTAAAGATCGTTCACAAGTTCCTCACTAACGTCAGCAGGCAAATTGATAGTCACACTAATGCTATGGTCTACCCACTTCTGAATACGACCCTGCATCTGAACCTTTTTCAGCCAATCAATATCATTAGCTGTAGCCTTGTGGTAGGGGCTCTCTGCAACCATCGTATCAATCTCCGCCTGAGTATAGCGCTTGGTAGTGTCATAACCCTTAGCCTCCATCCAGGTCATAAACTTGGGGTGATATACGATGAACTCCTCGAATGCATCGCCAGTTTCATCCACAAAATCCACATGAACATCAGGATCATTAGGATTCACCTTGCGGCGGCGCTTATATACGGGCAAGAACACAGGTTCAATACCAGAAGTGGTCTGCGTCATTAGACTCACCGTTCCTGTGGGAGCAATAGTCAAGCAAGCAATATTACGTCGACCATGCTGCTTCATCTCATCATAAAGAGCGGGATCAGCTTCCTTCAAACGATTAATGAAGGGGTTATTCTTCTCACGTTCACAATCGTAGACCTTGAAAGCGCCACGCTCCTTAGCCATCTGAACAGATGAGCGATAAGCTTCTACAGCGATAGTACGGTGCACCATCTCCGAAAAATCTGTAGCTTCGTCGGTTCCGTAGCGAAGTCCCATAGCTGCGAGCATATCACCCTCTGCGGTAATACCCACACCTGTACGACGACCCATGGTACTCTTATCCATAATCTTCTGCCACAAGGTACGCTCAGCTCCTTTTACCTCCTCACTCTCAGGATCGCTCTCGATCTTCGCCATAATAGCCTCAATCTTCTCGATCTCCAAGTCGATGATATCATCCATAATGCGCTGAGCAATACCTACGTGCTTCTTGAAAAGCTCGAAGTCAAAGTATGCCTCGGCAGTGAACGGATTAACCACGTATGAATAGAGATTCAACGCCAACAAACGGCATGAATCATAGGGACAGAGAGGTATCTCACCGCAAGGATTGGTAGACACAGTTTTGAAGCCGAGGTCGGCATAGCAGTCGGGCACCGACTCACGAATAATCGTATCCCAGAAGAGTACACCAGGCTCGGCACTCTTCCATGCATTGTGCACAATCTTTTTCCAAAGTTCTGATGCGTTTACCTCCTTAGTGTAGAGAGGTTCGGTGCTATCAATGGGATATTTCTGCATATAGGTCTTTCCCTCCACTGCGGCACGCATGAAGTCATCATCCATTTTTACAGACACGTTAGCACCCGTAACCTTCCCTTCAGTCATCTTAGCGTCAATAAAAGACTCCGAATCAGGATGTTTGATAGACACACTGAGCATCAAAGCACCACGACGACCATCCTGAGCCACCTCGCGAGTAGAATTTGAATAACGCTCCATAAAAGGCACAAGACCTGTAGAAGTCAAGGCAGAGTTCTTTACGGGCGAGCCTTTGGGACGGATATGAGAAAGGTCATGACCAACACCACCACGACGCTTCATAAGCTGCACTTGCTCCTCATCAATACGGATAATAGCACCATATGAGTCGGCATTACCATCCATTCCAATAACAAAGCAATTAGAGAGTGAAGCAATCTGATGATTGTTTCCGATACCAGTCATAGGGCTACCCTGTGGCACGATGTACTTGAAATGATCAAGTAAGTCAAACAACTGCTGTGACGACAATGCATTGGGATACTTTGCCTCTACGCGAGCAATTTCATTCGCGATACGCCAATGCATATCTCGCGGTGTCTCCTCATAGATGTTTCCCGCAGAGTCCTTCATGGCATACTTGTTGGCCCAAACCCTGGCCGCAAGCGCATCGCCACCAAAATATTCAAGTGTAGCACTCTGCGCTTCTTCAAACGTGTAAGTTTTCTGTTCCACTGTATTTCTAAAGTTTTGATCGTTGTTCAAAAGAGTCAATAATTGTAGAAGTAGAATCCTTTAGAACAAACCTCTGCAAAGTTACACAACCTTTCCGTATTGACCAAATTTTCCAAGAATGAAAATCAAAGAAAAACAAAAGTTTCCCAAAACAAAAACAATCAACACTCATTATCTGCAAGTTACATTTTAACAAAGAAGGCAAAGTTTCCCAAAACACACAACCATAGAAACCAACCGCTAACCAGCAACAAACAACCACAAACAATAAACCCCATACGAAATCATCCGCATGAGGTTAATAACACAATATATAAAATAAGATAAATTTACCGCGCTTTCAACTTGGCCTCAATTTCATCAATGGCCACTTCTACCACCTTGTTCACTTCGAGCTGGTCCTCAATAGTACGGCAAGCATGCAACACTGTAGAGTGATCCTTTGAGCCAATACATTGCCCAATACGAGCCAAAGACAAATTGGGGAGATGTTTGTGAGCAAGATACATTGACACCTGGCGTGCCAATACGATATCGCGCTTACGCGAGGATGCGTATATGCTCTCATCCTTCACGTGGTAATATTCACAAGTTGAGTGCACGATATCTTCTATCGTCAGCTCTTTCTCGACAATACGCACAGCCTTACTAATAACTCGTTCAGCAAGCGTCATGTCAATCTCACGACCATAGAGCGCAGAATGAGCATGAAGAGAAATTAATATACCCTCAAGTTCACGTACACTATCTGTTACATGCTCAGCGATATACTCTAGTACGTTTTCCTCCAAAGAGATTCCTTCACGACGCACTCTATCAGCCAAAATGCTGCGACGAAGTTCCAAATTGGGTCTCTCAATCTCAGCTGTAAGTCCCCATTTAAAACGCGTTATAAGACGTTCCTCGATCCCCTGCAACATCACTGGAGGACGATCGCAAGTCATAATCAGCTGCTTGCCATTCTGATGCAAGTGATTGAAAATATGGAAAAATGTGTTTTGTGTCTTTTCGACGCCTACAAACTCTTGTATATCATCAATAATAAGGACATCAATGCTCTGATAGAAGTTGATAAAGTCATTGACCGTATTCTTACGAACCGAATCGGTATATTGAACCTTAAACAAATGCGCTGACACGTAGAGCACACGCTTTTCGGGATAGAGCTCCTTCACCTTCAAGCCAATTGCATTAGCCAAATGCGTCTTACCCACACCCGAAGAGCCATAAAGGAATAGAGGATTAAACACTGTCTTACCAGGTTTCATCGCTATACTCTCTGCTGCAGCGCGAGGCAATCTATTACTCAAGCCTTCGATAAAGTTTTCAAAGCTATAGTTGCTGCGCAACATCGGATCAAGGTCCTGCACAGGCACAGGGATAGACTCAGGAGTTTCGTTTCCACTCTTTTTCTGTTCCAACACGGTTTTGTTTGGAGCCTTATCCGATACTTGATCTACGGTAAGCTTATTCTGACGATCAGTCAGTATACGATAATTCAGTTGTGTACCCGCACCAAACACCCGGTAAATAACGGCGCCCAACAGGTCTACATAATTTTCTTCTATATGCTCGTATACAAATTGGCTGGGGACAAATATCGTCAGCACCTTATTCGCATAAGATGCAGGCTTTGTTGCAGCGAACCACGTCTTGAATGCAGGTTCAGGGATGTTATCAGCGATAACATCCAAGCACTTTCCCCATAATTCTACGAGTTGCGTCTCTGTCATGATTGATTTTGTTCTTTTTCTTCTACTTCTACGAATGCAAAGTTACATCACTTATTCGGCATATTCAAACGACCTCTACACTTTGATTATTTCCAGTTTTCAAAAGCGCTTACTTTCAACCATTTGCATTTTCTTGTATTATTTACTCTTTTTTTTACTTGCATATATCAAACACGCTGATATATAAGCGATTCCGAATTCATCCTATTTAAATATAGAGTATTCTTAACCATCCCCACACCATCATTTCACGTTATACCCTGTATTTCAATCCAACCCATGCATTTTAGACAAAGTCTAATTTAGCTATCATTTTACCACACATAGACTCCACTTTATCCACCTTTTTTCAGCCCTTTTCAGAGCCTCAATCCATTCCCACGTGGTCCTCACCCTCATATTATCCCATTTGCAGAAATCAAGCAGAATAGCCTCGGTTGTGAAACATATTGTTTCATAAAAAACAGACGGCTCAAAAATTTATTTCGGAGCCGTCCATTTTGAAAATTAGAGCTGTCCGTTTTGTATATCAGACAGCTTCAATTTTACTTAATTATCCGTTTTCTTACCGAATACCGAGATATTGATATAGCGAGATGGATGGGCCTTTACATCCTCAATAAGAGCATTGGCATTCGAACACACCCCATTGAGGTTACTATAAAATGTCGTGTCATTAAGCAGAAGTCCAATGCTACTGTTACTGCTCGTCATAGCAGTCGACAAGGCTTGCAGATTAGTCAATACGCTATCCACACGTGAAAGAGTCTGAGCATAGTCAAATGTGCTCAAGTTTTCAGTGATACCTTTGACATTATCACTAGCTCCTTGCAAACTACCTAGTAATTGTGGTAATTCATTATGAAAGAGCTTATTCAACTCATCCGCCGTATAATTAAGTTTATGAGTAAGATTCTCTACATTATTCAAGGACTGGGTCAACGCAGGATTAGCCACCAATATAGTCAAAGCAGAAATCAGACTATCCACCTTAGGGACAAGTGCATTAACCTGTGGCAACATGACATTCTCAATTTCGTCGGTCAAACCACTGGCTATCCCACTTGCTATGGTGTCACCATCAGCATAACAATCTGCAGCTTGAGACAATTTAAGGTCTACACTTACTCCACCAAGTAATGAATTCACAAGCAGTGCACGGCTCCCCTTAGGTATGCGCAATGACTCTCTCACGCGCAATGTCAACACAATACGATTCGGATGAGCGAAGTCATATGCCACACGAGTCACCGTTCCCACCTGATAGCCATTAGTCGTAATTACCGATGAGGGCACTACTCCACCCGCATTACTTACTATAGTATAGTAGGTACGATCCTTTGAAAACACATTGTTACCTTTCAGAAAATTCACGCCCACATACAACATTACAATGCCGACAAGAAATGTCGCACCGATTTTCATCTCTCTACTGAAACGCTTCATAATCAACCTGTTTATAATTTATCGTTTTAAACGTTTTAAATAGTTCAAGGATTCTGCTTCCTAAATAAT
The DNA here is from genome assembly GCA_045654565.1 of Bacteroidaceae bacterium. GTDB lineage: Bacteria > Bacteroidota > Bacteroidia > Bacteroidales > Bacteroidaceae > UBA1189. The sequence continues at coordinate 12,423 of JAZONP010000067.1, forward strand.
GCAATAGCTTGCTGCGTGTCAATACGTTCACCATCAATAAAAGCAACGACAAAAGCATCCTTAAACTTCTCGTTCACCTTCCTCTTGATACGTAGTATCTCATTATAATCGGCAGTTTCTCCATAAGTATACTTATAAAGCCCCCTATCATAATAGAAAGACACTGGATTTAAGCCCTTAAAGGCTGCGTCCCCCTTATTTAATTTCTTGGACGAAGTTAAGAACTGCACTTTGAAAACAGGAGCCTTCTCTCTCACTGTAGAAGCAACAGTCTCACCAGTAGTTGAAGAAGCAGGAACAACTGCATCGCTTGATTCCTCTCTTGCATCATCCTGAGAATCTGTTGCAACATAATAAGTCTCACCGCTCAGATGCTTCAAGTCTGCATAATATTTATCGAACGCCTTACTGATGCAATCACTTAGGCGCTTCTGTGCCGTTGCCGATGCTAAATACTTAGCTTCCTCTGCATTACTAATATAGCCCAACTCTACTAGAATGCTAGGCATAGAGGTTGCATTAAGCACCAAGAAGCCCGCTTGACGCACTCCGCGATCTAACCTATTGGCATCGTTTGCAAAATTCTCCTGCACATACTGAGCGATATGTATACTTTCCTTCACAAACTCACTCTGCATATACTCAAAAATGATATAACTCTCTGGTGAATTGGGATTAAAATTGGCGTATGTCTTCTCATGGTTATCTTCCAAAAGGATTACACCATTCTCACGTTTGGCAATCTCAAGATTACGTTCAGTACGGGCTTCTTCTATACCCAGCGTATAGGTCTCGGCACCCTTGGCCGAACGGTTCTCAGCCGCATTCACATGGATAGAAATAAAAAGGTCCGCATTGGCCTTGTTGGCTATACGTGCACGATCATTGAGTCCGACAAACTTATCAGTCTTTCGCGTATAGAGCACCTTTACCTCAGGATACTTCTTTGCGATGTTCTCACCCACCATGAGTGCGACATTAAGCGTAATATCCTTCTCGTGAACTTTACCATTAGCACTCACCGCACCAGGATCCTTACCTCCATGACCAGCATCGATGACTACCGTAAAACTTTGGGCATTGATAACCAACGTCATCAACAGCAGACAGAAAGAGAAGAATAAACGATTTCTCATAAAACAACTAATGGAACTTATCGTAAAATTATTTAATAAAAAAGGCTGCTTCCGAGTTTGGCTCGGAGCAGCCTTTCCTTATCCGTTATCAATTACTTGAAGGGGAGATACCAATACTCCTCCGAGTCATTCAGCTTATTATACAACGCATCATCACGCATCGGCTCTTCTTCACTTACACCTCTTTCAGCTACACGCTTAGCCAGGAAGTCACGATACTCTCCGTCACCCCAAGCCTGACGGCGCTTAGCGAAACGAATCAAGTCACCGAAACGATTACCTTCCAAAGTGCTCTCCAAAGCCAACTCATCGATAATGAGGTTATCAATATATTCGATGGTGTCATTGAAAGTCAGTTCTGCAACACTCTTACCCAAGCGCTTTGCAACTACTCCTGACTCCAACACATAATAGATTGAGTCACGTGCCACATCACCGCAACCTCTAGAATGCACTCCCGTAAACGCCTCCTTATACGTAGACTCAGCAAACTGGAACTTCTTCTGAACATCACTGCTATCGGGGAAGAACACCTTAGAAGCATCCTTCATCAAATAGAAGGAGTTAATAGCCAGAGTACGAGCTTCTGCGAACTGAGCAGAGTCGGCTGCAACAGCATAACGCTCCTTAGCTAATGCATTCAAAGCTTCGGCCCAACGCAAGTAGCCAATAGAACGACGATATATCTGGATATACATTGCAGAATGTTTATGATAAGGGGTAAGCGTCTCAGTCTCACCGGTGATTCCATCTTCAATAATTACCTTAAGACTCTGATAATGTTTAGAACGCATATCACCCAATTTAGTGGTACGATACAACGTATCCTTACCATCTCTCAGTTCTTCATACTTGAACACCATTTGTTGGTTACTGAGTGTTTTCCAAGCCGCAGAAGGGTTCAAAGAGACTTTGCCACCAAGCGGAAAGAACAACGAAGATACCTCTGAGATAATTCCTTCATCACTTGAGACAGCCATTTCGATATGAGATAAGTTCTCGTCACTACCGACACTACTATAGCTTTCACTAAGAGGATTAATATATACCATAGGAAGTCTCTCATCGCCATCCCAAGTCAAGAACTTACCCCCCAGAGAGAAGTAGCCCGGTTGGACTGCCAGATACACACCTTCCTGCGCTCTGTAAGAACGCTTCTTATTCTTCATAAAGTACTCCTCCAAGTACTTCGCCGCATTCTCATAGTCACCACTCCAGAGATATAAGTCTGCAAGCACCAATCGCAATATAGGATAACCACCCTGAGTCTGCACAAAAACGGGAAGGTCATAATCCAAATAAGGGATCAATCGAGGAGCAAGGTCCTCGGTAATGGCCTTGATATCTTTCTTTCCTTCGGCATACGCCTTTTCTACATCAGCCTCTGTAACAACAGGATAAGTATAGTAAGGGACCTCACCATAGTTGATGGCCAACTGCAAATAAGTCCAGGCACGGATACCTTGCAGAGCTGCATACTCATCGAGCATCACACGCTGATTGTTAATGGCCAACGTTGTATCCATCTTGGCCAACGCATAGTTACAGTTGTTGATGATTGCATAATAATCTCTTACATTGAGATATTCATTCTCATCATCAAAGTTAAAGTTAGCCAAGTTACGAAGAGACGTCTTCGTATGTTCAGTGATTTCTGCCATATCACCACGGACCTCTCCTAAAAGGATGTAACGGTCGGCAACCTTACGCATACACTGTAGTACACCCAGAGTAGTATATACCGAGTCGGCAGTACTGTTGATCTCATGATCATAAACAACTCGGTCCGATGTGATATCAAACATATCCTCACAAGAGGTAGTCATTCCCAGTGTGAAGACGGCCAACAATGCCGCTATACATGATTTGATTTTCATTGTTTTTATCATTTTATCAGTTTTTCATTAGAGGTTAATCTTCACGCCAAGATGGAAACTGCGACTTTGTCCGAGCAGTCCATTATCAATACCTTGATACAGCACGTTGTTACTGAATGAGAACTCAGGATCGCTACCCAAATACTTTGAGAAAGTCAACAGGTTTGTACCCGAAGCCCATACGGTAAGTCCCTGTAGCCATGATGCAGATACAGGCACCTTATAGGAGAGTGTCACATCCTTCAAACGGATATATGAGCCATCCTCAATCCAACGATCCGAGAAGCGGTTATTACCCTTCGGGTCACCATAAGTAGCCCTAGGAATATCTGTCTCATGACCCTCTACCTTCCAACGATTGGTCACAGCAACAGTCTGATTGTAGAAACTGCTTCCGCTCTCCAACAAAGCACGCTGGTAGTTATACACGTCGTTACCCAACGAGTAGTTGAAAGTAGCGCTAAGCGAGAAGTTCTTATACATCAAGTTGCTGCTGATATTACCATAAATATCAGGATTAGGATTACCGATGATAACACGGTCATGCAAGTTAATCAAGCCATCACCATTTTGGTCTACAAACTTCACGTCACCAGCCTCGAGCGGAGTCTCCACACCAGTCGTCACATCCTGAGTTTTCAAACGCCAGTCACCCTTCTCTGCATCCCATGCTTCAGCTGTAGTAGCGAAAACGCCATCAGTTTCGTAACCGAAGAAGACACCTGCCGATTGACCAACAGCAGTAAGGACAGTACCATTATAAATATCCGTAGTGAATCCACGAAGTTCACCATCCTTTTTCGTCCATTTCTCATTAACAATGGTTTGGTCTGGCAGGTCGGTGATAATATTCTTGTATGTACCAAGACTCGCTCCCAGTTCCCATTTCCAACTCTTGGTATTTATAGCCTTAACATTAGCACTTGCATAAGCACCGGTATTGCTCAACGAGCCTCCATTTGACCATGCATATTCGATACCAGCCAAAGGATCCAATTTCTTCATGGTCAACAAATTATCTGTGACATTATGGAAGAAGTTTCCGGTCAAGCGCAAACGGTTGTTGAACGCAATCATGTCGAGGCCCACGTTGATTCGACGGGTTGTCTCCCACTGGATAGACTGATTCTCGATGTTACCGATTACCAAACCCATAGAAGCACTTGAATACTGCACATTCTCATGATAGCAGAACGCTGCGCTATTGCTGATATTATCATTTCCAGACCAATCGACACCAGCAGTCAACTTCAAATAGTCAATCAAGTCAACATTGAAGAAAGGTTCTGACGAAGCCAACCAACCGGCCTGCAATGAGGGGAAGAGGCCCCAGCACACACCAGCCAACTTAATGCCCTCTTCAGTCTGACGGCCAAAACGTGAAGATGTCTCAGCAGCCAAGCTACCTTGCAAGTAGTATCTATGACGGAAGTTGTAGTCAACGTTCGCATAATAACTCATATTACGCCATACGTCATACGCACCGTCAGTCTTTGCATACTTACCCGTACCAGTAGTAACATCGGGCAACTTGTCATTACCAGTATTGTGAGATGAAGCATAACTTGAATCGTAAGCGAAGTTAGAGAAGCGGAAACCTCCGAAGGCGCTTACGTTGTGATGCCCAAACTTCTTCTCCCAATTGATGCGAGTGTCACTATAGAGTTCCTCCTCCTTAGAGAAGAACGAACGCACCTCACTTGCAGAGAGGCCAAGACCAGATATAAAGAATTCAGGTGTACCTGTCATCGGACGGAAGTACTTTTCACTTGTACGATGCAATGTATAGTTGAACAGAGTAGAGATAGTCCATCCTTTACCCAAAGTAAGTTCAGGGGCAACAGTCACATTGAATACGGTATACTCCTGATTGTTCTTATTGTTACCATCAGCATACTTAAAGATAGACAAAGGATTGGCATAACTATCATTGGTAGAATATATACCCTTTGCAAAAGTATCGGCACCTGCTAAAGCCTCAGTCAAGTTTCCGCTATTATCATGAGCATAAGGAGAGAGGAACGGAGACTTGATAAGCGCCAAGAAACCTGGAGATACTACAGGGCCGGCAGTCATATCCTCACGGATGCCATCATCACGCAAGTCGCGAACAACACGGCTATAAGCGATATCAAAACGGGTCTTCAAGATTTTTGCAAGATTCACATCCGTATTGAATCGGATATTCAAACGGTTAAAATCATTGCTCTTGATTGTACTAGCACCATCTGCAAAACCCAAAGAGAAGTTATACATAGCAGCATCGTCACCACCCTGTACGTTTACACGATAGTTTTGAGCCCATGCATTACGATAGACATAATCACTCCAATCGGTCTCATTATGGAACACATTATAGTTATATCTGCTCTGATCGTCAGATAAGAAAGGCAATTTGGATGCATCAACGCTAGAGCCGTTGAGTAGTTCGTTCGCATAAATACGATATTGATCCGCATTCATCATCTGAGGCAGACGAGGCGCAGTTGTAAAACTTGCAAAAGCCTGCGCATCAATTCGCGTTGCCATACTATGACCACGCTTGGTATCAATCAGAATTACGCCATTACCTCCCTTTGCTCCATAAATAGCTGTTGCATTATTGAGCACAGTAATCTTCTCGATATCGTTTACATCAATCGCAGCCAAGGTATTATTGAAGAAACCATCGTGCATAGCCGAATAGCCATCCTGCAAATCCTGAATCACACCATCCAATACGATGAGTGGCTGAGTTGAAGTATTAAGCGTATTGATACCTTGCATCATCAACAGACTACCGATACCCACTGTACCAGAGCGTGTGATTGTACGCACTTGAGAACCCAACTGCTTTTGCACCTCGGTCTCTAGGGTAGTAGATGTTGACATATCGACAATAGCCTCTCCAAATGATGCCACGTCAAATCCATTCTTCGCATATGAACTAAACTTTTCATCATACAAGGCTATTGAGATACCATCCTTCTGACGTGCCTTAATAACAACACTCTCATACCCCGGAGTAGATACATAAAGAGATACCACATGCTTGGGCAACTTGATGCTGAAGGTTCCATCAGCTTTGGTCATTGCGGTGTAACGATTGTTACCAAGAGCCTCTACACGTACACCGGCAAGAGGTTCTTTAGTCGCAGCATCTACAACTTCACCCACAATTTCGTCCAATTCCTCAGTTTGAGTTGTTGCTGATCCCTCTGTTTGTGCTGTAACTATTCCTACAGGCAACACAAAAAGGAGTACGAATACAGCCAAAACTGATTGCAAATGTTTTTTATACGTTTTCATTGTCTAAACTTTTTTGTGTTCTAGGAATATTATTCAATTTCTTCTATTGGTTCGAACATAACCTGGTCGATACGATATACCGTTGTATTTGTTCGAGTTGAATATGTCGTAGGAGTTTCAATCACAAGACGTGTTATAGGTTCCTTACCCGTCAAAGCCTTGTAATCTGCCTCACAGTAATCTATTTTAAAGTTCTCTGCCAGCACGATTGTGTCGACCTTCTCACCTGGAGTATAAGTCTTACCCTGCACAAGGTTCTTAATCACCTTAGTTCCTTCACTATTGATACACTCCATATAAGCATTGAAGACATTCTTCTTAGTAGATTTTGCCTCTTCTGGATCCAATAAATGAGCAGGAACCATTACTACACTAATTCTATAGTTAGCCGATAACACATTCTTGGCATAAATGTGAAATTTAGGCTGTCTAGATTTATCCTTAGCCGGATCATATCTAGGTTGGAATACTGTTACTCCACCACCCGAAATTTGTCCATACAAAGCATGGTCACGATCAACGGGAACAAACGTCATATTAGCATACAATGATTCACTGGCATTGGCAGAACCTTGCGCTACATTTTCACCATCTCTAAGACTTTCAGCCTGAACACGTATTGTATCATACCCCCAAGTCCAAGGCTTGTAGTTCACCTGATCAATGATATGGAGGGTACCATTACTCAACTCTAATTCCTTGTCTTCCAAGCAGCCGAAATGCAACGAATCAGCTTCTCTACTATCCGGCCCTTTGTTAATAAATCGGCTATAACGTGTCGAAATCAAGGTATCGCATTCTCCCTGGAAGAACTTTTTATTAACCGTGTTACTGAACACTAAATTTTCACACATTTTCTCCCTTACAAGCGAGTCGGCAACCACTTTAAGCGACTCTCCTCCTAACTCTTCCTTAACTTTAACTTCAGGATAATTGTAGTAACTTATCACCTTTGCATACAACTCCTCCCAAGCTTTGTTAGTCAAAGCATACATGGTGTAAGTCGAATCCTCTATATTGAGTCGTCCAATACCGCCCCAATCTATCCAACGATTCTTTATCGTGAATACAGAGTCCAAATAAGTCTGTTTACCATCTACGATAGGACCAAGCACACTTGCATTCACATTAAATTCAATCTTTGTATCTTTATTCAAGAAAGCATAGAGAGAACTTATTGAAGGCTCCTTAGCCATCTGCTCCCAAATATTCGCAGCGAAAGGAACAATCTTATCCAATTTATGAAGAACTCCATTGGTAGCTACAATGTTTGATGCTTTCAAAGGTTGTCCTGCAAACGAATAGGCATTCGCTACGGTTCCTTCGAAGTGATAAGACTTCCCATTGAGTACGACTACTCGCTTGTAAGACTTCTTATCCTCCTTGTCGCGGATTCCACCAGCCACCTGACTGTAATCTGCAATATGGTTCTCTACATACTCCTTACGATACACTTCTAGAAGGCTGTCACTAGCCGTTTCTAACGAAGCCATAAGTTCATCTGAGAGATTAATCGGCGCCCAAACGGTATAGCTGCGGTTTTGTTTCAAAATTTCATCATAACCAGTCGCCTGCAACACCGCCTCAAAGTCATCTAACTCAGGGTCATTAGAAATAAGTTCCCAAAGGCTCTCACTTCCATTCAATGCTGGATTGGACTGATAATGTTCTTCCCAGACATCGGTACATGCAGCAAGTGAAACCATCATGCCGCAAGCTAAAATAGCATTTATATATTTTCTTTTCATACCAAGTAAATTCTTTAAGAGAACCATTATTTACGTTTTTCCTCTAACGATATACTCTCATCCTTCAAGTAATCCATGGGGACCATTTCAAAGTAGTCGTGCATAAACTGCGCTGTACCATTATCCGTTTCGTTTACATTCTTAAAACGCAACCAGTGCGAACCAGCCGAAAGGTGTTTGGTAGCAATAACGACACGAAGGTTTGTTGGATTATCACGAGCCACACCTGTTTCTGTATCATCACGGAAAGAGGTCGGACCCTTCAAATAACCACGGTTCTTCATATCCTTATCATTTGTCACGCCATTATCAGCGGTATTCTTATCTGCAATCGAACCAATCTTAGGATTATCAGCAAGAACACGAAGGTCAATAGGCAATCCAGACACCTCATTATCCAAATACACTTGCACGACATGACGCCATTGAGAGGCAGAATATCCCATACGGATTTCATATGTTCCCTCTGGAACGGGCGGCAAACGATAAGCAAAGTCAAACAAGCCAAGTGCCATCATTTCATCACCCTGATAGTTATGCCACTGCCAGTGGGGAGCCAAATAATACAAACGAGTATCATCAGCGTACACTTTCACACGATCACAATAGTAGTGAGGAATAAACACACTTCCATCACCAGTCAAATTACTAGCTTTTTTCCAACGAATACGATTATTGGTCAACTCTGAGAAAAGAGAAGAGCAGTCAAATCTCATGATGCACTTAAGCACATAACTCTTCATCAGTTCTTCCTTATAGAGAAGTACATCTCCAATCACATTGAGCGCACCGTTCAATGCCTCAGGATTATATTCACTATACAATTCTGTATTCAATCTCTTGAAGTCATTGGGAGAATACACCTTGATATTCTGCCCCTTTTCATCAGGAGCAAAGTTCAAATAAATATCCTCTTTCTTTTCGGCACGAGGCATAGTTACTTTCAATATACGATTATTCATCGTAATATAGTATTCTACACGGTCCGATGTTTCAGGAAAATCTTTCTTGGATTCAAAACCTTCTATGCTTATGTTGTAGCATACCAGGTTTTCATAGGAAACCTTACGATCAAGGATGTGATATCCAACAAACTGATGCACAGGATTACGCCAATCTGTCAACGGGGCATTATGATCAACCTTCGCAACCTCATTCCCATCGCATGACCAAACATCCATCGTCTCAGGATATTCTCTACGACACATCTCTACCAAAGAAGTAAAATCGGTCACACCAGCCTTCTTTAGTACGTCATTAGACTCCAAGAATAGAGTAAAGCCATAACGTCTATTTGCAGGATAGGGAGCCATCTCCTTATCACGGATACTCTGCACAATTTTATCACCCTCAGTGTAACTACCATCTGAAATTTGAGTCAAGACCTCTGCATAACCAGTTTTATTCAAGGCCTCCATGAACAAACTGAAATAGCTATAATCATTCAACAGTGTAGGTACATCCAAAGACGAGGGATTAACAACTCCTTCAAGAACATGCACCACACCATTCTCGGTTTCCTCTTCCCATTTAACCTTAGCTTCACTATTGATTAGGACAACAGGCTCACCATCTTCAGCAATGATACTCAGTGTGAGGTCACGCTCATTCATATTAGCATCCGCAATACTGTTACCTGTAAAATCTGTACCGTAGTACATCTTGGGAAGAATATGGTTACGAGCAATTTCACCACACTTTTCATCAGAAAGGTCTTCCAATCTAGGCGAGTGAATTCCCGTCTCAACAATTTTGTACATGTCAGGATTACTCTCATGCTTCGCTACTGAAGCCCAATATATTGAATCCTGTTCTATAAGGAATCGCTCTATCGCATCATTATTCGGAGCAAAACAGGTATATTGGCCATATGCCTTCATCAAACCGATGCACTCACCGCGAGTAAGTATCTCCACAAAGTGACTACACTCGGGCTCACTCTGTAGATAGGTCGCAATAGTATTTCCAACAAAGGTAAAGCGTGCGCCCTCATCAATCTGCTCGCGACAGCTGTTTAGTGCCATCATTGCGGTCAAACCAAGAACCGCAGTCTTAAGATATTTAGTTTGCATAATCTACTACAATTAATCATTAGTTCTTTTCATACTTATTCTCTGTCTTGTATGCCTCATTCTGCTTCAACAGAGGATTAGTATTCATCTCACGCTCGGCTATCGGGAAGAAGAGACTACTAACCGTACCCATCTTTGCTTTATACTGTTCATGGTTTGATGCATACTTATTATCTACCATCTTGGTTTTTGCAAACAACTCGCTTGTTGTCCCATCAGTGCTGGTATATAAAGCATAACGCACAAGGTCAAACCAACGCTTACCTTCAAAAGCTAATTCACGCTGACGTTCCTCCAACACAAGAAGCAACATATTATCAGCTCCATTAGGTTCCTTTATTGCATCTACTCCAGGCTCACCTACTCCATCCATAAAGCCATCCTCATCATAGAAGAAGGTCTGAGAACGGTTGTATATGGCAGCAACTAAATCAAAGGCTTCATCCAAATCAGCATTTCCATTACGCAATGCCAAAGCTTCAGCCTTCATCAGCAGAACATCAGAGATACGATAGATAATCCAGTTCACATAATTCAAACGGAAGTAACGTCCACTTGCATCACTATTTTCATTAAACTTATAAGACATCTTACCAAAGGTATACTTATCAGTATCCTTCATATCTGCACGATTCTCCTTGGCGCCAGAATGCCCGTACTTAATGATACCAAACTTATCCACTTCTGTACCATCAGATTTTTGCGAAAGGACATTGTTGACACGGCGGAAGTCTGTTCGTCCATAGAGTCCACCCTTTATCAAAGCCAAATATGAAGACGCTGACAATACTCCTGGAGTAAAATTCTGTCTTGCATCATCAGTGGCACAACCATAGAAATAAGGAACCTCAAAATTACCCAACGAAGACAAAATATTGTCGTGTTGGATTTCAAAAATACTCTCATAAAAATGATTACAATCCTCAGCGAACATATACTCGTAAGGGAGATGAGGGAATCTGTTAACTTGAGTACCTGTAACCTCATAACTAGTTGTCAACGGATACACCAAGGGGAGTGAGTCGTTGAGTCTAACATTGGGCATCTTATATTTTTCATCTTTCTGAATTGCCTTGATATAGCTCATGCGAGTATTGATTACCATATCGCAATACCTAATGCACTCATCATAGCACTCTTGTGCTACAGCACCACCATTGCCCTTTCCATTGTATGTAGCAAATGCAGCCTTCCATAATAGTACATCGGCAATCATTGTACGTACGGCATCTTTGGTCACTCGACCTTTATTATTTTGGTCTCTTCGATAGCTACCAGAGGTTAATGGGAAGTTACCTGAAGTAAGCACCAAGTTTTCTGCCTCGTACAAATCATTCAAACACTGGTCTAAAGCAACGATAGGAGTAACCTGTGCCTGATAAAGATTCTGGCTATTATCTACCATTGCTTCAGTAAGCAAAGGAATATCACGGAATGCACGCACCAAATAGAAGTGGCACAAGGCACGGATAGCCAACATTTCTCCACGTACAACATCCAAATCACCTTGGGTAAAGTCTGGATCTTCGTCCAAGACACCCGGAGCATACTTCAATACGATATTACAATTGTTAATGATTTGATAGAATATATTCCATGTTGCATAGGAGTTGGAAGGCAACAAGTTTGCTTCCAAAATATTCTTCACATCAGAAGGCACACCATTACCTTCATTCACATTATCGCCACGCATCTCTCCCCATACCAAAAGACGATACGTGAAATCTTTCTGCGTCATGAGTCGATAGCTCTCCGCTACGACGCTTTCTACATCTTCCTTGCTCTTCCAAAAGTCCTCAAGCACGATCTTGTCTGTTGGGCTAATGGTAAGAAAATCGTTACACGCGCAAGTCATGCCCACCAAACTAACCAAGAATAGAGTCTTGGCGGCACGGGCAATACGAGTGATTATTCTTTTATCGTTATTCATAGCTTAATATATTTACGTGATTAGAATCCTAAAGTCAACGACAAAGTGAACGAACGCGAACGTGGTGTCTTCGAATTGTCAAACGCACGTCCCCAACCATCAGATCCGATTTCAGGGTCAAGACCTGTGTACTTAGACAGGATAAAGAGGTTATTAGCAGAACCAGACAATGACAACTGGTTAAGACCATACTTCTTCAAGATATTGGGGTCAAGAGAATATGAGAGCTGTAAATATGACATACGAAGGTACGAAGCATCCTCAATGTAACGGTCGCTTCCCAACCAGTTGAAACCAGTATTGTACAAGGCACGAGGCAAGCACGGAATCTCCAAACCGTCACCCTCTTTTCTCCAACGCCAGTTTACAGCATAACTCTGGTTGTTATTAGTATACATATTTTCCACATTCATACGCGCAGTATTGATTACATCAACACCATAACGATAGGTAAACTGAGTATTCAAAGTAATACGCTTGTATTGGAATTTCACACCGAAACCTCCTTGCAATTTGGGGTTAGAGTTACCAAGGTATACGATATCCAATTCATTAATATTACCATCCTTGTTGATATCCTCATAAATGGCATCACCGCCACGGAAAGGATACTCGGCCTTACCATCCTTATAGTTGTATACCATACGCAAGGGCTTTCCATCGCTGCCATACAATGTATTACCTTGGTCATCACAAGCTACAGGATACAAATCATGCAGTTCATAGCCTTCAGCTTGAGCCTTTACTCTTGCTTCTGCCCATTTATCTTTGCTCCAGTTGGTATTGTAATTGTAATGATATACTCCCTTATACTTAAATCCATAAACCGAACCTAAGGGATTACCAATCTGGATACGTGACAGATAGGAACCATTCTTATAGTCAAAGTCGGCATTAGCACTATTCAACACACTCTCTTCCATTTCCAAGATTGTATTGAAGTTTTGTGCGACATTGGCATAGGCTGTAATAGAGAATTTACCAATCTCAATGAATTTATTACCACTGACATTCAACTCCCAACCATAGTTACGCACAGAACCTGTATTCTTATATGCTAAGGTTGAATAACCATTTGAGGAAGGAATTGCATAATTACTCATCAACTGGTCAGATGTCGTATTATCATAGTAGTTGAATCCTCCTGTTAACTTATCATTGAAGAAACCGAAGTCAGCACCAAGGTTATACTCCATCTTCTTAGCCCACTTAAGGTCATTCAGCATAAGACCTTCCTGTGCTATAGTTGAAGAACCTAAGAATGTACCGGTATTGTTATACTTAGTATAGAACAAGTACTCGCTTCCGGGCTGCTGACCAGTCATACCCCAACCTGGACGGAAAGAGAGCATGCTTAACTTTAGATTATCCTTAGTCCACTCCATCCAAGGCTCATCAATAATGTTCCAACGAAGTGACAAGCCAGGGAAGTTACCCCAACGATTCTTCGAACCGAACTTTGTGCTACCATCTCGACGAAGTGTTGCTGTGGCACTATAGCGACCTTCCATGAACGAATACACTGCAGAGAAAACCATGCCGACCGAACGCCACTGCCATGTGCTGGTGCTACAATCATCCAAGAAAGTACCAGCAGTAGTACTAGTGATACCAGTAGGAACACCATAAGACTTTGACATCTGACTATTACCATTACCCACATTCATCTCAAACTGCCCCATCATGGTAAGCATGTGATTTTCATTATTGAATTTAGGAGTAAAGGTCAAACGATGACGTGTATTGAATGACAAAGACTTAGAGTCATTAATCCAAGTAGCATTATAACTCTTATCTGAGAAGCCCTTATTACTCAAGCTACCAGGAAGATACGAAGAGTTAGACAACGTACTTGCATCCATGTACACCATACCATAATAATTCAACTGATGCTCATCACGTTCAAGACCAAGCAACTTATAATCCAACGAAATCTGAGGTGAGATACGATAACTCTTTTCGTTCTTCCAAGCTAAGTTACCCATAGCAACAGGGTTCACTAGACTCTTTTGGTTATCATCAAACTTATTCCACGCATCTTGACGCATCAAATAATAGTCATCTGTAATTACCCTATTACCGTTAGGATCGCGATACTCAGAGAAAACACTCATATTAGGCATAATAACCTGAGCTGTAGCCAAAAGGCCTTCATAGTTCTGGTCATTGTTGGTATAAGTCAACGAGAAGTCAGAAGACACCTTGATACGGTCAGACACGAAGTAGTCCAATGCCATACGGGTGGTAAAACGATCCAAATTCTGCTTGATAACCTGACCATTCTGAGTATAATAACCTCCAGAGATACGGAATGTAGCCTTCTCACCACCGCCGGTAAGTGAAATATTGTGATCGTGGGTATGACCATGTTTTGTCACCAACTTTACCCAATCGGTATCGTTATTAAAGTTCTCATACTCTGAGAATTCTGGCTTATAAGCCAACTCTGGAGCATCGGAGGCATCACTACTCTGTGTAGGATTAAAGTGCTCTTCCTTAAGCAACATCGTATAGTCAGGACCATTGAGCAGATTCAGACCTTTAGGAATCCACGCGTTGGAGTAACGATATGAATAGGTTACCTTGGTCTTACCACGTGAACCACGCTTGGTCTTAATCATGATAACACCATTCGAACCACGAGAACCCCAAATTGCCGATGCAGAAGCATCCTTAAGAACCTCAATGCTCTCAATATCCTCAGGGTTAACAGTCAACAATTGAGCAAATTTTTCTTCGTTAGCAGTAGAAAAGTCAAAATCCTCTCCGTCAGGCATTTCAAAGATATTGTCATTCACAACAATCAAAGGCTCTTGATTACCATTAATGGTAGAAGTACCACGCAAACGCATCTGTGTACCAGAACCTAGGTCACCAGAATTGAATACAATATCAAGACCCGCAATCTGTCCCTGGAGAGCCTCATCCACTGAAGCAAATGAGAGACCTTCCATTTCGCTCATCTTGAACGTCTGCTTAGCCACAGAAACCTCACGTTCCAAAATGTTAAGACCACCCGAATTCGTACGAGGTTTAGCTTGAATAACGACCTCTTGAATCAAGTTCTCATCCTTCATCACTACGTTGAAGACTGTACGATCACCAATCTCCAAGATTTCGTCCTGGAAACCTACGTAAGTAATCTTCAACTTGTTCTTGTTATTCTTCACAATCATAGTGAAGTTACCATCAAAGTCTGTAGTTGCATGGTTGATAAAACGGCCGTCTTTGTCTACCTCAACCACATTAACCATCATCAAAGGTCCCATAGCATCACTCACTTGACCAGAGATACGCTGCTGCGCACTAAGCTTAGCAGCCGATGCAATGAAACAGAAGACTGTCAGTAGAAAATATTTATATGCTTTCATAATATTTTATATTTATCTTATGAATTTACCTTCTTCAGCATCATATATGCCACCTACACCACCGTAAACCAAGAAGTTGTTAATTTTATGAACCACAGCATATGACGAAGTCTTCACATTTCCTCCACTATACTGTATCTCACGTGCCATCACATTATAAAGGCGATTCTCGTTCTCCTTGAGTACATAGCATACATTGGCATCAGGATTATTATCATCCAGATCACCGCGGATAGAGATTGTCTCTTCTCCTGTCTCGGGATCTACCTCAGTCTTCACTAATACAGAACAGAACTTATTTCTCTCCTCATTAAAAGCAGAAGTCTCATACGATACCTCGTATTCATACTCGTAATCACGCAAGCCATCACCATCGATATCACCCTTGTCTACAGCGAGAGAATGAGGGATATTATCAACATATACAGAGTTATCCTGGAAGTGATAGCGAACGAATTTAGCAATAAGGTCAGCACCAGCCTTTATTGAATCTTTGAATGCCTGCACCTCATCAGCACTTGCTGTTGGCTTTTCCGTTCTAAATGTCTCTATTTCCACGAGCAAGCTATCCCAAGTAAGCAGACCTTGGTCGTAAGCACGTTGGAGTGCATCTTCTGTCGGAACATATACAGTATAATGATATGTATCAAACATACGCACAAGATTATGCTTAGCAATCTGTTCGTAGAACACTGTATACTTGTTCCATTCCTTTTGATTTGTATTTTCAGCACCCAAGAAATATTCCAACACCTCGCGTGAGGGCTCGCACAAACTTCTAAATTCTGCGAAGTCGGAATTAAACAACACATCGCTAACAGTCTGCGTGGGTGGCTGTATCATAGAACCATCCAAATGGAATGTCTGTCCATTGGTCATTGAATAAGCTTGTACCACCGGAATACCCTTTGACAGACCGAGGACATCATACTGAAGTTCTCTACCACCAGCAATATGGCTTACTTTACCCTCAGCATCACGCTCGACTTTAACTGTACCGTAACCCTTAGACATATAATACTTTCTACGGCTAGCACAATCACTTTCAGAGTTCATATCACCCAACACAATGTTGTATTCCAGGATTTCCTTAAACAGATTATCAACATTGCCAAACTTATCCTTCAATTCTTTTAACTCTCCATAAGTATTGGTTGTAGCATCATACATGCTACGATCATATTGCGCTTCCTGGGCTTTCACCACGAGAGTACCGTCACCTTGAATGCTACCCTTCAACTTATACGCCTTAGCATCCTTATCTACGTATACCAACGCATTGTTTTCATAGTCCATATACCTTATTTCTGTATAAGGATTATAATATACCAAGCCGTTATCAGAGGTTACAACAAGACCAAATTTATTACCCATAGACAACAAGTATTTGTCATACTGCAAGTCCTTAATTGCCTTATTGAAAATAGACATTGTGTCGTTCAACATAACAGGAGCAATTACCGAATTGTATCGTGCAGGGCTATACACCGTATCCATGACATAAACGACTCCATTGTTAGCCAACATAATCTTATTAATATCCTCAACGTTCACGTTCATCGGATCACGTGCATCGTCCACTATATACTCAAACTTTGAAGGAACGGTAGAGTTGAATGACATCTGCATATGGTTTCTCACCAAGGGTTGAATAATGTCAAGCGGTATACTATCTATTGCCACTATAATATTATCAATTCCTTTTGCATAACGTTCCAACAAAGAACGGCCAGATTCCTCTGTAAAATACTTTACAACAGCTTTATCAGACGGAGCGAAAATAGCAGCCATATCCTGTTCTTTATCCGTAGAACCAGCCTTGTACGCATTCCAACCCGGATCAAAGAGGAGAGTTCCCAAAGCATTATGAGCACCAGTTTCATCCGTATAGGAAGTAAAGGTACCTTCAGTATAATACTTCTTTTCGTATAATTTTTCGCTTACACCATATACACGATTGTAATTTTGTGCAAATTCGCTATTATCATCAATAGGTTTAGGCACAGAGAAACGATCCAACAAACGGCTAAATATCAAAGTCGTAGAATCGGAATATGCCAGACGAGCAAGATCTGTTTCAAGCATTGCCATATCACCATTTACACGCAACTCCTCCGCCATATTTGAGGGAGGAATGAGCAGGCCATTCAATTGGTGTACATAACCATTCTTACAAGTGACGTCACTTTTTTCTCTGATAACCTTCTTATCATAAATGTAAATATCAGACAAACGAGCAGTAGCATCATTGACCAACAATTGCAAATCTCGTTCATTGATATTCTTCATATACAACTGGTCCTCAATAAAGTGAGTCATCATTGTACGAGAGGCGTCCAATGCCAAACGGATAGAGTCAAAGGCTTCCCAAGCACTATTGTTTTTAGGGAGATCCTTGGGGCCGAACAAGCCGACTGTATCTGTTACTGATGCAGAAGTTACACGACGCAAACACTGACCTGGTATAGGCTCAGCATTCGCACCTGTAGACTGCATCTTAGACAACATCTCCAACAAATAAGCATTGTCCAACATGGCTCCATAAAGGATGATTCGCTTATGCGCCAACGTCAACTGGCTATAATCAGTAAATCCCCAATTTTCCTTAATACCTTGTTCGAAAGCTTTGTCATTTGCGACAAAGAGGGTTTTACTACCAGTCTTGCTCAGCACTTCCTTGTAATCGAGGTCTTCAATTACTTGCAAGAAATGCTTGAATTCACCTTGTTCGTAAAGATAGTCGTAAATGCTTGAGCCCACGAAAGTCGGTTCTGTGTCGTCGAAAAAATACTCATCGCGACAAGACTGGAACGTAGCACAAACAAACAACAGACAAGCCAGTCCTATGTACTTGCCTACCTTTGACACGTGTTTCTTGTTCATATTTAGATATTAGTTAGTATTATTCAAACTATTTATTAGGGCAAAGGTAAATATCTTTCCTTAGACTAACAAATTTATCCTAAACTCTTTTAGCATTAAGAAAGATTTTAACTTTTTAGCGTTATTTTAACTATTTTACGCCTCGACTCCGAAAGGCAACAGTCTGTGCCTCTCCATCAAGGTAGCGCGCAAACTCTTGTGGCGTAATGGTGACTGGTTCGACCATAAATTCGGGAACATTATAGCTTTTGTAATAATCAGCATAAAAATAGGGATCACGTTGCGGCAAGAGGAAGGGTTTATATACTTTACCCTGCTCGTCAAAGTAGGCTATATAAAGGCGCGTATACCCACCATCATCTCTGCGCGAGGTAAAGAGTATCCAACGCCCATTACTAGACCATGCATGATAGCTTTCCACATCATCGCTATTCATGGCCGTCACATCGTGCAACTGCATGGTTTCTAGATCCATCACATACAGGTCTGCATCCTTATGCCAAATATGGAAACATCCATATCCCCCCATACCAAAGAGCAAATAACGTCCATCGGGAGAGACTCGAGGAAAAGTGGCACTCCTATTCATCGCCTTTGCATCGAGCACCAATTCAGAGGGGCCAAACTCCTGCGTTACCGGGTCAAAAGGTTTGCGATAGATATTATACTGAAATTCTTGATAACGATCAATTATTTCACGCTCACGCTGCGAATAATCCTGAATTTCCATATGAGCAGAACAATAATAGAGCATTTTACCATCTGGTGACCAAGTAGGGAACACCTCCCACTCCAATGTATCATGCTCTATAAAACTCACCTCGTTACGATCTACATCATAAAGGATCAAATCACTTCTAAGATCCTGCACCTCAATCTTATTATTATTCTTGGTATGGAACGATTGTCCCGTATCATTAATCGAATAAGCAATATAATTATGCGTAGGATGCCATGCGGGATACACTCCTGCCGAAATCGTCGAATCGGTCTTAAGATTAATCTTTTTCACCCCATCAGTAGTAACGAGCAATGTTCCACCCTTATGCTGACGAGCATGAAACTGCATATTATCCGTCTTATAATTTTTATACGAGTGGCAATTGATGCATTGTCCATCCTTATCTGTGCTTTGCAGCATATTATTATAGATCATCTGTTCATCAAAAGTAGCCAATTCTCTCTGACGAATACTAAGTTCTTCATAAGTCACGTACGAAGGAGCAATGATACGATACGAGATGTAAGGATCTATAGGATCCTCAGCTACGTTCCAAATTACTGGACGATATTTCACCCACCCTTTGTCTGTCTGAGCGTAAGCATTAAGTTCTACCTTCTGACCTTTAGCTGAAGCTAAGAAATCATGCCATTTCCTCATATCCCAGTCGGTTTGCTTGCCTTTCATCACAAGCGAATGTTCTCCACTCTTGAGCTCGGTAATAAAATTTTCGCCCTCCATTTCGTAAGCCACATTGAGAGGAGCTATATTATAAGGTATAGTAATATCGCGATATGCAGGATAGATAATGGGCAACACTTCTGCTTCAGAATAATGTTCAGGTACAGCGGCGGTACATCCGGCCAAAAGAGCTACGCCAAAGAATACACATAATATTGATTTACAACGCATAATCATTGAATTAATAAGATTTTACATCTCTAATAAAAAAATAAAAGTACCAAAAGGTATCGCCAAAGCGCTCATAGAATAGTTTTTTTGCTTTAGGGTCACGCTCAACATTCTCAACGGCATGTTTCTGCGCAAAGCGCATAAAATCACTAAAACGCGCTTCTACTTTCTTATCAAAAGGCATTTTGCTGATATCCACAGTCTTCTCCAAATTACCGTATAGCAATGCAGCCTCTTGATAATGGGTTGGCATACGACTTTCCTTATGACTATTTGCATAGTAAAAGAAATTATTCCAAAAAGTGGGAATATCCTTCAAAATAAGAGCACACATCAAACCCGCCTCATCGAACATAGGTGTGCTATAGTCAAAATGAGTATGGGCAAAATAATTAAGCAGATAAATCTCCACCAATGAGTTGTCTCCATCAAGCTGATCTTTATATTGGTAAAGAGGGAGTATACTTGCCATTTCCCGATCTTTAGCTATGAGTTCCGGGTTATTTGCCATCTTCTCATATTTCTCAGCCCAACCTCGATAAAAGAGCGTTTTCTTTAAGGTTCGGATATATTTCATCGCCAAATCTGGCTCACCCGAAATAAGCGAGGTACGCACCATATACTTCAAGTAGTCCACTTTCCAACCATATTCCACAGCATCTTCAAGGCACCAACGGTAACAGAAATTCATACGGCCATAGTGATAATATAGCATTTTTCCTCCTACCTGCATCAGACGCACCTGCAAAGGAGACTTTGGAGATTCACCTCCATCAAGATAGCGAAACATTTCGTCACCAGCCTTACCAAGCTTAAGTAGGGAGAGATTCTTATTAAGCACTATCAATCGGGTAGGAGTCTGTTGCTGCGCCTTGGCAACATCCAATGCCTTGCGCCATTCGAGACGTTCCATATGATGGTTCATTTTGATCTCAGTTCGAAAATTGGGATCACGATACCAAAAAACAAGACCTAGTACCACGATAAGTACAGACACTCCCAACCCTTCCAAAAGGAAAGGTATTCTATACACCACGCCTTCTTCACGTTTCAAAGGAATAAACGGCATCACTAATAGAAACAAGTAAAGCAAAATATAAGGAGTCCATGTAAAGAGGTCACGCTTCGAGAACTCGAAGGCAGGCATGCCCACTGTAAACATATCCGCAAAACGAGTCTGTTCATAAACGCTATAATACAATATAGGCGTTGCAACAATACCCGCCACACAGAGCAGTGCAACAATAGCCCTACCCTCTTCACCATCCTTCAGAGTCAACAAAGCAATTCCTGCCAATGTCAATAAAGCGTAAAAGCCGAAGAGCGGATACCCCACCGCAGCAACACCTATCACAACCAAATAGCCATACCAGCCTTTGCACACTTGATAAAGACGCATTGCAGACAAAGCAAAAAGTGTTCCTATGAGCATGGAGAAGAAATAGCCCTGCGTTTTGATTTGGAAAATCCAATATCCTACCTCCATCGAGCAGCACACAATCAGCACACCAGGGATAAGAGAGAGCAGAGCATGGCGATCGGGGATACGGAACACCCGCACTGTCAGCCACTGCACTACGAGCAGCAGCGCCACATAGATGAGCGATCCAAGCAAGGGGTAATAGAAAAACTGCGTGAGGAAACAAGCGATGTAGCTCATCATTCCGCCCGGCACCAACATACGTTCATCGAAGTACACCCTGGTGGGTAACCACAGCGAGAGTTCCTGCACACGGAATAAGAACTCATGTTCAAAGATATTGAGCAGGCCCCACACAACTACAGCGAACAAGAGCCCAGCTTTGAGGGGCAGACGCTTGAGTTGGCCTTTCTCCAATATCGGTGCAGAAACTGCTTGCGTCTGAGATTTTGTTTTGTGTTTCATTATGTTTGCTATTTTACATTCTTTTCACAAGGGCACACACTGACAATCTGCAAAAATAAACATATTTCCCTTAATGACAAAAAAAAGTTTTATACACCTCTAATACACAAAAGAAAAACGGCAACAGGGACCCTGTTGCCGTTCATAAAGCGTCAATTTGCTTAATACTCCATCTTAGTCATGCGAACATAGCTCTGATAGCGTCTCTTGGCCATCTCCTCGCAAGCATCGAAGAGATCTGCAGCCTCGGCAGGATACTGTTTCATCACCGATGCGAAGCGCACCTCACCTTTGAGGAAGTCCTGGAAGCCCTCCCACTGCGGTTCCTTAGAGTCGAGTGTGAACGGATTCTTGCCCTCAGCCTCGAGTGCGGGATTGAAGCGCCAGAGGTGCCAGTAGCCGCATGCTACGGCAGCAGCCTCCTCGGCCTGTGCCTTACCCATACCCTTCTTCAAGCCGTGGTTGATACAGGGAGCATAAGCGATGATGATTGAGGGACCGGGATAAGCCTCCGCCTCACGGATAGCCTTGAGGCACTGGCTCTGGTCGGCACCCATAGCCACCTGGGCTACGTATACATAACCGTAGGTAGTAGCAATCATACCGAGGTCTTTCTTGCGAACGCGCTTACCTGAAGCGGCAAACTTGGCGATGGCACCGAGCGGAGTAGCCTTTGATGACTGACCACCGGTGTTAGAGTATACCTCGGTGTCGAGCACGAGGATGTTCACATCTTCGCCCGAAGCGATCACGTGGTCGAGACCACCGTAACCGATATCGTAAGAGGCACCGTCACCACCGATGATCCACTGTGAACGCTTCACGAGGTAGTGGCTGAGCTCCTTGAGCTGAGCACATACGGGGCAACCGGCAGCTGCGCTGGCCCCGATGTGGGGGAGCAATGCTGCGGCAGCCACCTTAGAGGCATCGGCATCGTCCTGAGCGGCAATCCAAGCCTGGGCAGCCTCCTTGTATTCGGCAGAAACCTTGTCGCTGGCAATCATCTCCTCGTGGAGAGCCTGTACGCGTGCCTTCATCTTCTTGTTGGCAAGCACCATACCGAGACCAAACTCGCAGAAGTCCTCGAAGAGTGAGTTGGCCCATGCGGGACCCTGCCCCTTCTCGTTGGTTGTATAGGGTGTAGAGGGGATTGAGCCTGAGTAGATTGATGAGCAACCTGTAGCGTTGGCCACCATCTGACGGTCACCATAGAGCTGAGAGATGAGCTTCACGTAGGGTGTCTCACCGCAACCAGAGCATGCGCCAGAGAACTCGAAGAGCGGCGTAGCGAACTGTGAGTTCTTGGGGTTAGACTTGATGTCTACGAGGTGCTGCTTGCTCTTCACGTTCTTCACGCAGTAGTTCCAGTTGGCTGCCTCCTTGAGTTCGCCTTCGAGGGGAACCATCTTGAGGGCAGGACCACCGAGTTTAGGATTGCCGGGACATACGTCGGCGCAGTTACCGCAACCGAGACAGTCCATCACGCCCACCTGGATGCGGAACTTCATGCCCTTCATCGCAGCAGGAGCCTTCATCTCGATCATGTCGCCGTTGACGCCAGCAGCCTCAGCCTCGTCCATCACGAAGGGACGGATACAAGCGTGAGGACAAACGAAGGCACACTTGTTACACTGGATACACTTCTCGGCATCCCAAACAGGCACGAAGGGAGCTACACCGCGCTTCTCATAAGCCGATGTGCCCTGAGGCCATGTACCATCCTCGTAACCCTTGAAGGCCGATACGGGGAGAAGGTCACCATTCTGTGCGTTGATGGGGCGCACTACCTCGTTGATGAATGCGGGGTCATCGTTGGCCACCTTCTCATCAGCGGGAAGGTTGCTCCATGCAGCGTCCACTGCCAACTCCTTGTACTCGCCACCGCGGTCAACAGCAGCGTAGTTCTTGTTCACGATATCCTCGCCCTTCTTGCCATATGACTTCACGATGAACTTCTTCATCTGCACGATGGCCAAGTCTACGGGAATCACCTCGGTGATGCGGAAGAAGGCACTCTGAAGGATGGTGTTGGTGCGGTTGCCCAAGCCAATCTCCTGTGCAATCTTGGTGGCGTTGATATAGTAAACCTTGATATTGTTGTCAGCAAAGTATTTCTTGATGTTGTTGGGGAGGTTGGCTGCCAACTCGTCGCCTTCCCAGATGGTGTTGAGCAGGAAGGTACCGTTCTTCTGCAAGCCGCGTGTCACGTCATACATCTTCAAGTAAGCCTGTACGTGACAAGCCACGAAGTTAGGTGTGTTCACGAGATAGGTAGAACGGATCTCTGAATCACCGAAACGGAGGTGCGAGCAGGTGAAACCGCCCGACTTCTTAGAGTCGTATGAGAAGTAGGCCTGACAGTGCTTGTCGGTGTTGTCACCGATGATCTTCACGGAGTTCTTGTTGGCACCTACCGTACCGTCGGCACCGAGGCCGTAGAACTTAGCCTGGAACATGCCGTCGCCACCCATGGCAATCTCCTCCTTCTGGGGGAGTGAAGTGAAGGTAACGTCGTCGATGATACCCACGGTGAACTGGTTCTTGGGCTCAGCCATTGCGAGGTTCTCGTATACAGCGAGAATCTGTGCGGGAGTGGTATCGTTAGAGCCGAGACCATAGCGACCGCCCACGATAACGGGAGCGTCGGGCTGGCCATAGTAGCAGTCCTTCACGTCGAGGTAGAGGGGCTCGCCATTGGCGCCGGGCTCCTTGGTGCGGTCAAGCACCGCGATGCGCTTGGCAGTCTTGGGCACTGCAGCGAGGAAGTGCTTCGCAGAGAAGGGGCGGTAGAGGTGTACGGCCACGAGACCAACCTTCTCGCCCTGGGCGGTGAGGTGGTCAACCACTTCGCGGATAGCCTCAGTCACTGAACCCATCGCGATGATGACGCGGTCGGCATCCTCGGCACCATAGTAGTCGAAGAGGCCATACTTGCGGCCAGTGATCTCTGAAATCTTCTCCATGTATTCCTCTACTACAGCAGGTACGTTAGCGTAGTAGTTGTTGCAGCTCTCACGATGTGCGAAGAAGGTGTCGGGGTTCTCGGCCATACCACGTGCCACGGGGTGCTCGGGAGTGAGTGCGCGGCTGCGGAACTCGGCCAATGCCTTCTGGTCTACGAGCGGAGCGAGGTCCTCGTTCTCGAGCATCTCGATCTTCTGAATCTCGTGTGAGGTACGGAAACCGTCGAAGAAGTTCACGAAGGGTACGCGGCTCTTGATGGTAGCGAGGTGAGCTACACCGGCGAGGTCCATCACCTCCTGTACAGAGCCCTCGGCCAACATCGCGAAGCCAGTCTGGCGGGTAGACATTACGTCCTGATGGTCACCGAAGATACAGAGTGCGTGCGAAGCCAAGGTACGTGCCGATACGTGGAACACGCAAGGAAGGAATTCACCGGCAATCTTGTACATGTTGGGGATCATCAGCAAGAGACCCTGCGATGCGGTGTATGTAGTGGTGAGCGCACCTGCCTGAAGCGAACCGTGTACGGCTCCAGCAGCACCGCCCTCGGACTGCATTTCCTGTACGAGTACTGTCTCGCCGAAGATGTTCTTACGGCCCTGAGCTGCCCACTCGTCGACATACTCAGCCATTGTTGATGACGGGGTGATAGGATAGATAGC
>JAZONP010000068.1:0-17820 GCA_045654565.1 Bacteroidaceae bacterium
CAGTTCATGGGCTTCAGCAAGTATACCTCACCCTCCTCAGGTGTGGTGATGGGCTGGAAGCTGTCCTTACCATAATGATCCCAGTGACCAGAAGTCACGTAGAGGTTCTTGTTACCGATATGAGGTGTCATAACCTGTTGGTAGCCGAAACGCTTCTGGATGCGCTTGAGGAAGTCCTCAAGACGGAGACGAAGAGCAGTACCGCGGGGCAACCACATAGGCAAGCCCTTACCTACGGTCTCAGAGAACATGAAAAGCTCGAGTTCCTTACCGATCTTACGATGGTCGCGCTTCTTGGCCTCTTCCATCATCACGAGATACTCATCGAGCATCTTCTTCTTGGGAAACGAGACACCATAGATACGAGTCATCATCTTGCGCTTCTCGTCACCACGCCAGTAGGCACCAGCCACAGAGGTGAGTTTAATAGCCTTGATGGGCGCTGTGCTCATCAAGTGCGGGCCACGGCAGAGGTCGGTAAAGGCGCCCTGAGTATAGGTAGTGATGGTACCATCTTCGAGCTCAGAGATAAGCTCACACTTATAGGTCTCGCCACGCTCTGAGAACATCTTGAGCACCTCGTCCTTAGAGATCTCGTTGCGCACCACGCTCTCGTTCTTAGCCACGAGCTCGGCCATCTTCTTCTCGATCTTCTCGAGGTCACCCTCCTTGATAGTCACGCCTTCGCCCGGATCTACGTCATAGTAGAAACCGCTCTCGATAGCAGGACCGATACCGAACTGGATATTGGGATAGAGCTCCTGTAAAGCCTCAGCCAAGAGGTGAGCCGATGTATGCCAGAAGGCATGCTTGGCCTCTGCATCATCCCACTTGTGGAGACGGATTGATGCATCCTCATTGATGGGGCGGTTGAGCTCCACGATTTCGTCATTCACGCTGCACGCCAGCACATCCTGTGCCAAGCGGCTACTGATGCTCTCAGCAATCTGCAGGCCAGTAACACCAGCCTCAAACTCTCTCACCGAGCCATCAGGAAAAGTAATCTTGATCATTGTCTTATATATTTTATTTGTTTTCTATACCTATTATATAAGCCACACAAATGCATTTTGCAGCCAACATACAATTGGCTGCAAAATTAGTCAAATAATTCGAGACGAGCAATTTTTACAATTAAGAATCTACAACTATTTTCGCCTCATCGGTTGGCTATATCCAGGTCAATAAGCGCGACCATCCAGAGCTATCGCTGCAACACGATCACCTCAGCATCGGTATCAAGCCTCACACGTAGCCACTTGGCTAGCTGCGCCACCTCAGACGATGCAAACACCGAGTCACGAGGTACCACCACAGTAAAACTGGGGACAGCATAAAGCGAATCGGCCTTGACAGTAGCTCCACGAGTAAGCGTCACCTCCTTCACAGAGGGATATATCCCCATGATTTCACGTGCAAGCTGCACATAGGGAAGACTCTTCTCTTCGGTAGCCGCCAACAGCTGTTGCAGACGAACGATCTCTGCATCACGCTCCGACACCTCCGTATCCATCTTGTCGTAGATGCTCTTCACAAGTTCGATATCATTACCATTGGTTGTAGTGTTATACTCATTAATGAGAACTTGCTCTTCCTTGATTCCATACTCTGCAGCTTGCGACAAAAGGTCTCGCCTAGCCTGCTCGTTTAGCGGATCACCCGAAAAAAACAGGCTAATTATAGAACCATCGCCATGATCAATCTTATATTCATAAAGGATGGTGCGCCCATACACCTTACACTGCTCCGCGAAGGCCTTAGCATTACCTTCAAAATTATTTTGACGGATAAAGGTAACAGCCGACCATATACTAGGTACAATAAAGAGCACTATGAGCACAGAGCTGAGGGTACGTGTACGACGCTGAGCCAGGACATCAGTGAAGGAAACCTCACGAAAGCCAAAGTACTTGACACTGACGTAAGTTGCCAGCATGATAAAGATACAGTTAATAACAAATAGATAAGCAGCCCCCAAAAAATACACAAAATTGCCGCTTGCCAATCCAAAACCGGCAGTGCAGAGCGGCGGCATAAGTGCCGTGGCAATGGCCACACCAGCAAATACGGTACCCTTCTCCTTACGACACTGCTCCAAGATTCCCGCAAAACCACCCGCAAGAGCAATCAGCACATCGTAAATGGTAGGATTGGTACGTGCAAGCAGTTCACTGGGATCATTAAGACTGAGCGGAGTGATAAGGAAGTAAATGAACGACGCCGCGAGACTAATGCTCACCATAACCAACAGATTCTTACCCGACGACTTGACAAGTTGTATATCATTGATACCCAGACCAAGTCCAACACCAAAGATGGGCCCCATGAGCGGTGATATAAGCATGGCGCCAATAATGACGGGAATGGAGTTCACATTGAGCCCCACCGAAGCGATAATCGTAGCAATGGCCAAAATCCATGCATTGGGTCCTCGGAAATAGATATTGCCCCGAATAGATTTTTCCGCAGCTGAGGTGTCAATATAGTCGGACAAGCGAGTGGTCTCGCGAATCAGCACTGCAAGTCTACTGAATAAATTCATGCTATAGTTCTTTAAGTATAAAAATCTTACACAAAGGCAAAGTTAACAAAATCAAGCAAAATCACATAATATTATACACTTTTTACTAAGCGCAACGCCGAACTATATAGAAATCGCCACCAAGGAATGGCCTCACTTCTTCTTTTATCCCTCCTCCCTAACGTAGGCTATAGCACGATTGATGTAGTGCAGAAAGGGTTGTGTCGCACGGAAGAGTTCGGCCACACGAGCGGCAAGATTGTCGGCACAAACGAACGCATCGGTGGGTGTATGGAGTAGACAGAAGGACTTCAGACGGAGATACTCAACATACTTCATTTCCTGTTCAAAGCCCTTCGGATTACGTTTCAGAGCGCCTTCACGATCAAGCACAAAAGTTGGTTCTACAGAGCGCACAATACGATCAAAGTCACCTCCGCCACCCACAATATCCTCTCGCAGCACCTGTAGCACCTTGCTATCACAGCAGTAATCGCCCGTGGCCAACATATGCCCATAGGGATATCCATCACCCCCCGTACCGATGTGGAAGTAGTAACCCGAGTAACCGGACTTCTTGCCTCCAGGACAGATAAACGCCCCCATATGCGTCTTATAGGGACTCTTGTCGGCACTGAAGCGCACGTCACGATAGATACGATAAGTGCAGTCCTTGGCCGTGAGACCCGTAACCGTCTCGTCAAAACGGCTAATCTCATGGATGAGTTCATCCACAAACCCGTTAAACCTCGCCTGCAGTGCTGCGTAACGATCCTTGTTAGCCATAAACCACTCACGGTGATTATTTGCCTGCAGTTCTCTAAGGAAGGTGATGATATCTTGCATATATGTTATTTCTTGGGGAGATGACTCTTTAATGTTATAGTAGCCGGCTTCAGCCCCTTGCCTGTCACAGTGAGACTAATGCTTCCATCGCGTTCGGCAGTGCGCACAACAGCCAGGGCACGACCTTTCCAGGCGCGATGCATGGGATCAACGGTACATGAAATATCCTTAATATCAGCATTGCCGAAAGCCGCCAACGAGGCAGCACCTCGCAAGGTGAGGGTCAATTCATCGACTGCCTGCGGACAAAGGACCCCTTTCCTATCCACCACCTCTACAGTGACAAAAGCCAAGTCTTGATTATCTGCGGTAAGATGGGTACGATCAGCCGTGAGGCGCAAGGCATAGGGCGCACCAGCTGTGCACAAGATGCTATGTTCACCATTCATCGAATCAATGGGACTACCCGCTTCATCAACAGCCTCGACACGCAACGTACCTGGCACATAGGGCACGGAAATCACAGCTTTATACTCCTCTGCACGGGTGGTAGGTCGCTCAGCGACGAGGCTATCGTTGATGTAGAGTCGCACACGAGGAGCACGCGAATAGGCCTCCACATCAATGGGCAGCCCCTCATGCCCAGGCCATGTCCAGCTTTCGAAAGTAGGCCACACGCTCCATTGCGTCTCACGTATCTGTCCATAGTAGCCGTCAGGCTCCTTCACAGAGAGGAAGATTGGTCGTCCCGCATTCCACAGCATATCGCGATAGTAAGATATGGGTTTGCGTAGCCCAGTGAAGTCGATGTCACCACAATATGCCGCATGCCACGGATATTGGTTGCGGTGATAGTGCTCGCCTTCACTCTCTCCCTGGTAAAACCAACGTCCTATCCCACTCTCACCTTGATAATCAATGGCCGTCCACACGAAGTCTCCGAGAATATAGTCATTATCAGCGCTATAGGCCCAATTGCGGTAAGCTTCTCGAGTGTACGACTCACTCTGATACATCACCCTCCTCGGGTCACGTTCATGGTCGCTCGCGTGCTTGTGTATCATATAGTTATACCCCACCAGTTCGAATGTCTCAGCCAGCGGGTCATAGATTTCCCAATCGCTATCCCATGCACATAGGGCCGAGGTAACAGGGCGTGTTGGGTCGAGCTCCCGACACAGACGTGCCATCTTACGGGCAGTAGTGACCACTTGTATCTCCTTGCGCTCAATCACCTCATTTCCTACGCTCCAGGCAAAGATGCTAGGATGGTTACGATCACGCAAGACCATAGCTGAGAGGTCATCATGCCAATGTTGATCGATAAGCATTGAGTAGTCGTATGGTGTTTTTGCCGAGCGCCAGCCGTCAAAGGCTTCATCGATAACAAGTAGGCCTATACGATCACAGGCATCCAGAAAAGCCTCGGAGGGAGGGTTATGGCTGGTACGCACGGCATTGAAACCTGCTGATTTCATCAGTTCCGCCTTGCGTTCCTCGGCACGATCAAAGGCCGATGCGCCAAGGATGCCGTTATCGTGATGCAAGCATCCCCCGTTGAGCTTGACAGACTGTCCATTGAGCAAGAATCCCCGCTCAGCGTCGAAGGCAATACTACGTATCCCGAAAGTCTCTGTAGCCTGATCTATCCGATAGTTCGGATGCCCCTCCTCATAAAGGGAAAGTTCCACGTCATAGAGATGAGGAGTATCGGGACTCCACAGACAGGCACGGGAAACCTCGATTAAAAACTCGACCTCACGTTCCTCATTGGGCAACAAATGTACTATATGCTGTTTATGGCAGTCAAAAGCACCTCCATCATTCCTCTCTCCTCGCACATCAGCAGCCACCTGTACAACTCGTTTGCGATCACTCTCGTTCACCAGCACGGTCTGCACACGCACCTGGCTCACCCCCTCGGCATCCACCACAGGAGTAGTGACAAAACTTCCCCAATGCTTAAAATGCACATCACCCGTTTCCAGCAGCCACACATGACGATAAATTCCTGAACCCGTATACCAGCGGCAGTTCTTCTGCATGGAGTTGTCTACACACACTACCACCTCATTATCACCCACGGCGAGCAGGTCTGTCACATCACGTAAGAACGAACTATAGCCATAGTGCTGGATACCCGTAGAGACACCATTAACAATCACCTCGGCATTCATGTATACTCCTTCAAAATAGAGTGTATACCGACGGTCTGGAGATTTTGTCTTCAAGTGCAGCACCTTTCGGTATTCCCCCCTTCCTGTGGGGTAATATCCCCCGTCATTGCCCGAGGGTTCATCGATAAAGGGTGTTCCCTGTATGCTCCAATCGTGAGGAAGATCCACCGTGATGGGAGCATCTCCCTCCTTAGTGAATATCCAATCATTATCGAGCAGCAGGCGTTGTTGCGCCGAGAGAGGCATAACCACCAAGGAGGCTGCGAGAAGTGCAACCCATAGAGTAGCAAAGCGTGTTGTTCTCATAGTCATATATATTCTTATTCCAACCCAACACTTAGGTTTACGCAAAAGTAATAAATTATTTTCAATGCAAAAATCCCGCGACCTTCAAATCATAATTTCACAGGGTATGAAGGCTGTCAACGAGAACAATCCTGGCAGAGGATTGCGCCACAGGGCCTGTGCCGTACTAAAAAAACGACTTCGACATCACCCACATGGCGAGCGACAAGCATAGCTATATATTAAGAGAAATACAAAGAATGGAAGCCTCATAGAGACTCCCATTCTTATTTATAGATTATAACCTCTTAGCCTTGGATAGCAGCTACGCCGGGGAGCACCTTACCCTCGATAGCCTCAAGAAGAGCACCACCGCCAGTAGAGATGTATGATACCTGATCAGCCAAGCCGAACTTGTTAACACAAGCTACAGAGTCACCACCACCAATGAGCGAGAATGCACCCTCAGCAGTTGCCTTGGCAATAGCCTCACCAATAGCACGTGAGCCAGCAGTGAAGGCATCACACTCGAACACACCTGCAGGACCGTTCCAAAGGATAGTCTTAGCACCTTCGATAGCAGCAGCAAATGCCTTTTGACTCTCAACACCAGCATCTACGCCCTCAAAACCTGCGGGAATCTGATTAGCGAGGCAAGTGATAATCTCAGCACCCTCCTTAACGCTCATAGTACCGAAGTCAAGGCCATTGGTAGCTGTGCAATCTGTGCCAAGCACGAGCTCTACGCCATTCTTCTTGGCCATCTCCTCAACACCGAGAGCAACATCCAGCTTGTCCATCTCAACGATTGACTCACCAATCTCACCGCCGTGAGCTTTAGAGAAGGTGTAGGTCATGCCACCGCAGAGGATGAGCTTATCAACCTTACCAAGCAAGTTCTCGATGATACCAATCTTTGAAGACACCTTTGAACCACCCATGATGGCAACGAAGGGACGCTTGATATTTGACAATACATTCTCAACAGCCTGAACTTCCTTCTGCATGAGGTAACCGAGCATCTTGTGGTCAGCATCGAAGCTATCAGCGATAACAGCTGTAGAAGCGTGCTTACGGTGAGCGGTACCAAAAGCGTCATTCACATAGCAGTCAGCGTATGAAGCGAGTGTTGCGGCAAACTCCTTCTGTGAAGCCTTCATAGCCTTCTTAGCCTCCTCGTAAGCGGGATCAGCCTTGTCGATACCTACGGGCTTGCCCTCCTCCTCGGGATAGAAACGGAGATTCTCAAGCAACAACACCTCGCCGGGCTTGAGGGCAGCAGCAGCCTCAGCAGCCTTAGCGCAGTCGGGAGCGAATTGTACGGGTACACCGAGCTTCTCAGATACAGCGTCTACAATCTGTGAGAGAGAATACTTGGCATTCACCTTGCCTTTGGGCTTACCCATGTGTGACATAATGATGAGTGCACCGCCATCAGCCAACACCTTCTTCAAGGTGGGGAGCGCACCACGAATACGGGTGTCGTCAGTAATCTTACCCTCTTCGTTCAAGGGTACATTGAAGTCTACACGCACGATTGCCTTCTTGCCGGCAAAGTTGAAATTGTCAATGTTTTGCATAATACTTATGTTATAATTAAAGTGATGATTTGTAATCTTTTTTTAATCTTCGCAAAGTTAACAAAAGGTTTGTTAAGTCACACACAAAAAGTCATTATTTCTTATTATTTACGCCATTTTTCCATCTCCAGACCATTTCCTTCCGTTCTAACACGACAGATTCTTGTAATATTTGCATAGCAATCATCGGAGGATTCAAGTTTTTTGTCTATTTTTGCAGTCCTAAACACTGGACAACAATTAACGACTAACAGTATTGACTGTTAATACTAAACGACAAACACTAAACAATATGAAAGTAGCTATTGTAGGAGCCAGCGGTGCTGTAGGACAGGAGTTCCTCCGCGTGCTCGAAGAGAGAAACTTCCCCATCGACGAACTCGTACTGTTCGGTTCATCACGCAGTGCTGGTAGCACATACACCTTCCGCGGCAAGGAGATTACAGTAAAGTTATTACAACATAATGATGACTTCAAAGGCATCGACATCGCCTTCACATCAGCTGGCGGCGGCACCTCTATCGAGTATGCCGAAACCATCACCAAGCATGGCGCCATCATGATTGACAATAGCAGTGCTTTCCGCATGGACAACGATGTACCTCTCGTAGTACCCGAGGTAAATGCCGAGGATGCCCTCACACGTCCCCGTGGCATCATTGCCAACCCCAACTGCACCACCATCCAGATGGTCGTGGCACTGAAGACCATCGAGCAGCTCTCACACATCAAGACCGTACACGTATCGACCTACCAGGCCGCCAGTGGTGCCGGTGCAGCAGCCATGGCCGAGCTCTATGAGCAGTACCGTCAGGTATTGGCCGGCGAAGAAGTAACCGTAGAAAAGTTCGCCTACCAGCTCGCCTTCAACCTTATCCCCCAGATTGACGTGTTCACCGACAACGGCTACACAAAGGAGGAAATGAAGATGTATCACGAGACGAAGAAGATCATGCACTCCGACGTCAACGTCAGTGCCACTTGTGTACGCGTACCTGCCCTTCGTTCACACTCTGAGAGTATCTGGGTAGAGACCGAGCGCCCCATCAGCGTGGCCGAGGCTCGTGAAGCCTTCGCCAACGGCGATGGACTCGTACTCATGGACAACCCTGCCGCAAAAGAGTATCCCATGCCCCTCTTCCTCGCCGGCAAGGATCCCGTCTATGTGGGCCGCATCCGCAAAGACCTCACCAACGAGAATGGCCTCACTTTCTGGATTGTAGGCGACCAGATCAAGAAGGGCGCAGCACTCAACGCCGTACAGATTGCCGAGTACCTCATCGCCCAGGGCGTAGTGAAGTAACCATAACACATGCATAACAACCGAGGCGAGGGAGCATCACGCTTCCTCGCCTTGCTATTTGGAAGAATTTCCCCAAAAGCCACCCACCCCACCAACCTAATCCAAAATACCGACAAGACAAACGAACCATAGCTTCACATCATAAATATGGCGCCTTTACAAGGCTTGTAAAAGCTATTTATAGTATTAGTCTGAGAAAATCTACTTTTCTTTGCATCAGAAATAAAGAGACCTCAACCTCACATCCAAAAATCACGGATAGTCAATTTCTTTATTTGTCAATCAAAGTTCACCAAATATTTAAAAAGTAAAGTTATGGAAACAAAGAATGAAAGCACAGCGAAAACAAGAGTCTACAACATTATCATCCTCGACAAGTCGGGTTCAATGAACTCGATACGCAAAGAGGCTATCGACGGATGCAACGAAACTATAGGAAGCATACGAGCCGCGCAGAAACGCCACCACGACACGCAGGAGCACTACATCTCACTGGCAGCATTCTGCGAATGTGGCATCGACATGATTTATGACAAGACCCCTATCGACGAAGCCGAGACACTCACCTGGGAGAAGTATAGTCCGTGTTGTATGACACCGCTCTTCGATGCCATAGGCAATACGGTGAAGCGCATGGAGACCTACACTAAATCCATAGAGGAGTTTGTAGAGACATCGGTGCTCGTGACCATCATCACCGACGGCTATGAGAATGCCTCCAAAGAGTGGAACTCCCTCGAGGTAAAGAAACTCATCGAGGCTTGTAAGGAGCAGGGGTGGATGTTCTCGTTCATAGGCGCTAGCGAAGACATTGTAAATGTAGCCACACACATCTCCATCACGAACACCGTATTGTGGGAGCAAACATCGAAGGGTACTGAGAAAATATTTGAAAATGAAAACTTGGCCCGCGACAGATTCTACGACAAGATGGCTTACAGCTTCTGCCGCGAATCCGCATCACCCATGGAGCGTCGTGAGATGAAGAAGCGTTTCGCCAAGGAATATTATGACAAGGAGAAGAAGTAGTGACTGAGCTACCCTAAATTCATATAGGGTAAACGGCTATATACTCCCCAACCTATAGAACGACAACCTTAAACAAAAAAGCAAGAGCCGCGGCTCTTGCTTTTTGTTTTAGTTACGATTGAAATAATAGGTTACTTACGACGTATACTCTTCAAGTTGTCGCACCCTTGGAATGCATCAATGGCAATCAACTTAACATTCTTTGAGATTGTAGCCGAGAGCAGTTCGCTACAACCAGCGAAGGTACAACTACCGATAGTAGACACACCATCGCCAATTGTGATTGTGCTCAGGTTACTGCAATATTGGAATGCCTTCTCGCCAATCGAAGCCACCTTCTTAGGAATAATCACAGAGGGGATACTGCTACAATACTGGAATGCCTTCTCGCCAATCTTAGTCACACTCTCAGGGATAGTGACAGAGGTAAGTCGGCTACATCCATCAAATGCGCTGTTGCCAATCTCATCCAACTTCTTAGGAAGAATGATTGAGGTAAGACTTGCACAATTAGAGAATGTGTTATCCTTGATAGCCTGCAAGGCCTTAGGAATATTAACTACTGCGAGGTTACTGCAACCAGCAAATGCGCTTACACCAATTTCAGAGACACTCTCGGGAACCGAGATCTTAGATATGCTACGACAATATTGGAATGCATTTTCACCAATTTCCTTCACACCGTCAAGGATTGTAACACCTATAAGACTACTGCATCCATAGAAAGCATACTCCTCGATCTTCGCTACTGTACCAGGAATAGTCACTTCGGTAACGAACTTTCCATCCAGATACAAATCCTTAGCATAAGACAAGGGGTTAGCGCTACTATTGCTGAAGTCGATACAGCACCAAGCCTCCACATTATCGATATGAACAGAAGTCAAACTACTGCATTCTGCAAAAGCATTCTCACCAATCTGTACCACACTCTCGGGGATAGACACTGAAGAGAGTCGGCTACAACCGCGGAAGGCATTGTTACCAATCTCAGACACTCCACTACCAATCTCGGCTAAGAGCAAATTCTTATTGTAAGAAAGCGGAGAGTCGCCCCACTTCTGGCTATCGTCGTAAATCAAGTTACGGCCCAGATATACCTTCTCAATCGGACATCTGCTAAACAAGCCTTCGCCCTCTCCACTATTACCCAACACCAAGGGAGTAGTACCATCCTCAACAACGAGCTCGGTCAAGACTGCGCAGTTATCAAATACATTATCACCAATCTTGGTCACCTTATTACTAATGGTAGCCTTGGTAAACTTACTGCCTACAAAAGCCTCATTGAGCACATCACAGTCGACATACAATTCACCAGCACAACCCGCGAAAGCCAACTTACCGATTGAGGTTACATTCTCGGGGATAACGATACCTGAGAGGCTACTGCAGTCAGAAAAAGCATGCCAACCGATCTCTGTCACACTCTTAGGAATAGTTACATTGACAAGTCTGCTGCAGTCATCAAAAGCATGCCAACCAATCTTTGTTACCTTATCTCCAAATACAACTGTAGACAATTTACGATTGTCGAAGAACGGAGAATAACCAAACTTAGCCTCCGTCTTATAGCTCAAATCACGACCGATATAGACTATTTCTAACGGACACTCAAAGAAGAGACCTTTACCGCCACTACCATAGCCGAGCGAAAGTGTTTCCTCGCTATCTTCGATAACCAACTCACGCAACTCGGTACAATTATAGAAGGCATCATCGCCAATTTTAGACACATTATTACCCACAATCACCTTAGAGAACATGCTGCCACCGAAGAGACCATTAGGTACGTCGCATTTCACCGTCAACTCACCTGTACAACCAGCAAAGACATAACCGCCCATAGTAACTACCGACTCAGGAATAGTGATATTCTCCAAGCTACTGCAGTTATAGAACGCACGCTCGCCAATCTCCTTTAGGGTTTCAGGCATCTGGATGTTTGTCAGGTCTGTGCAATTGTAGAAGGTATAGTCACCAATTCGTGTTACTCCCTCAGGGATAATCACAGAAGTAACCAACTTGCCACCTTGATACAGGTTCTTAGCATAGGCAAGAGGGTTTGCAGAGTAATCGCCAAATTGGATACCGCACCAAGCCTCGATGCTGCTCACATGCACGGCAACCAATCCATTACAATCCGAGAATGCATCCTTACCTATTGATACCATTCCTTCGGGGATAGCAACCGAGGTAAGGCTGCTGCAACGATAGAACGCACGCTCCTTGATATCCTTCACATGCTCGGGAACCACAAGTTCTGTAACCAACTTGCCCTCCAAATACAATCGTGCGCCATAGCAGAGGGGGTTAGAGTTATTGTTTGTAAAGGTGATTCCGCACCATGAACCTATGTCATTTACATTAACAGAAGTTATGCTATTACAATCCAAGAATGCGAACTCAGCCACGCTGGTCAGGCTCTTAGGGATGGTGACATTAGCCAGATTATAGCATCCCAAGAAAGCGAAGGCTCCCACCTTGGTCATTCCTTCCGGAAGAACAACACTGGTCAAGCTCGAGCATCCCTTGAAAGTCTCCTTCGGAAGCTGAGCGATACTCTCTGGAATATCAACCGACGCGAGCTTGCTACAATCACGGAATGCGCCTACACCGATGCGGATGACGCTATTAGGGATAGATATCGATGTCAACTCCTCACACCCTGCAAATGCTTCACTCTTGATCTCACTTACACGGTATGTATTTCCTCTGAACGATACTGAGGATGGAATTACTATACGTCCTACATATTTACCTGACTGCTGCGTAGTATTACCTCTATGAGTCACTGCTACTGTAAGTCCCTCCCAATCAGTATTATTGAACTCATAATAAATACCTCCTTTACTGAAGTCATACGCACTTGCTACAAAATTGCACAAAAGCAACACTAACGCAAAAAACCAGCATCTGGCGCCTTTCATAAACCTAATTTATAACTTAATATTGACAATATTTGAATTAAAGTGCAAAGATAGTGATAAGTTTTCTTACAAACAAAGGGTTTGACACAAATATTGCAACGATAATTGATTCGTTGACAAACATTTTGCAAACCCCAAACTTTTCTGCATCAAATAGCTTCTACGACAATTCAAATCAGCAGAAAACGACGATTACCCTTGCCTCAATTCACAAAATCATAATAATACCAGTACGTCTTACCGAATTTACGTTTGCAGAGGTTTTTCATCTCAACGAGATTACCGGCATGAGTTTCTCTCAAAGCGACATATTCCCGATATCGCTGCGACACTGCTTCGTCGGGAACAAATGTTACAGGTGTGAACGGATGTTGCTCATTGTATATCACCCAAGCCTCTTGGGTCAGCGCCGAAGCGCTGGATGTATCTGCCCGCTCACTCGCCGTCAAAGCGACGAAATCATCAAGATTCTTGTCGAGCAACAAGGCCGCAGCATACAGGTCCTTAAATAATCTAGAATCAGACCTCTGCATCATACGTTTATAGAATTCTGAAGCCTTCTCACCGCCGTACGGAGTGGCCCCCAGCACGTCATAATATGTCCCCGCTCCATACTGAGCCGTCTGTAGATTATACCTATTCATCATCAATCCATCCGAGCCATAGGGTTGAGGATAGGCAAAGAGTTTGTCATCCAGCTGTCCTGTTTTCGCTAACGCAAGATTCCGCAGAGCCGTGAGTTCCACATTGCAATCATCAGACCTCTTGCCCACTTCCAACACCTTATCATACTCCTCACTATGCGTATACTTCCATGCCATCAGTTCCATTGTTTCAGAAGCCTTATCACTTCCCCAATAACCCACAAGGAGAAACAGGAGCGCCATCACCCCCAGGTTGGGTGTCAGTTGTTTGAAGAAGTTTACATCTCGATGCAGCAACGTGTTTCTTTCTATCCATACGACCAAGATATATACCCCTACGACGCCAAGCAAGGCGACCACCCACAGTACCCACGAGTACGAGAAAGAGCCGTCAAACCCGGTTATCAAGACAAGCAAAGCACAAGACGAAAGATATGAAAACGCCTCAAAACGGCCGTGCAACTTCCCCATCCTGTTCAACACATATTGAACAGCAAGCAATAGTAGTGTGATGATCGACGCCGTAATGAACGTATTATTCGTTGTCTGCCCTTTCGATAGGTAATCTTGCAAGAGCGCCAACCGTTCTCCTTGAAACACATAGATATACAAGAAGGAGAAAACGACAAAAAGCAGTGCGCATACCGCGCTGATGAGGGTATCGTATTTTTGTTTTCTACTCATTTCAACTATTTTGACAACGGACAAAAGAAAAAAACAACAGACTACAGACGACTGCTATCCGGAGAACACGCACGCGAATCTCGTCTGTTGTCTGTTGTCCGTTGTCCTATTTTTTATCAATCCAACTTCTTCAATACTATGGCCGAGCGAGCGGGAATGTAAAGCTTCAACCACTCCTTCTTGTAGCGCTTGTGCAAGGGCTCGAAGTGAGTGAAGTGCGTGAGGCTCGGGTCGGTGAGACCATTACCGCCAAACTCAGGGTTATCGGTATTGAGCACCTCCTGGTATGAGCCGCGCGGAACGAGCAAGCCGTAGTCGCTATACGAATTGGTGGGGCTGAAATTGAAGACAAACAACAAGTCGTCACGACGGTAAGCGAGTATCTGGTCACCATCATTACAATTAATCTCCACCACCTTGTTCTTCTCATACTTATTCACACCACCGATGAGCTTCATCATCGCCTGGTCAAACTTACCGAGGTATTCGTAGCACAGCTTGTCGTTGTCCACGAGACTCCACTGGCGGCGGGCATACTTGTAGCTCCATCCGTTGCCTTCGCGGGGGAAGTCAATCCACTCGGGA
The DNA here is from genome assembly GCA_045654565.1 of Bacteroidaceae bacterium. Classification (GTDB taxonomy): domain Bacteria; phylum Bacteroidota; class Bacteroidia; order Bacteroidales; family Bacteroidaceae; genus UBA1189. The sequence continues at coordinate 14,525 of JAZONP010000068.1, forward strand.
TGACCGAACTCATTGCCCATGAAGTTGAGGTAACCACCATTGATGGTCGATGCCGTAAGCAGACGTATCATTTTGTGCAACGCGATACCGCGGTGAGCCATATAGTTTTCATCACCCTTCTGGAAGTGCCAGTACATATCAGAGTCTACGAGGCGGAAGATGATGGTCTTGTCGCCCACGAGTGCCTGGTCGTGACTCTCGGCATACGAGATGGTCTTCTCGTCCTTGCGGCGGTTGGTCACCTCCCAGAACATGCTGGTGGGTTTCCAGTGCTCGTCGGTCTGCTCCTTGATGAGCTTGATCCAGTAGTCAGGCACGTTCATCGCCATGCGGTAGTCAAATCCATAGCCACCATGCTTGATAGGTGCTGCCAATCCAGGCATTCCCGACACCTCCTCGGCAATGGTAATGGCATTCTTATTGAGTTCGTGGATGAGGTCATTGGCCAATGTGAGATAGCATACCGCATCGCCATCCTGATTGAGGTTGTAGTAGTCGCCATAGCCACAGAAGGCCTCACCGAGACCGTGGCTGCGGTAGAGCATTGAGGTCACACCGTCGAAGCGGAAACCATCAAACTTGTATTCCTCCATCCAGAATCGGCAGTTTGAGAGCAGGAAGCTCACCACCTCATTCTTCGAGTAGTCGAAGCAGAGTGAGTCCCATGCGGGATGCTCGCGGCGGTCGCCAGGATAGAAATATTGGTCGGGATCACCGGCAAAGTTGCCCAATCCCTCGAGTTCGTTCTTCACGGCATGCGATTGCACCATATCCATGATCACTGCGATGCCATTGGCATGAGCCTCATCGATAAGCTGTTTGAGCTCCTCAGGCGTACCCTGACGTGACGACGCCGCAAAGAAGTTCGACACGTGGTAGCCGAATGAGCCATAGTAGGGATGCTCTTGGATGGCCATAATCTGTATGCAGTTGTAGCCACCGGCGATAACGCGGGGCAACACCTTCTCGCGGAACTCGTTATAGGTCGATACGCCCTGCGTTTCGCCCGACATACCCACGTGACACTCATAGATGAGCAGGGGTGAGGTATTGGGCTTGAACTTCTTCACCTTGAACTCATAGGGTGCAGGCTCCCACACCTGAGCGCTGAAGAGATAGGTTGTTTCGTCCTGTACCACACGGCGCACATAGGCAGGGATACGCTCTCCCGAACCGCCCTTCCAGTATATCTTTAGCTTGTAGTAGTCCTCGTGCTCAATAGCCTCGGCAGGGAGGTTCACCTCCCAGTCACCATGACCATTGAGTCGGGTGAGCTTATATTCAGGCTTCTCCTGCCACTCGTTGAAGTCGCCCACAAGATAGATCTCCGTAGCGTTGGGTGCCCACTCGCGGAAGGTCCATCCCTTCTTCGTCTTGTGCAGGCCATAGTATTCATATCCTTTGGCAACGTCTTTGAGCTTCTTGGCCCCGTTGTCGGTGAGTTCATTCTTGCGACGTACGTAGTAGTCATAGCGGCCTTGAATCGCAGCCTCGTACGGTTCCAGCCAAGGGTCGTTTTGGATGAGTTTAAGCATGATACTTTATAAATTGTGAATTGTGAGTTATAAATTCTGAATTGCATCTAATGAGGCTCCCCAATGGGAGTCCTCGGCTGCTCTACAGAATTCAACATTCAGCGTTCAGCATTCAACATTATTTCTTCACTTTGATGATAATCTTCTTCAGTCCGCTGGGGTTGATGCCGGGTGCATGTCCATCCTCGGGAAAGAAGAGAGTAAACATACCGGGTTTCACGGTGATGTAGTCCGTAGCCGCACCCTCATAGAGCGTCATGTCCACGGCCGCGTCATACTCTGCCTCGGGCAGGTCAACGCGTTGGGTATATCCCATCACCTCCACGCCAGAAATAGGCACCTGTATGTCGATATACTCCTCATGCGTCTCCAGCTTGGCCTCCTCCTTCGTTTTTGGTGCCAGCTGACAGACGTTCACGATGAGCTCATTCTCGATGAGCACAATCTTGCCCGGCTCCAAAGCGGCCAGGTCTGTATGTTCGATGTAGTCAAAAGCTTTTGAGAACAAGGGATGCAATGACTCATAGTCACGCCAGTTCTTCAGATTGTCTATTACCATGGTTTTAGTTTTGTTAGGTTCGTATACGTATTCGATTCACAAATGTAGAGATAATCTTCAAACCCTCCAAAATATCGCAAAGAAAAAATCCCAATAATATTATATAAGGTATCCCCTACCCTCCAAAGAATTCCGCCACGAGTTGGGCCACCCGCTTGGTCTTCTTGCTTATGCGATGGTTCTCCCCCTTTACCACCAGGAGCTCGGCCGCATCGCCATAGGTCCTCTTGAAGTCCTCACTACACCACATAGGCACCATATTATCCTCCTTGCCATGGATGATGCGCACAGGCCCCTTGTACGCCTGTGCCGTGCCGTAGATGTCCAGTTGTTGTGTGCTTAGGAGATACTCCCGCCCCAGCTTCATCATCTTGAAGCAACGCACATATTCGGGAGGGTCGGCAGGGTCAAACCTTGCATCAAACAGGCGCCCATTCCGGCAAGCATTCTTGAGCACCGATGCCGGCGCCAGCAGTGCAAGACCATAGAGTGGCTTCTCCACGCTCTCGCGGCTCGCTATGCGTCCTGCCGTCATCGAGGCCACTACGCCTCCTTGCGAATGCCCCAATAGTCCTATCTTGTTCACGTAAGGTAGCGAGCAGGCATAGTCCCACATCGCCAGTGCATCGGCAATCTCCTTCTCTATGGTCATCTGCACCATCTCCCCCTCGCTACTCCAGTGTCCGCCAAAGTCGAAGCGTATCGAGGCCACGCCCGCCTTGGCCAACCGCTTGGCTATCGTAGGCATGGGTGTGAAGTCCTTGCTCGAGAATATACCGTGCATCAAGATTACCAGCGCACAGCTATCCGTCTCAGCATCGAAGCCGTCGGGCAGAGTCAGTGTCATGGCCAGGCCCCCTTGCGGACCGCTCACCTTGTAATCTTTGGCATACATCCATTGCCCCAGCAGAGCAACGATGAGGATAATGACGATTCTTTTCATAGTATAGCAGCTAATAATGAACGACAAAGATACGAATAAGTGAGTGAAATAAAATCAAGCCTGCTTGAATATTTCGTAACCAAAGATTGTAAGAAGTGAGTGAAATAACAATCTTTACATACGCTCCATTATGAGCAGGTGCCGTTTGAGGTACCTCAAAGTTGGTGTTGGACAACATTGGGAGAAATATTTACCTTACAAGCTGGTAAAAATATAGCAGCAAAAGAAATCTCTGATAGGCAAGATGAAACATGTCCTT
>JAZONP010000069.1:0-17609 GCA_045654565.1 Bacteroidaceae bacterium
GATACTTGAAATATCGTTTGGAATGTAAACCTATTTTGGATTATCTTTGCAAAGCGTAAACTCAGATAGGAATAAATATTCTCAGCGTAAACCTATATAGGATTCTAAGTTTAATCTGTTAACTTATTTCAGTACACTTCATTTTCAACTTTTTTCAAGGGCTTGAAAAAAAATTTTCACCATAGTGACAAAAAATTTTCACAGGCTTGACAAATTTTTGTCAAGCCTGTGAAAATTTAACTTGGATATATCCGTTCCACTCTACCGGAAACTCCGGCATTTCCGGACATTCCGGAAAATCCTGCGACCTCTTACTATCCGTGACCCCCACCCTCCAACTCTTGCAACCTGCTTCTCAGCCGCTCTACCTCTGCTTTGAGGTAATCGATGATGCGATCCTGCTCCTCGATACGTCGCGCTTGGGTTGCTATCGTCTCGCGCTGCGAGGTACGTTGCTCCAGTCGGGCTGCTGTCATGCGTTCGCGTATGCCACCTTCGGTGACAAACTCGCGGTCGCGACGTTCAAGATATTTCGTGATGGCCTTATCTATCTGATGACAAAGGCAGATAGCCATATTGGCCAACTCTTCATCGTTCATCTTGGCAAAGAGGGGCTTGTAGTCGGCCAGTAGGCTATGCTCTCGGCAGAAGTTGTGGAGAGGCTTCGAACGCGGGTTCTTGCCAAACCACTCCTCTTGATTATGGAAGTTGATGTAGTCATGATAGTCTTCGAGCAGTTCGAGGTTGCTGCCCCGTGCTATTCCCAAGAGTTTGAGTTCCGACTCCATAGAGGTCTGCCCATCGGAGCATCCCTCGGCAATGTTCTGCTTGGTGCTTCGTGCTGCCTGCACCATCTGGTCCACGGTTCGGTCGCCTCGTTCAGGAAGGAAACGCTTGCAGAAGGTCTTGGTAAGATGATACAGCACCTCACTACGCTGATAGAATCTCAGTTCTGTGAACACCACCTTTTTGCGTAGCACGCTGGCCGTCCCATCGGCATAGTGATTGATGTTGACCTTTTTGTCCTTGTCTTCCATAGCATCCTTCCGTTATATCTTCCGCGAATTTAGTAAAACTTTTGGTCTCATAGAGAATAAATATCGCCTTTTCTGTCGTTAGTTCACCCTTTTACATTTTTTCGGAAGATATGGTCGGATGTTTCAATAAATTGTGTACATTTGCAAAACTGATTTCAAAATCAAACGACAAACATAAGTATTAACGATAAAAACGAATTGCCTATGAAGTGAACCCGGACAGACGCTTTCGCGAAGGTTTGTGATGCAAAGCATTACTGCTTTCAAGGCTTAAATTAAGCCAAATAACAATAAATCATCAACCCGAAAAGCGTCCCGTTCGTTCTTGATAAATATAGATATGGAGCTTTTGGCTCTTGTTCTCTTCTTAGTGAAAACCGCCAATTTTCGACACACGAGGACAAGCAGACTGAAGGTTCACCCCGATTGGGTGTGGACTATTCTTTGCTTGTTGTGTGGAAGGTCACTTGGCGGTACCTACTAAGAAGGCGAGTAACGGATGGTTTCACGCCTTTTCTATTTTCTAAAGATTATCAAAATGACAAAGTTAAAGTATTTACACAGACTTTTTATCCTGTTTTTTATGGGATGTACGATGTGCGCCTTACAGGCATGTAGTGACAATAATGAAGAAGAAATTCTCTCCGATTTGGTGGGTACTTGGTATGGTTATAATGAAAGTGGTGGAAGAGAAACGAATGTGACGATTACTTTCAAGAGTGATAAAACTGGCACTATGATAAGGAGTTCGTATGGTAGCACTGGTTTTAGGAGCGAACAAAGATATTTTTTTACTTATTCGGTAAATGATAAAACAATTCAATGCGACGGACATCATGTAGGGGCGTATTCCGATGGTGAGGTAGTAAATGAACCATATAGTGCAACTTTCACTTATGATAACGGGAAACTTACTGGAGGCACATTCAGAGACATAAAAATCTTCAGTAAAAAATAGAGCACTCTGTCGAGGGTGTCAAAACTCATTTCGTTACGGCGGATGTTCTTCATCCGCCGTTTCTTAGTATTGAGATTTCCCGTCACGGTGGATATACCCTATCCGCCGTATTTGAGTATCAGGGTCTGTGGCCCGAGAGGATAACGTAAAATCCACAGAAAGTTTTCGAAGAATAGACGCAGGCGTACTTCGAAGGCCTTCTGTGGATTTATGACCTTAACAGCCCTTATTCATTTGCCTTTCCCTTCGGCCAGCGACCTAAAGGTTACGTTGATTAATCAAGTTCACCACCACCTTGACTTCGTCGAGCTTGTTCACGCTGACTTCGTCTTCCTCCTTCTTGCTAGGCATAACAAAAGTAAACTTTTATTCTGTTCTTGCTTCGTGCGTCGGTTCAGCATAGCTCATGCAAGCATGGCTCTGCACTCACTTAGTCACAACCTTGACCATCACATCCTTTCTTGCAGCCTTTACAACTTGAATTCTCTAAAGTTAATAACGGCATCGTGCGAAGTGTCTAATTGTTCCGCTCCCGAGTAGACGACAGCAGAGCGAGTAAGGCGTTCACCCAAAAGCTTGCTTAGATAGTGTAGTCCACCAAGGAATTCTCGTGTGAAGGTTTGCGAGAACTTTATCTCATAACCTTCGTATTGGAAACCACGTTGGAGGAGTAAATCCATTTCGTGCTGAGAACTGTCGTGGTAGAAATGGAGTGTATCTTTTCCTTGACTCTCACAAGTTTAAGGGCAAAAAAACTTTGGTGTTCTACAGTTACTCAAAGGCTTCATCCTTGCTCTCTTCCCACCTAATCTCCAAGCCAAGCAAAAGGAACGCATCCACGGGCGATTAGGAAAATGCAAGAAGTAAGCGGAGGATAGGGACCCGATGACAATCTGCTAAGAAAACGGGAAAGCCTATACCTCCGATTCCAATACCGCGTAAGCAAACCGTAGGATTTGTCTACCAATATGCTATGAAAATTTTGTACAGATTTTCGAGCGTTTCGTTCAAGACTTAGCACCATAGCACATCAGGACATCTCCATACCCACAAATTCTGCAGAAGGTTTTCGAAGCATAGGCACAGACGTACTTCGAAGGCCTTCTGTAGATTTTATGATCTTGATTCTCTTGCTTGTCCACTACATCTTGCGCATGCAAAATAGTATTTATTTCTTAATCTCTTTTACCATTCGTTTTGCCTCTTTATGGCCCTGCTTGGCGGCCAATTTACACCATTTGAGTGCTTCAGAGTTATTTTTCTCCACTCCCCGACCATGGTAGTAACATAGCCCTAAGTTATACTGGCCATGAGGATTTCCTTGCTCAGCTGCTTGACGATACCAGCGAACAGCTCTCTCCATTGCAACCGGCGTGGAATATCCGAACTCGTAACATAGTCCGCACCTATTTTGTGCTGACACAACACCATCTTCGGCAAGTGTTTCTAACTCTCTGAAAGCGGGCTTATGGTCCGACTGAGCTGCTAAGAAAAAATGATATGAAGCAGCATCTAAATCCTGTAGACAAAGTTCCCCCAGTTTGGCATACAAACCTACCTGGTAGATGGCTTCTACGTTGCCCTTCTTTGCGGCCTTTGTGTAATATTTTAAGGCCTTTTGTTCATTTTGCTCCATCCCATTACTGCCATAGCGATAATCCCCCGCCAATTTACATATCTGCTCAGCTTTGGCTGCCTGGTGCTGCGAAAAATGGGGGCTTTTGCTGTATTTAAAGAGGATAAGTAAAATCGCGATTAATAGGAGTTGAGGTGCTTTCAATAAGCAAAGACAGAATAAACCGAAAATCTTTACAAAGGGCCAAGTTATAACATTCCACATTTTCTTTCCGAAGCCTTCCTGTTTTATAGTTTTTTCGCTGTTATCTGTTTTTGTTTTCATAACTAATCATTAATATATTTTTTCCTGTTATTCATTTGTGTTCATATTTGCTCAGCCGAAGAGGATGCGGAAGGCCTCTTCGACCTTGCGTACGGGGCTGATCTCAATGCCGAAGCGGGTGGGGTCGAGGCCCTGCATATTGTGCTTGGGGATGATGATTTGCTTGAAACCCAATTTCTCGGCCTCGGCGATGCGTTGCTCGATGCGGCTCACAGGGCGTATCTCTCCCGAGAGGCCTACCTCGCCCGCCATACATACGGTGGGCTCTATCTCGGTGTCCATATTGCTCGACAGGATGGCGCTGATGACGCTGAGGTCTATGGCGGGGTCGTTGACGCGGAGGCCTCCAGCAATGTTGAGGAACACATCCTTCTGGGCCAGCTTGAAGCCCACGCGCTTTTCGAGCACAGCAAGGAGCATATTCATGCGACGTAGGTCGAAGCCTGTAGCCGAACGTTGTGGAGTTCCATAGGCGGCGGTGCTCACGAGGGCCTGTGTCTCGATGAGGAAGGGGCGTATGCCCTCGATGGCCGAGGCGATGGCAATGCCACTCATACCCTCGTGACGATCGGTGAGGAGCAGCTCCGAGGGGTTGCTCACCTGACGCAGTCCATCGCCACGCATCTCATAGATGCCCAGTTCGGCGGTGCTGCCAAAGCGGTTCTTGATGCCGCGTAGGATGCGGTACATGTAGTGCTGGTCGCCCTCAAACTGAAGCACGCAGTCGACAATGTGTTCCAATATCTTGGGACCGGCGATGCTGCCCTCCTTGTTGATGTGGCCAATGAGGATGGTGGGGATATTGCTCTCTTTGGTAAACTTGAGCAGCGAGGCGGCACACTCACGTATCTGCACGATGCTGCCGGGCGACGACTCAGCCGTATCGGTAGAGATAGTCTGTATAGAGTCGATGATGATGAGATCGGGCTGCGTCTCCTTGATGTGGGCATAGATCTTCTCCAGCGAGGTCTCGCATAGGATGAGGCAGTTGGTGTTAGTGTGGGCTATGCGGTCGGCACGGAGCTTGAGCTGGCGGGCGCTCTCCTCACCCGACACGTAGAGCACGCGCTGTTCGGGCATGTGGAGTATGGTCTGCAGTACGAGGGTACTCTTACCAATGCCAGGCTCGCCACCAAGTAGGATGAGTGAGCCGGGTACGAGTCCGCCACCGAGCACGCGGTTGAGCTCGTCATCGTGCATGTCGATGCGTGGTTCCTCGCCTGTGGCGATCTCTTCGAGGCGCACGGGACGTGCCTTCTCGAAGGTGAAGCCTGGCGCCGCGCGCTTCTCTGCAGCTGCCGGGCGCACCACCTGCTCTTTCATTGTGTTCCACTGACCACACGAGGGGCAGCGGCCAGCCCACTTGGGCGAGTCGTAGCCACACTCGGTACATACGTATGCTATTTTCTCTTTTGCCATAGCTCAAAATCCAATTAATGCAGTGCGAAGGTAACGAAAATATGTGATACTTGCTGTGTTTTTTGTTTTTTATCCCAATCAAGGGGATTATTTATGGAAAAATCCTATCTTTGCAAAAAGATTAATCTATTTGCCATGAAAAAACTATTGACATCTCTTTTGTGTCTGGTGAGTATCCATGTAATGGCCCAAGTGTCGTTTGGAGCATCGGAGAAGTTTAACGACAATTGGCGCTTTGTCCTTGCTGATGATAGCGCAGCCCTTAATCCGAACTATGATGATAGCCGTTGGCGAGAACTGACGTTGCCTCACGATTGGAGCGTAGAGAGTGCGCCATCACAGGCATTGGCCAGTTGCACGGGTTATCTGCCCGGTGGCATAGGATGGTATCGCAAGACGTTCCGTGTCACCGATGACGCAGCTCGGCACTATATCTATTTCGAAGGGGTATATAACCGGAGCGACGTCTATATCAATGGTCATCACTTGGGACATCGTCCCAATGGCTATGTGTCGTTTATGTATGACCTGACTCCTTATCTCAATAAAGGGGGCGACAACGTGCTTGCTGTGCGTGTGGACCATAGCCGCTATGCCGACTCGCGTTGGTACACGGGGTCGGGTATTTATCGCGACGTATATCTCGTGGCTGCTCCTGAGGTGCACCTCTCTCAGTGGGGTGTGGCCTATCGGGCAACGAAGCTCACTGATCGTAGCGCTACCATTGAGGTCGATGTGGCCGTAGACAATCATACTGCACAACCTCAAAAGGTGCAGGCGCGTATCACCATGCTCAATGCAGAGGGTAAGCAGGTGGCAACGACCACGAAGAATGCCGTTGTAGCAGCTGAGGCTCAAAATTCTCAATTCTCAATTAACTCCGTTGAAGCTGCTACGCTCGGCAGAGCCTGCAAGCAGTCTTTGCCCTCGCTCAAACGCAGCTTTATCAATTTTCAATTGAAGAATCCCCATCGCTGGAATCTTGACGATCCTTACCTCTATACCTTGAAGGTGGAACTGCTTGCTGAGGGTAGGGTGGTAGATGCTACCGAGGTTCGTGCCGGATTGCGCACTCTGGAGTTCAGTGCCGATAAGGGCTTTGCGCTCAATGGAAAGAATATGAAGGTCAAGGGTGTGTGCTTGCACCACGATGCGGGTGTGTTGGGCGCAGTGGTGCCGCCTGAGGTGTGGCGTCGTCGTATAGAGGCGCTCAAGGCGATGGGAGCCAATGCCATCCGCATGAGTCACAATCCGCAAGCACCTATCGTATATGATCTGTGTGATGAACTCGGTATGCTCGTGATGGACGAGGGCAGCGACGAGTGGGAGTTCCCCAAGCGCAAGTGGATAAAGGGATGGAACAAGGGCGAACCGGGCTACGAGGGTACCTATGACTTCTTCGAGGAGTGGATAGAACGTGATATCACCGACATCGTGCGTCGCGACCGCAATCACCCGAGTGTGTTCCTATGGAGTGTGGGGAATGAGGTGGACTATCCCAACGATCCCTACTCACATCCCGTGCTCGATGGTAGCAGTATCAGCCAACCCATGTTTGGTGGTTACGACCCCAAGCGTCCTAATGCTGAGCGCATCGGAAAGATTGCCAAGCGACTGGCGGCTTGCATACGCGCCGTAGACTCTTCGCGTCCCGTAACGGGAGCTCTTGCCGGTGTGGTGATGAGCAACGAGACGGAATACCCCGAGGCAGTCGATGTAGTGGGCTATAACTACACCGAGGATCGTTACGATACCGACCATAAGAAGTATCCCAATCGTATTATCTATGGCAGCGAGACGCGTAATGACTTCTCTGCATGGAAGGCCGTACGCGACAGGGAGCATATCTTCGGCCAGTTCATCTGGACAGGTACAGACTATCTTGGGGAGTCGGGTGCATGGCCCTCACGTGGCTTGCATACGGGACTGCTCAACTTTGCCAACTATCCCAAGCCTCGCGGCAAGTTCCGCGAAGCGCATTGGAGCACGGAGCCAATGGTATACATCGGTACCTATCGCCGTGGACGTGGTCGCTGGGGTGATCACCTCTCCATTGACGCTCCTGACCTATGGAACTATCGGGAAGGGGAGCGTATCCGTGTCGTTTGTTACACTAATACTGCTCAAGCCCAGTTGAAGCTCAACGGGGAAATCATTGGCGAGATGCGCCCCTACGATGATAAGAGTGGTATGATACATTGGGATGTTCCTTACGCTTCAGGTACGCTCACTGCTGAAGGCTACGATGCCGAAGGCAACTTGCTTGCCACGTATGAGATACGTACCAGTGGTCGCCCCTATAGCCTGCGTGCTACCTTGATAGAGCCCGAAGTATCTGCTCACGGTGGTACGGCACAAGTGCTTGTAGAGGTGGTCGATGAGCAAGGCCACATCGTGAAGCTTGCCGATAATATGGTTTCTTGTAGGGTCGAAGGACCGGCCAGCCTACTCGGTCTCGAAAACTCTGACAATAGCGACATGACTCATCCGAAGGCGCGTCAGCGACGTGTGTTCCAAGGCTATCTTGTGGCTTATGTGAAAATCTCAGATGAGGCTCCCGTGACGATTACTTTCTCATCGCCATTGCTCGAGGATGCAGTTCTTGAGATTGGGAAATGAGTTTTTATGTAGACAACAGACAACGGACAACAGATACCATTCTGAAGCGTTATATATTCAGTCGGTATGCTATAGATTGTTGTTCGTTGTCTGTTGACCATTAAATGTTAATCTTTAACTTTTGTCTTTTGTTATCTAAAATCCTTGAGCTGCATCTGCAATCGTTGGCGGGTGAAGAAAATGCGGCTCTTGACCGTGCCGAGAGGAAGTGATAGCTTTTCGGCAATCTCACGATACTTGAACCCCGAGACGTGCATGGCAAAGGGTATACGATATTCTTTGGGGAGTGCATTTACGGCGCGGCGTATCTCTTTGGTGTCGTAAGCACTCTCGGTGCTCTCGAAGCCTGCATCTTGGGGCAAGGAGAGGTGGTAGAGGTTGTCGGTGTGATCCACGAAGGTTTGGTCGCGCACTGCTTTACGATAATTATTAATAAAGATATTGCGCATGATGGTGTATACCCATCCCTTGAAGTTGGTGTCGGGGGTGTACTTGTCGCGGTTGTCCAGAGCCTTGAGCGAGGTCTCTTGGAGGAGGTCGTTGGCCTCATCATAATCCATGGTCAGTTTGTACGCGTAGCGGAGGAGTTCGTCTTGAACTGCAACAAGATCTTGGTTGAATTTGTCGTTCATATCCATACTTTTTAAGTGGTTAATAAAACTGAGGCAAAAGTAGCGGGTATGAAATTTTTCTAAGGTCGGGAATTAGACGTTTTGTAGGGCGCAAACTATCAATTGTACAAATTCCCCCTCTGTTTGATAGCTTACCTCCCTCAAATAATACGAAAAATGCCGTGATGAGGATATCAGCACGGCATTAAAGTTTGTAATCGCGTAAAAATGTTACTTAATCATCGCCTTTGTGTGGTATGCCCCTGTTGTGATTACAACAGCTTTGCCTTTATACGAACTGAGGTCTAACGAGATTGATTTGTTCGTGCAAACGGTTGTCGTGATGACTCTTCCAGTCATCTCGTATACACGGACCTTGCTATTGGGGGTAAGGCCATCTATGGTTATGATGCCCTCGGACATGTATATGGTAGGCTCTATTAGTGTTTCGTCTCCGAGGTCAGTGGATGGCCCTTCATCCGGCTTGATAATGCCTATGCGAAGCAGCTTCCAGGTAGTCTGTCTGTCGACACTCACTTCGAGAAGTTTGGTTCCTATAGCATTTGCATACCAATTCCCTTCTGTGGCCGACAATGTGAATCCCATCTCTGTCTCATCCAAGGTGATTGCGAACTCTGCTGCCTCTGCGTCCTTGTCTATGTAGAGCTTTTGGCTGCTGATGGTTACTGCTTTCTTTGTTTTATAGTTATGTATGGTGTACATGCCCTCTTGGCTTCCTTGTTTGAAGTAGAACCAATAGGCAGAATCTGCAGGATTCTCACAGATGCCAGTGGAGATGCGCCCTTTGTATCTGGACAAGGGAGTACCATATGCATATTCTCCATTATCGTTACGGACGAGATAATAGATAGCCAGTTGCTCGTTCGTGCTTATGTCGGGCAATGCAAGCATATCCTCTATAGTTTGTTCTTCTGTCATCTGTATAAACCATCTGGCGTTAGCAGCGGTCTGGTTTCCTGCATGTATAGATCCATCGTTGTTATATAGCCTTAACTTTGTGCTCTCGGCATATTGGATGTAGAACTCTCCTGGTGCAACCAACTCTAATGTGAAGGTTGCCGCATCGGCGGTCTGTCGTGAATCGACTTTTACGAGTTGTCCGTTTGATACAGATGTGATGTAGCGTCCCGTAATGAGGTGTTGTATGTAATAGGCTCCCTCTTGTTCTGACTGGATGATTCGCCACATCAAGCTTTGGGGCTTTTGTTCATTGGAGCAGGTATATGTGCCCAGCCCATTATTGTCAATGCAGATATATAGGTTTTCATCTGTGCTTGTTGCTAATGTGTAATTGCAGTTGGGTACCAATGGAGCGCACTCCTTTAATAAGGTGGCGATTGAGTTCTTTAATTCTTCGAGCCAAACTCCATAAGGACGTTCTCTTTCGTCAGTCTGCTCAACGAGTGCTTCCATCTTTTCTATAACAGCAGCTAATTCGTTCACTGACTCAGGCTTTAAGAAACCGATTTTTCTACCAGTTTCATCTATTCTTGTTGCGTATATTTTAGCTTGAGCGAGGAGTGTGAAAAATTCCTCCTTGGTACCTCCCTCTTCGTAGATCTTAATGCGTGTGCCATCATATCCCACAGCCATGATGTATGCAGAACTTAGACTAGCATCCTTGTTTGTGGGGTAGAGCACCTGGGTATAAGAATGTTGGTCGTCGCTGCCCAATCCGTACATGGTGATACGTAATAGCTCGCCTTTACTGTTGTATGTTTCGTAGGCTACGGCATTCTTCACGGCACTATGCAGCACCTTGACCTTGCCTCCATTTACCGTGCACCCTTCTCCTAAGGTCTTGGGCACATCCAGCATCAAACCATCGCGATAGATGGTATAGTTATGTCCGTTGATGTAGTTTATCTCCTCGGTAAAGGCAGGGTATCCCTGCTGCTTAACGTATGTTTTGAGATTAGCAATCATCTGTTCGGTGATGATGTTCCACCCGGCATTGTAATCTTCAATATAGGCATTGATGGGACGTAGCATGCCCGCCTTCTCAAAGAAGGGCAGGAGGTCTATCTTGGCGCTGTCGCAGGCCAACTTCATCCAATTTACTTGCTTCTTTCCATTGGTGTTGTAGTATGATTCGTAGTTAGGTGTAGAGCGTATGCTCTCGATGACCATGGGGATGATGTCGGGGCATTTGCCGGCAAGTGTACCCCAAAGGTTGAGCTGCCAGAAGGGGGCGAGCTTTACGAAGTGGTCATAGTTGCGCGAGGTGGTAGTGACATAGCCTAAGTAGTTTCCGTCGGCATCATATCCCCATATCGTCTTTTCTGTAGGAGTGGTGCCATAGTAGTCGGGGCCATCCTGCAACTGCCAGGGCACTCCCTTGCGCAATGCCTCTTCGAAGTAGGTCTGCATGCGTCCACCACGCATATTCGAATATTCGCCTACGCCACATACCTCATCTTCGAGACGTAGGGTATGAGGATTACCGGTAAAGTGTATCTGTCCCCACGAAGCAAAGATGTTGTTGGTGGTTTCTCCGCATCCCGACCACTTGAAGCCCGTGCTTATCTGGTTGTTGTGTCCCCACTCGTGACCCACACCCCAGAAGTCGAATCTCTTGGCATCGGGTACCATGATGGCGTCGAGGCTATTGACATTACAATATGCGCCTTCATTCACGGCGGCCATGAAGCCGTAGGTGGTGGCAAAGTAGAGTTGGCGGTTCTTGACCTGACGGCCATATTTCTCCAGACCGAGCATATCACGCTGAGCCCATTGCACCTGCTGGTAGAGGGTCATGGTAGAGTCTACGTTGGTGGGGCAATACTTGAGCCACGCCGATACGGGAAAGGCGAGCTGAGCATGCTCAGAGCGGGTGATGAGGATGGAGTTGTCGTTTACGCTACGTCCCTTGAGTAGCTCTACCCAATCGGCATTGGTCATTGTTGCCTGATCCCAATAACCTTGTATGGGGGCATTGATGAAGTGTGCCTTGATGTTGGGGGCGTTTTCCAAATCGTCGGTGTAGTAGCTGACGAAGAGATTACCTTCGGTGCTGGCGGTGATATAGTTCAGCCCATTGCGCAGGGGATAGGTGCTGGAACTCTCGTCCTCTACCCAGTTCTTGATGGTGAGCTTCACCGGGTGTTGGTTGTCGATGCCGTCCACGGCCACCAAACAAGACTCTCCAGCCTTAAGGTATATACCGGTAGGGTTCTCATAGTTGTTGTAATAGTTGCTCGATTTTAGGATATCAAGCAGGGTCTCGGTGCTGAGGTAGGGCTCATACTCTCCTATGCGAAACTTGCTATAGCCTTCCGCATCATTGAGTAGGTTGTCGACGAGGGCCTTCAGCGTAGGGTCTTCGATGCCTTCGCTGCTTGTCACCTCGGGCTTGAGCTTAGAGAAGATGGCATCGGTGAAGTATTTGGCATATTCATCTTTCTTCTGGAAGTCTACAGCATAGGCCTCGACCTCGGCCGCTGACACACAATAGAAGTAACCACGCTCGAGGGTAAACTTAATCTGTCCGCACGTCACTCCGTTCTCAGTGAGCCACATATCGCAATTGGCACTGCTCGACTTGAGGTCATAGCTGCCAATGGAGGTGAAGTTACTGCCTGTGGTCGTAGGGCAGTAGGATATGTATACCTTGTTCCAGTTGCCATCGTCATAGATGTCTTGGCGCGGGATGTAGCGCACATAGTCCACATGTGTGGCCTCTTTCAAGGTGACGGTGAGCGTCACGGGCCATGATGAGGCTGGGATGTTGGGTGAGTTGGTCCAGATGGTGCTCAAGTTACCATCAATCACATTCTCGGCTTCGTTGCCGGCTTGGTAACTACTTGCGGTGGCGTTGCTGAGTGTGATTTTCTTATCTTGGGCATTGGTGCTTAGGCCAGCCAACAGACAGAGGGTGAGTAGGAGTGTGTTTTTCATTTATCTTTGTCGTTCTTATTTCGTCAATATTATTCCTTGCGGGGTGATGCCTTCGGCACTGATGTGGAACTGCTTGCTATATCCATTGTTGTAGAACAAGACTTCAGCTTGGCCATTGTCATCGGTGGTGAGTGCAGGGTTCCAGTAGAGGGTGCGGCGATAGTCAACATCTCCCTTGATGGGCCCATCGGGGTATTCGGGCGCATAGAACTCCGTTCCTGAGGTATATCCTCGGAAGGTAGTTTGGCGTTGTCCCTTCACTTGGGAGCGGCGCAACCCTTTGGGATACATGGTGATGTCTATGATGTAGAGACCTCTCGTGAAGGTAACATCGTTCAAGGTTTTAGGCTGATTGAGGCTATCAATGATATCCGGCGCCAACGCTTCTCTTACGATGGGATGATAGGCAAATTCAAAGGGGCTGTCATACACGATGATAGACTTAACATCCTCCATGTCGATATCAAATCCTGGAGTGTAGCTTGCCTTCATCCACTTGCTATCCTCATTGTGCAGATACCATAGCACACGACGGTTGTTGATGGGGCATTGCTCAAGGGTCCATGCCATTACCTCGTCGCGTGTGCTGAGTCCTTCGGGTATCACTCCGTCGTATCGGCTGTAATCTATATTGTATCCCTTCTCGGCGAGATAGTCGCGTACCATGTAGGTGTACTTTCCTTGGTCGAGATGGAACTCTGTGTCCTCCTCGGCATTGTAGGCCTTAAAGGTGAGGAAGTCAATATACTTCTTGCGACCATGCACATCCACGTTGTCCAACAGGAAGATGCTATCAGGAACTTCTTGTTGGAAGGGGTCCTTCTCCACGGCATAGAGCGCCGTGTCTAATGTTACAATGTGTTGGGGTAGGTGGGTGTCAGTGGCGGTATATGCTTTTACAGCAGGGCGCGAAGCACGATCAAGGCGGATACGGCAGTCGATTTCCTTATCGTTCCTTGTTACCGAGAGGAACATGTCCCACTTGTCATAGAACTCCTCCACGGCAAAGCCGAAGCAGCCATCTTTGTCGGTGGTGACTGTACTTTCTTGCTTTTGTGAGCGGTCGGGCGAGTAGAGTGTCATCTTCACTGTGGCCCCTTCGATGGGTGTATCCTTCATGCGACCTAGGACGCAACCATCGATGACGAGGCCGTCCTCCACGTAGTGCTTGATGTAGAAGGGTTCTACACGGGACATCTGTTTCCAATTGTAGCGTGTCCATCCCTGTGTCATCATCAGTAGGTCGAGGGCTCGGGTGTGTGTGGCATCGCTGTTCTCGAAATAGTATTCCGGCTTATGGATATATCCCTTCAGCTCCGAGGAGAGGAGCAAGTTGGTCAAGAGGTTGTCGTTGTACGCGGTGCCCAGGTTCTGTTGGTCACGTACGGCAAGCGATATGGTTGCCGGCATAGGATTCCCGTCGGGAGCCGTAGTCTGCACGCCCAATACCACGGGAGCAAAGGGTTCGTAGTTTGAGGCTGTGGTGCTGATATGGATTGCTCCCGCCTCGATGCCGTTGTTGACAAAGAGCTGTCGCTGGGCAAAGACCTGGCCCTTGGCGTTGAAGAGGGTTAATTGGTGCACTCCCGTGGGGAGTTTCTCCTTGGGAATGTCAATCAAGGCCACTCCACCCTGTATGGAGAGTGTGTCGAAGTAGCATACCATCCCTTTATTGATGAGCATCACGCCCAGCAACTCGTCGGGGCATCCGGCATAGCCTTTGAGCTGTCCGCGCAGTTGCCCTGCCCGCAAGTTGTCGATATAGAGTGCATACCCTTCGTCGATAGGCTCGGGCAGACGGAAGGAGTATTTCTTTCCCTCAAAGGTAAACTCCGCGCTGTGGCGTTTCTTCGTAGGGGTAAAGGTAAAGTAGCCCATGCCATCGTGCAGTGTGGTGAGAATGGTGGGCTCTTGCTCATCTTGGTCAATGCTTCCGCTCACCTCGACTCCCTGCCCGTTGGCGCCGATGGCCTTGAAGGCAATGCGGTTGGCAACGCCCATCACCAAGTTTCCTCCTTCGGGGTAGAAGGTTACCGAGAGACTTTTAGTCTTCTCCGCCTCGGGGCGTTGCATGTCGTACGGGTTGTCCCATCGCTGCATCGTCGGGTTGCTATAGTCGCCTTCCTTCTTGGGCGTCTCGTATACGGGGAATACGCGTGAGAATACCCCTGCATCATCAAAGTTGAGCATGGTGCGTGTGTAGGCTCTCACCTCGTAGAAACCGCTGGGCAAGGCCATTACGCCGCGTAGGGCTCGCGCCTCCTCAGTCGATACATCGACAAGGGGGATCGAACCGCTGGCACGTCCGTTCTCTACCTTGAGCTTCAGCTGCTTCAATACCACTCCGTTGGGGGAGAGCAACTCCACGTACAATACCTTGCTCGGAGCCGGGGATTGTGTGGATGCATTTACCACGTAGGCCGAGAACCAAATGATGTCTCCTTGGAAATAGGCCGTGTTGTCAAAGTGTAGGTATACCTTCTCCTGCTGACATATTTGGCTAAACTGATAGGTGTTCTGCAGATACGAGAGCAGGGATTGGAACGGCGAGTTCTGTGCCGATACAGATGCTATGCTGACCAATAGCCATGCGATAATCAATGTGTATTTCTTCATGTTACGTGCATTTATTTCTTGGGTACAAAGATACTTACAATTATGGAATAATTGTTAATGTGAATCACTTTTTGTCGTAGAGTACACTCTGAAAAGGGAGAAACTTTGTATATTCGCATGCTTTTTGTATCTTTGTCCCTCAGAATGAGAAATGTCTACTACAAGTACAACGAGAAGACGGGGATGTATGTGCGCATGTATCCCAACTTGCGTAGTCGGTTGCTGACCTACCTGAGGCATGCACTATGGTTTGTGCTATTGGGTGTAGCTGGCTATTTCGTGACGTTGCTTCTGCTGGGCACCCCAGAGAGTGCCGATGAGCTGCGCGAGGAGAACGCGCGCCTGCAGAGCCAGTATGTGGTGCTCTCGCAACGGATGGATGAGGCTATGGAGGTGATGGAAGACATCCGTCAGCGTGACGATAATCTCTATCGCGTGATGTTTATGGCCGAGCCCGTGTCGGAGGTTGTGCGCAGTGCCAACTATGCGGGTACCAACCGCTACGAGGCCTATGAGGATATGGACAATGCCGAACTCGTGATAGCCACGACTCAGAAGCTTGACTTGCTATCACGCCAACTTTATATACAGTCCAAGTCGTTCGACGAGATGGTCGAGTTCTACAAGAACCACGAAGATATGCTCCTCCACCTGCCTGCCATACAGCCCGTGGCTAACAAGGACCTCAAGCGTACGGCATCGGGATATGGCTACCGCATACACCCCATATACCAGACACGTATCTTCCATAAGGGCATGGACTTTGCCTGCGACATAGGTACCCCCGTGTATGCTACGGCCGATGGTGTGGTGAAGAATGCCCGCTACGAGAAGGGCTACGGATACATCGTCACCATAGATCACGGCTATGGCTACGAGACACGCTATGCACACTTGAAGAAGTTCAGTGTGAAGAGAGGCCAGCACGTGGTGCGAGGCGAGACGATTGCGGTGTCGGGCAACAGCGGCCGCTCTACAGGCCCCCACTTGCACTATGAGGTGCTGCAACGTGGCCGTCATGTGAACCCCGCCCACTACTACTTCATGGACCTCGATGCCGACCAGTACGAGGAGATGATACGCCTGGCCGAGAACCACGGCAAGGTGCTCGAATAAGAATCTGTTGACACGATATGGGCGAAACAAGCAAACTGAAGATGTACTACAATATCCGTGAGGTGGCAGCGATGGTCGACCTACCGGAGTATACGCTGCGCTTCTGGGAGAAGGAGTTCCCTGGGCTGAAGCCGAAGAAGACCTCCGGCGGTTCGCGGCAGTACACCGCGCAGGATATTGAACTTGTACGCCTCATTCACCATCTGCTCAAGGACCAGGGCCTTACCATCAAGGCCGCACGTGAACGCCTCAAGACGAGCCGGCAGAAGGTCGTGGACCATCAAGACATCGTGAAACGCCTGCGTGGCATACGGGCCGAGCTGCAGGCGATGCTCGACCAACTCAGCGAGGTGACCCCCACTTCGGGAGACTGATAGGTCCTGAGTGGAGCTTCATGATCGGTGCAGCCCTCATAGCATGACTTTCTTACACGACACGGATCTCCTCTTCGGGGAGGTGTCCGCTGCGTATGCGCCACTCGTTGGGGTAGAGGTTGTTGGCGCGGTTACCGAGGTTTTTGACGAATCCTAAGGGCATGTCGCGGTAGGTGACGAGCACGAAGCCGCGCGGCGTGTCGGCAGGTAGCGTGATGGCTTCGCGGTGCAGGTAGCGCAGGGCTTCGCCATAGGCAAGCTCACAGCGAGCGAAGGCATCGGCACGGAGTGCGGTGCTCATGGCCAGGTGGTGGGGGGGGAGGGCATCGCGTCCCTTCATCTCGGCCAGCGTGATGCCAGTCTTGATGAGGTAGAGCTGCTCGGAGAGGACCGTGTAGAGCGGCTCCATGTCGGTGGGCAGGGCCACCACCTCGGTGTCGATGACCTTGTAGACATAGTTTTTATCGTCGGCCAACCATCCCTTACACTCGACAGGCGCGGCCAGGGTAGGTTGCTTCCCTTTCTTGTCTCTCTTCTTTGCCTTGCCGCCACGGGATGTCTCAGCAACAGAAGCACTCTCCCCCTTGCGCACCACGGCCAGGAAGAAACCCTCGCCACGGGTACGGCCAGGGAGGAAGCGGTAGGCGTGCGATACGTTGGGCATGAGGCTTGGAGTGATTCCCCATGCTGGGTCGGTGTCTATTGGCAGCAGTTCGGCGCCCAGCTCGTCCATCATCCAGCGCACATTCTCCTCATCCTCTTGGGTGTTGAAGGTGCAGGTGCTGTAGATGAGCAGTCCGCCGGGGCGCAGCGTGGGCCATATGTCGGTGAGGATGTCACGCTGGCGTTTCCAGCACACCTCTACGTTCTCAGGGCTCCACTCGTTCACGGCAACCTCATCTTTGCGGAACATACCTTCGCCGCTACAGGGAGCATCTACGAGGATAAGGTCGAAGGTTTCGCCCAGCGGGGTGAAGTCGGCCGGATAGTTCGATGTCACGATGCATCGCGGATGTCCCCACTTGGTGATGTTCTCGGCCA
>JAZONP010000070.1:0-34238 GCA_045654565.1 Bacteroidaceae bacterium
TCTGACGCTCAGTTTGCAGGTTCATCTTCAGTACCTGCTCACGTAGAGATGATGGGCTTCCTCGGCATCGGTAACAACCCCATGGTAGGTTGCACCGTAGCTTGCGCCGTTGACGTAGCTCAGGCTTTGAATAAGTAATCTGGATATTAGATTATAAAATGAATCCCTGCAATCTTGGTTGCAGGGATTTTTTTGTTTACCTTTGTTCCATCATCTATACCTGTAAGACTCCTGCCAATGCGAAATTCAAGGATTATTTCAGTAAACCTCTCTTTATCTGTTCTATGCAGTGTTCTCTTATCGGCTTGCCAGGATAAATACGAACTGGACGATAATGTCACTCATCACTATAGCATTGATATTGATGCTACATGCAGAGGAGAGGTAATTCCCAACGTGGTTTCAAATCTTAATGTTTGGAATATGTCCAGCACATTTAAGAATCCATCTCCGGACGAAGAAAACAATATTTTTGATTTCGTCGAGTACGTTCAGTTGATGACTGCCACTGGTGGATCACCAGAAAGGGATCTTTTTCTAAATCCGGGAGATAAGTCTACTTACGAGGACTACAATTTCGAAAATCTTATTGAGAATTGTAGGGGAATATTATCACTCGGTTGCAAACCACATATCAAATTAGGGAATGTGCCTTCAAAATTTACAAATGAGTATAAAACCGCGGCTTTTGGTGTAAATGTTTACGCACCAGAAGACTATGAGGCCTACTATCGTTACATTAAAGCTATAGTTCAAGCACTGGCTGACACCTTCGGAAAGGAAGAGGTGAAGAGGTGGCACTGGGGAGTATTCACAGAATATGAGAATTCTGACTGGTTTATTGGGACAGATGGAACTCCTGAAAACGCAGCCGATGAATTTTGTAAGCTGTATGACTGGACTGTACAAGCAGTTATCGATGTCCTTGGTGAAGGTGTTTACATTGGAGCGCATTCAATGACTGTGACAGAAGGATTATGGGACGAAGAGATTTTTATCCGCCACGTTGCTACAGGAAAGAACCATTGTACCGAGAAAGTCGGTACACGGATAAGTTACCTGTCGACCTCTTTCTATGATGTGGAACCAGGGATACCAACATCAGGAAAACAACTTGCAGAATGCATAGGATACCTAAAGATTACTGCCGAAAAATATGGACTTACCGACTTGACCTACGGAGTGGATGAGGGACGAATCCTCTATGGGAAGTCGGGTAAAACATCCCGTGATCTGTTTTCTCGCACGGTAGGGCATACCTATATGGCAGCCTATGATGCCAGATTGTATGCACATCTATTAAATGCTGGAGGTTCATACTTATCATCATGGGATTATCTTTCAGAGAGTCTTTTCGAAGGAAATCCCAGTATTTCATATCATGTAGCTAAGAATATCCACGCAATGGCAGGTATGAACCGGATACCGACGATCATTAACGCAAACAAATCTCCTCGAAATACCGAGGTCGGAGCGGTTGCTGGAGTAGATTCGAAAAGTGGCAAGATGTGCATCATGGTATACAATTTCGGAAATTCGCTCACCTATGCTGCAAAAGCGGACATGCACCTTTCTATAAAAACAGAATTCGCTAAGGAAGAGTATGAGATAAACACATTTAAAGTCGACGACAACTGCAATTGGTTTGACGAATGGGTGGATGACCGCCGTAAATTAGGAATAGAGAATTCCATGTTTAAGCAGTCGCCCGATGATGCTTGCGGCATTCTTCACACCTTGAATGATGAATGGGCAAAAGAGCAGTATAGAGCATTGCTCCCCAAATACGAACTATGTAGCGAATTGATTCCAGAAACGAGTACAATACCATCTTGCTCTCCCGGAACTCTTATGTTTGACGTTACTCTCCCTCCCAATACGGTTTGGTTTATTCACATCGAGTAAAAAAATCATAGAAATCCAATCGGAAATTATTAAGAAGCAGAGATGTCATGTTATGTGGCAATTGAATATCCAAAGATATACGTAGAAATGATGAGCTTCCCCGGCATCGGTAACAACCCCATGGTAGGTTGCACCGTAGCTTGCGCTGTTGACGTAGCTCAAGCTTTGAATAAGTAAACCGACGGAAAGTCGAAAGATTACTTAAATATCGAATCCCCGCAACTTGGTTGTGGGGATTTCTTTTTCTTAACCCGAGAAGATGTTAAATCCTTTCTGTATTTTTTCTGAGGAGTTTGGGACGTTTACCTTACATCGAGCAGGGTGATGTCGAAGATGAGGGTAGAGTAGGGCTTGATGATGCCAACTGAGCGTGAGCCGTAGCCGAGGTGGTAGGGGATGACGAACTCTCATTGTGAGACTATGATGTTGGTCTTATGGATTTCAGCCTTAGATCTATTCAGAACTATAATGTTTGTGACTGAATTGCTTTTGTGTGTTGATGTAAAGCTAGTGTAAAAAAGTGTGGAAATAATTGATGGGGTCAATAATTATAATTAAATTTGCGAGTGAATTTTGAAAAAACTATTAAAAACTTTAAAACGGAAATTATGAAAAAGTTCTTAGCATTAGCAGTAGCTGTACTTTTGGCGTTTGGCGCAAGTGCACAGGTGCAGAAGGGTGAAATGATTTTGGGCGTAAACATTGGTTTGGGTAATACTATTTATCCTACAATGAAGGCTCTTCCTCCCATTACCCTTGAATATGAGCATGGTTTGTTAGAAGGACTTTTTGATATAGATGGTTTCTGTTTAGGCGTTGGTGGTATTCTTGCTTATACGGAAGATTATAGTAATGAATATAAGTATTCTTCTGTTATTGTAGCTGCTAAGGGGTACCTCCATTATGATTTCTCAGATTTGGAGGAGTTGGATATTTATGCAACAGTTTCTTTGGGTTGGAATATTACTTCTACTAAGGATCCCGCACCTATTTATCCTTTCCCTCTTTTTTATGATGTGTCAATAGGTGCTCGCTATTGGTTTACAGATTCTTTTGCCGCTAATCTTGAGTCAGGCTATGGACTTTCATGGTTAAAGGCTGGTATTAATTTTAGATTCTAAAAGTTCGACTTTAAATACTTAGAAAAAGTATAGCGCAATGCTTTAGAGCGAGGGTGTGTCAAGGCACACCCTCGTTTTTGCTAAAAAGTGTTCTTCTCTATTGTCTAAGTTGTTTAGTCTATTTTGTTTCCATGGTGAATGTCGCCAGCTGAAGATTGAATTTGCTGAGTAATTGATTTTTATTTTTGGCTTGGCAAGAAGTCGCGGACTCTGCTACTACGAAAATGATGATGAAACGAGAGTCGAGATGTTGATTTAATTTTTAATTCTCAATTTATAATCCTTGCCAGGGCAAAAATTAAATTATTTTACTCTTTAAAAAGGCACCTGCGGCGAGTGAAAATGGCAGGTGCGATGGCGCGTGATGGTAGGTGAGAAAAAGCCTTAAGGTTTTAGCAAAATTGCAGAAAGGCTTTTTTTGTAATCTCTTAAGAGATTTTTTCTCGTCTATAAAGAGAATAATTGGAGTCTTTCTATAGATTTTATGCAAACTACATATAGTTTAAGATAATAATATTGTTGCTAAAGGTTTTGAATTTCAATTAATGTTTTTTAACTTTGCCAGCTATTAATTTGCACGTATTGTCCTTTGGGGAAAGCTTGCGCAAAATGTTTAAATAATAAAAATATGATTATAGGTAGAAACATTGGGATAGAGGATGTACGCTCTATTGTTGAATGTAAAAGTAAGGTAGAAATAAGCGACGGGGCGAAGGAGGATGTTCGTCTCTGTTTTGAGTTTCTGGAGAACTTCTCAAAGGATAAGGTGATCTATGGTATCAATACGGGATTTGGTCCGATGGCTCAGTGGCGTATTGATGATGAGCACTTGAATGAATTGCAATATAACATTATTCGCAGCCACTCTACAGGTGCAGGCGAGCCTTTGCCTATTATATGTGTGAGAGCTGCGATGCTCGCTCGTTTGATGACATTCATGCAGGCTCACTCTGGAGTTAATGTGCAAACATGTGAGTTGCTGGTGGAGTTCCTCAATCGTGAGATCTATCCCGTAATTCCTCGTCATGGTAGCGTCGGTGCTAGTGGTGACTTGGTGCAGTTGGCTCATATTGCGCTGGCTTTGATTGGTGAAGGTGAGGTCTTCTACAAAGGAGAGCGTCGCATGACCTCTGAGATGTTTGCTGAATTGGGCTTAGAACCCTTGAAGATGTATGTGCGCGAGGGATTGGCTGTGACCAATGGTACCGCTGTGATGACGGGTATTGGAATGGTTAACCTGTTTAATGCAAAACGCCTGCTTGATTGGGAACTGAAGGCTTCAGTGTTGATGAATGAAATCGCTTCTTCGTATGATGACCTGATGTCTGAAACCCTCAACGGTGTGAAACATCATGAAGGACAGCAGGAGATTGCTAAGATGATGCGAGAGATGTCAGCTGGAAGTCGTATGTTACGCAACCGTGAAGAGGAGTTGTATCAGACCCACAAAGAAGAGACTTTTGAACATAAGGTGCAGCCTTACTATTCATTGCGTTGCATTCCTCAGATCCTCGGCCCCGTGTGGGATACTATCAAGAATACAGAGAAGGTGCTAATCAACGAACTCAACTCTGCTGACGATAATCCTATAGTTGATCCGCATGGGAAGACTGTTATCCATGGTGGAAATTTCCATGGGGACTATGTGTCATTTGAGATGGACAAACTCAAGATTGCTGTGACCAAGATGACGATGCTCGCTGAACGTCAGATGAACTATCTGTTCCATGATCGTATCAATGGTATTTTGCCTCCGTTTGTCAACCTTGGTGTGTTGGGATTGAACTATGGCTTGCAGGCTTCACAGTTTACGGCGACTTCGACTACTGCTGAGTGTCAAACATTGTCTAATCCGATGTATGTGCATTCTATCCCTAACAATAATGACAACCAGGATATTGTATCTATGGGTACCAACTCTGCTCTGCTTTGTCAGCAAGTAATTGAAAATAGCTTCCAGGTGATGGCTATCCACATGATGGCCTTGGTGCAAGCTGTTGATTGCTTGAAGATTGCAGATAAATTGTCTCCCGTGACACGCGAATTGTATGATCAAGTGCGTGCGATAGTACCTGTCTTTGTTGAGGATACACCAAAGTACCAGGAAATTGCTGCTGTGATGAGCATGTTGAAGAAATAATACAATCATATATGAGCACTACAAAATATGCATTGGTGACTGGAGCCAGTCGTGGCATAGGACGAGCTATCGCTATTAAGTTGGCCACACAAGGGTTCTCTGTTATCATCAATTATGCCTCAAACGACGAGGCTGCCTTACAGACCGCGGATGAGATTACGCGTTTAGGAGGTAAGAATGAATTGTTGCCTTTTGATGTTAGTGATAGTGGAATGACTGCTGATGCTCTCCTTCTGTGGAAGAGCAGACATCCAGAGGATTATATCTCTGTCATCGTAAATAATGCAGGTATCCGCAAGGATAACTTGATGATGTGGATGGAGGAGAAAGACTGGCGTAGTGTGTTGTCCATATCACTTGATGGCTTTTACAATGTGACCCAACCCTTGTTAAAGGATATGCTTGTGAAAAAATGGGGACGTATTGTAAACGTGGCATCATTGTCGGGTATTAAAGGAATGCCCGGTCAAACCAATTACTCTGCTGCAAAAGGTGGACTGATAGCTGCAACAAAGGCATTGGCGCAAGAGGTCGCAAAAAAGCGCATCACGGTTAATGCTGTGGCACCCGGATTTATCAAGAGCGATATGACGGCAGACCTTAATGAGGCAGAATTGAAGAAGCATGTACCTATGGGACGTTTTGGAGAGGCTGAGGAGGTTGCCGAACTTGTTGCATTCTTAGTCTCTGATGCGGCTGCATATATAACAGGAGAAGTAATATCTATAAACGGAGGAATTTATACCTAATATGTCACAAAGAGTAGTTATTACAGGAATGGGAATCTATTCCTGCATAGGAAAAAACAAAGAAGAAGTTTTGCAATCCTTGTTTGATGGCAAATCGGGCATTGGCATAGCACTGGATCGTAAAGAAATGGGATACCGCTCTTCACTTTGCGGTATATTGGAAAAACCCAATTTGAAGGGTTTGTTGGACCGCCGTCAACGTTTATGTTTGCCGGAACATGGTCAATATGCATATCTTGCTACTTTAGAAGCATTGAATCAAGCTAATATCGACAGTGAGTACTTGCTCAACAATGAGGTGGGTATCTTGTACGGAAACGATAGTAGCGCAGAGGCTGTCATTGAAGGTGTTGACATAATCCGAGAGAAGAAGAAGACCGTATTGGTGGGCTCAGGTAATATCTTTCAGTCAATGAATTCGACCATTACGATGAATCTTTCGACAATCTTTAATCTGCGCGGTATCAACTTTACGGTTTCGGGAGCTTGTGCCAGCGGTTCGCATGCCATTGGTATGGGATACATGCTTATCAAGCAAGGCCTACAGGAATGTGTCATTTGTGGTGGTGCTGAAGAGGTGAACAAGTATTCGGTTGGTAACTTCGATGCACTCAATGCCTTCTCAACACGTGAAGATGACCCCACAAAGGCTTCACGTCCTTTTGACAAGAATCGAGATGGATTGGTGCCTAGTGGTGGTGCTGCTACGGTGATTCTCGAGAGTTATGAGTCAGCTATTAAACGAGGTGCAACCATCTTGGCTGAGGTTGTAGGCTATGGTTTCTCATCTAATGGTGACCATATCTCTGTCCCCAATGTTGATGGGCCTAAACGCTCTCTGCAGATGGCTATTCGTGATGCCCAAATAGACCTTAAAGATATTAAGTATGTCAACGCTCATGCTACCTCAACACCCATTGGCGATTTGAATGAAGCCAAGGCCATAGCTGAGGTGTTTGGTGAACATAAGCCCTATGTTGCTTCCACTAAATCATTTACAGGTCATGAAATGTGGATGGCAGGAGCCAGCGAGGTCGTTTATTCCGTACTGATGATGCAGAATAATTTCATTGCAGCCAATCTCAACTTCGAGGAACCTGACGAGGCTTCTGCAAATATCAATATCCCGGCTCAAAGAGTTGATATGGAATTTGATGCATTTTTGAGCAATTCATTTGGATTTGGAGGAACTAACTCAACGCTAATTATTAAGAAACTTAAATAAAACTCAATTATGACACTTGAAGAAATTATTGAAAAAGCAACCGTAGTGCTTGCTGAGGAATTTGAAATCGAACAGTCTGAAATCACTCCCGATGCATCGTTGAAGGATACTTTGGGCTTGGATAGCCTTGACTTGGTTGATGTAGTGGTGCTCGTAGAGCAGAATTTTGGGGTGACCTTGACTGGCCCTGATTTTGTGGGAGTGGCAACATTCGCAGACTTCTACGATTTGTTGAATCGTAAGATCAATGGCTAAGAGTTCGGATAGACAGTGGGATGGTAAATCCAGAGGAGGCCGCTTCGGGTATCAGTTCTTTGTATACACCATTCGGCTTCTCGGGATTCGCTGTGCTTATTGTCTCTTGGCACTCATAGTAATCTATTTTATCCCTTTCGCTCCAAAGGCGACAAAGGCTATCTGGAAATACAACCGCCAAATCAGAAAACTTAGTGTGTGGGCATCAGTCAAGGAACTATATTGCCATTATTTTGTATTTGGTCAGACTCTGATAGATAGAGTGGCCATGAAGGGTGGCATGACTGATAAGTACAACTACAAGTTTGACAATTATGACCGTTTTTTGGAAATACTGAATGGCGGTCAGGGTGTCGTTATGATAGGTGCACACATTGGCTGTTGGGAGGCTGGTGCTGGATTCTTCGGTTCATATGGTAAGAATATCAACATTGTGATGCTTGATGCTGAACACAAACAGATCAAGGAGGTGCTTGATGAAAATGCCAATAAGGAGAACAACTATAAGATCATTCCTCTCAACCACGATATTATCGAGGCGATGCTTCAGATCAAAATTGCTTTGAATAATGGTGAGTATATCTGTTTTAATGGCGATAGATATATGGCACAGGACCATATAGCCACAACGGAATTTCTCGGAGCACCTGCAAAATTCCCTCTGGGTGTATTCAAGATTGCAACCAAATGCCGAGTTCCTATCGTATTCTACTATTCAATGAGAGAGGCCGGGCGTACTTACAGATTTATGTTCGAGGAGGCTGTTGCCGATAGAAAAACATCTCCAGAGATGGTGCTGGAGCAATATACCCGATCATTGGAGAAGGTGATGCGTGAATATCCTCGTCAATGGTTTAATTTTTACGATTTTTGGAATATAGAAAAAGTATAAGATATGAAACTTACACAACCACTTGCTGATGTCTATTGCAAGGAGCAAAAGACTGCATTAGAGGCACAACGATTAGCTCAAGAAATCTCATTTGCACCTATGGTGTTCCAAGTTTCCCGCTTGATGGTGAAGTTTGGTATTTTGGAGTACTTGTCAAACAACCACAAAGGTGTAACACAGGCAGAAATTGTTGAGTACACCAAGTTGTCTAATTACGCGGTACAGGTGCTTCTTGAGGCTTCGTTGTCTATCGGAACTGTTATCACCTCAGACGATAAATTCTTTATCTCGAAAGCAGGTTGGTTCCTTCTTAATGATCCTATGGCAAAAGCAAACATGAACTTTAATCATGATGTGAACTACCTCGGATTGTTCCATTTGGAGGATGCCTTAATCGAAGGTAAGCCTTCGGGATTGAAGGTGTTTGGAGAGTGGCCTACTATCTATGAAGGATTGTCAAGTCTGCCTGCAGAGGTGCAGAAGAGCTGGTTTGGTTTTGACCACTTCTACTCTGATGAGTCTTTTGCTGCAGCTTTGAAGATTATCTTTGACGGTGAGAAGAAGGTGCGTCGCTTGCTTGATGTGGGTGGTAACACCGGTCGTTGGGCTATGCAATGCGTGGGATACAACAAAGATGTTGAGGTAACCATTATGGACCTTCCCCAGCAATTGGAGATGATGCGTCAGCAAACTGCAGGGAAAGAGGGTGCAGATCGTATACATGGGTATGGTGGCAACTTGTTGGACGAGAACGTGAAGTTCCCCACACCTGCATTTGATGTTATCTGGATGAGCCAGTTCTTGGATTGCTTCTCTGAGGACGAGGTAACAAGTATTTGTCGTCGTGCAGCTGAGTCTATGGATGAAAATTCACGTCTTTACATTATGGAGACTTTCTGGGATAGACAAAAGTATGAAACGGCAGCCTATTGTCTCACTCTGACAAGCATATACTTTACCGCATTGGCTAATGGTAATAGCAAGATGTATCACTCTGATGATATGGAACGATGCGTTAATAATGCTGGTTTGGAAGTTGAACGTATTGTTGATGGTTTGGGCTTGGGTCATTCTATCATGATTTGTAAAAAATGTAATGTGTAACTGCAGTAACATATTGGAACTGATTCCACAACGACGTCCTATCGTCATGGTGGACAAGTTTCTTGGCATTGAGGATAATGTGTCAAGAACGGAGTTCACAATATCGGAGGACAACATCTTTGTCGATAATGGCGAGTTCTCAGAGTGTGGCCTTATAGAACACATTGCTCAATCTGCAGCGGCAAGGGTCGGTTATATCTTCAAGACTAAGGATATGCCGATTCCCATTGGGTATATTGGTTCTGTAAATGATTTCAAACTTATTGAAAATCCTAGAGTGGGGGATACTATATCAACCACAGTGGAGATTCTGCAAGAGGTTTTTAACATCACACTTATAAAGGCTCACTGCGTTGTCAATGGCAAGGAGGCGGCAACTTGCAAAATGAAAATATTTTTAGATCAATGATTAAGCGTAACCGTAAGATAGGAAACCAACAGCCTTCGTTGACAACCGTCACCTTTACAAAGGTGCGGTTCAGTGAGGTGGACTCTATGCATGTAGTATGGCATGGTGAATATGTACGCTATCTGGAAGATGGTCGGGAAGCTTTCGGAAGAGAGTTCCCCGGCATTGGATATTTGGATTTCTATCGTAATGGCTATACTGCTCCGATTGTTGATTTGCAATTGCAATATATCGCTCCCTTAACGATAAATGATGTCGCTGTTATCGAAACTCGTTATATAGATTCTGTCGCAGCTAAATTATGCTTTGAATATGTCATCCGTCGTCAGAGTGATGGAGCATTAGTCGCGAGAGGTAGTAGCGTTCAGGTTTTTGTGGATAGTGATGGCAATATGGCATTGAATAATCCTGCGTTCTTTACGGAGTGGAAAACAAAATGGCTGGCAAAGGAGTAAATATATATATAGGAGCAGCTTCACTGCGTACGTGTCTTGGTGATAAAGCTGAGACCGTAACTGCTATGTATAATAATGAGAGCGGGTTAAGATATAATGATTCGTTCTCTATGCATGTGGGAGTCGCAGATGTAGAGTTGGTAGAAGGTTATACTCGCTTTGAGTCCTTTCTTATAGAACAACTCTACAATGTTCTCGAAGCTTCTCCTGTGTCATTGTCTGATGGTCAGGTACAGTTGATCGTGTCCACTACCAAAGGAAATGTGGAACTGCTGGCCGATGGTGATGATGAAATTTCATCCAGAACATTCCTGTATACCTCGGTACAGCATGTAGCGAATCATTTTAATTGTGTAAACAGTCCGATCGTAATATCCAACGCATGCATATCTGGAGTCTCGGCTTTTGTTGTCGCGCGGGATTTATTGGTTTCAGGGAAATGTAAACATGTGGTAGTTGCAGGATGCGATGTTTTGAGTGAGTTCATAACCACTGGGTTTGCTTCATTCAAGTCTATCAGTCCACTACCATGTCGTCCCTACGATGCCGAACGTGATGGCTTGACATTGGGTGAAGCTGCAGGAGCTGTTGTATTGACTACAAATCCCGAGTTTGCAACTACGCCGACAGTATGTCTGGTTGGTGGTGCAATCAGTAATGATGCAAACCATATCTCAGGACCTTCACGTACAGGAGACGGATTGTATTATGCCATATCCAATGCGATGAAAGAGGCCGGAGTAAGCGCTGGTGATATCGGCTTTATCAATGCACATGGCACAGCTACTCGATATAACGATGATATGGAGAGTAAAGCTATTGCTTGGGCGGACTTATGTGATAAACCGTTAAATAGCTTAAAAGGTCATATCGGTCACACTCTCGGAGCTTCGGGAGTAATTGAAACGATTCTCTGCGTTGAACAAATCAGAAACGGTTCTATCTGTGGCACATTTGGTTTTGTTTCATCAGATACAACAAACGCATTGAAGGTTTCAGCCAATGCTCAAACGATCTCTTCCTCTTGTTGTATAAAGACAGCATCAGGATTTGGTGGCTGTAATGCTGCTATTGCATTGAAAATTAAACCAACCGAGGAGAAAGCTGTCTCTTCAGAAAGGGGGCGAGATGTCTGTGTGGTGGCAGAGTATACCTTACCGCAATCAGAACAACCCTTTGCTGAATATATCCGTTCGGAGTTTAAGAAATTTGGGCAGAGTGATATGAAGTTCTACAAGATGAGCGATATGAGTAAAGGACTTTATGTTGCAGTAGAACGATTGTTGGCGATGAATGGATGGGAGGAAGTAGCACCTACTCGTAGAGCGATTATCTTGTCGAACAGATCAGCCTCGTTGGATGCGGATGCCTTGCACCAGCAGATTATCAACAAACATTTGCCAGAAGGAGCTTCTCCTGCAGTGTTTGTGTATACACTTGCCAATGTGTCTGCTGGCGAAATGTGTATTCGTCATCGTATACAAGGGGATAATACCTTCTTTGTTGAGGACCGAGATTCGGGATTCGCTGAGGGGTATGCTCGTCGTTTGATTGAAAAGAATTGCGCTGATGCTGTCATCTGTGGCTGGTGTGAATATCTGAAAGGAAATTGGAATATATCTATTAAACTTTTAAAAAATATTTAAAAATGGAACAACTTATTTTAGAATTGAAAGAACATCTGATTGAGGAACTCAACCTCGAAGAAATTACTGTCGATGAAATTGATGCTGAGGCTCCCTTGTTCGGTGATGGATTGGGTCTTGACTCTATCGATGCTTTGGAGATCATTCTCATCTTGGAAAAGTATTATGGTGTAAAGTTGGCAAACTCTGCAGAGGCAAAGCCCGTGTTCTATTCGGTAAAGACTCTTGCTGAGTATATTATGCAAAACCGCAAGTAATCAATATGAGTATAGTAGTCACTGGAGTCGGTCTCGTATCGGCACTTGGAATTGGCGTGGAGCAAAATTTGGCTTCCATTCGTAGAGGGGAGAGTGGAATATCCTCTTCTGCTACAATATTGAAGACGAGCAATCAATTGCCCGTAGGAGAGCTCCATGTGACTAATGAGGATTTGCATGTTGCCGCAAATATTCCCACAAGGGAACATCTTTCACGTACAGCATTGTTGGGTATATTGGCAGTCAAAGAGGCGCTTGCCGATGCACGGGTAGACACCACGAAACGTATCGGATTGGTGTCTTCAACCTCGGTCGGGGGTATGGATTTGACAGAACATTTCTTTGAAGAATTTATTGAAGACGATACCAAGGGACGCTTGCGTGATGTGAGAATGCATGATTGTGCTGCTAGCACCAATGCTATAGCTAAGTATTGTGGTATCAATGGATATACTACTACGCTAAGTACTGCATGTTCCTCAGCTGCTAATGCCGTCATGGTGGGGGCAAAGTTACTGATGCATGATATCGTAGACTATGTCGTCGTAGGAGGTTGTGATGCACTTAGTGCGTTTACAATCAACGGATTCAAATCTTTGATGATTCTAGACGAGCGGAAGTGTCGCCCATTTGATGCCAATAGAGCTGGCTTGAATCTAGGTGAAGGAGCCGGCTATCTGGTTCTTCAGCGGGAAGAGGATGCAAGTTCTCGCTATTGCAGTTTGGCTGGCTACGCCAATAGGAACGATGCACATCATCAAACGGCATCTTCAGCTGAAGGTAATGGCGCATTCCTGGCAATGGAAGAGGCTTTGCGTGTGGCACATCTTGCTCCCGAAAGCGTTTCTTATGTGAATGCGCATGGAACAGGTACTGGAAACAACGATGCATCGGAGAGTGCTGCGTTTATCAGACTTTTTGGTGATAAGGTTCCTCCATTCAGTTCTACCAAGGGCTTTACAGGCCATACGTTGGCCGCTGCCGGAGGTATAGAAGCAGTATTCTCTGTCCTTTCTCTAAAGGAGGGATATCTATATCCAAACCTCAATTTTGAGTCTCCCATACCGGAAACGGGATTGACTCCAATCACTCAATTTGAAGAGGGAATTGCTATTGATTGTGTTT
Source organism: Bacteroidaceae bacterium (assembly GCA_045654565.1). GTDB lineage: Bacteria > Bacteroidota > Bacteroidia > Bacteroidales > Bacteroidaceae > UBA1189. Next base: position 13,284 of record JAZONP010000070.1, read on the forward strand.
TGACAAATTCCTTCGGTTTTGGTGGTAATTGTAGTTCATTGGTATTTACACGATAAGGTATGAAGTGCTATATAGATAAAGTGACGACAACCCATGATGTGGTAACAGATATTAAGCTGTTGATACCCGATGCTGGATTGCGCCGACGCATGAGCAAGGTTATCAAGAGTGCTGTGAGTACTGCAGTGGAATGTCTTGGCGGAATTGACGAGATATCCGTATTGGACGGCATCATTACGGCCACAGGTTGGGGATGCTTGACTGATAGTGAGCGTTTTTTGCGTAATATCATCGTTGACAAGGAGCAATTGCTTAATCCCACTCCATTTATCCAGTCAACATTTAATACGGTAGGTGGACAGATTGCCTTATTAAAACATCAGCACTGTTACAATGTAACTTATGTCAATCGTAGTCATAGTTTTGAAGACGCCTTGCTGGATGCTATGATGCGTGCTGCTGATGGAGATAGCAATGACATGCTTGTTGGTGCTTTTGATGAGCAGACTCCCAGTCAGCATCGGATTATGGAGCGTATGGGCTTATTTCGCCATCAAGAAGATGGTGAAGGTGCTGTGTTTGCACGAGTCAAAGCGCATAAAACCGAAAATAGTATAGCCCAAATCACACAGTTGGATTTCCCAAGTCAAAGCTTGACTAGGGAAGAATGCAAGGCTAAATATGCGAAATCCGCGGATGCGGTCTTACTTTGGAATACCTATGCTCAATATGGATTGTTCCCAATATCTTCGGCTTATTCTTTTGCTGAAGCCGTGAAGTCTGTCGAGAAAGGAGCCAAAGAGGTGATAGTATATAATGAATATATGGGAGCAACTCCCACCGTAATGGTTATACAATGTGTTGGATAGTTGTCATCGTCATCGTCCTCGCTTGTCTGTTATTCCTGGTATGGGCTTCAGCTGATATTGCTAGTGGCATTTATCTGAAGGCAATATGTAGGGGAAGGACTACAGATAAAGTTGTCTCGCTCACATTTGATGATGGGCCAGATGGTGATATGACTCCACGTGTACTGGATATTCTGAAACAATACGGTATTACGGCTACATTCTTCCTTATAGGTAATAGAGTAAAAACAAATCCTGATATTGTATCTCGTATGTATCAGGATGGACATCTTGTCGCCAATCATACCTATTCTCATCTAAGCACATTCCCTTTAAGTAGCTCCAATCGTGTAAAACAAGAAATAGAGGATACTAATAATGCCATATATTCAGTGGTGGGTAAGGTGCCACATTTATTCAGACCTCCGTTTGGTGTTACCAATCCGATTATTGGAAAAGTTATAAAACAAAAAGGACTAACGACAATAGGATGGAGCATCCGTTCTTTGGATACAATAAGCAAACGAAATCGGAACGATGTTTGTGCAAAGGTCGTTGGAAGCCTTCATCCAGGTGCCATTATTCTACTGCATGATGCCTGCCAAGATGCAGATGTGTTACTAAACCAATTGATCCCTATGATATTGGAGCAAGGATATCGTATTGTTCCGTTGGATAAACTTTTAAATATAGATTGTTATGAGAACGAAAATTAGGTTTATTATAATGTTCTTCTGTATGGCTGTCATGACATACGCACAAGAGAACAATGCTCAGGATATATTTGAACAGGAGCTGAGGTCAAAGAACGAAAATATAGCCTCAATAAAGTGTCAGTTTGTTCAAACACGTGGAATGTCAGTTCTTGCTAGCACAGTGAACAAAGAGGGAGTGTTTTATTTCGAAAGGCCAAGCAGCATGCAACTTCTTTTTCTTGATGGTGATTACATCAAGATGGATGATTCTCAATTTGAAATGAAGGTTGCGGAAAGTGTTACAGAAACCAAGATCGACGCAAATCCGATGTTGAAGAATCTACGTTCCATCTTAGGGGCATGTGTGATAGGGGACTTCTCGCAGATGACGAAAGGATTCCTCGCAGAACTGGAGCACACGCCTACTGAATGGATTGTAACGATGAAACCACAACGTGGAAAAGCTGCTTCCAAAATATCGCAGATAGTAATAAACTTTGATCAAAATGACATGTCGCTGAATAGCTTGAATTTAGTGGAAAAGTCGGGCGATTATACGATGTATCAGTTTACAGATAAGGAATTTAATGTAAACAAGTAACAAATCTTTGAAACTATGAAACTTGCAGATAATTTCTATATATTGCATCGTTGCGAAAAAGTTCAGGATGATATATTCGTAGTTGAAGCTGAATTATTGCCAGATCATACGATATACGAGGGGCACTTTCCTGGGCAACCCGTGGTTCCTGGGGTGTGTACACTCACTATTATCAGAGAATGTTTAGGTAACATATTGGATAAGGATGTGAAGTTCAGCTCTATTAAAGATTGTAAGTATGTGTCAGCTTTACTTCCTTCTGCGGGGCTTAGGATTACGATCAATTTGACTCTTACAGATGCTTCGAAACTCAATGCGGTTGTCGTAAGAAATGATGATCAACAAACTGTATTGAAACTGAGAGCAGAACTCAAATCATGAATGGTATGACATATAAGGAAAGATTGAAATCTTTGCGATGCGCGGTCATTATCCCTACGTATAACAATGCTTCTACTATTGCGAAAGTAATAGCAGATGTAAAACTATATGCAACAGATGTCATTGTTGTAAATGATGGATCTACAGATAACACGTCCTCTATATTGCACGAAATAGAGGATGTGAAACTTATAGAGTATAAGGATAATAAGGGAAAGGGATATGCTTTAAAGTTGGGTCTCCGTAAGGCTACAGAGTGGGGCTATCGATATGCTATAACAATAGATTCGGATGGCCAGCATTTTGCCGATGATATACCTGTTTTCATTAACAAGATAGAAGAGAAACCCGATAGCCTTTTGATAGGTGCTCGTAATCTGAATGCAGATAATATGCCTTCAAAGAATACCTTTGCCAATAAGTTTTCAAATTTCTGGTATAAGGTTGAAACGGGTAATACGCTGGCTGACACGCAATCGGGTTATAGGCTCTATCCTTTGGAAAAACTGCAGGGAACGCGTTTCATTACTCAACGGTATGAGTTTGAGGTTGAAGTCATTGTTCGTGCAGCTTGGAAAGGCATCAATGTTGAGAATGTCCCCATTAAGGTTTACTATCCTCCTGTTGAGGAGAGAGTCTCGCATTTCAGACCTCTGCCGGACTTTACTAGAATAAGTATACTCAATACCATATTGGTGCTCTATGCCCTCTTATTTTACTATCCGTGGATGTTTTTGCGTTCGTTGACAATTTCCAATATAAAGAAGTTTATAGATCAACAAATCATTCACAGCAAGGACTCAAATATGCGAATGGCAGCAGCGATGGGATGGGGTATTTTTTGTGGAATAATACCAATCTGGGGCTACCAGATGCTTTTTGCTGGGTTTACGGCTCATTTCATGAAGCTAAATAAGGTAGTAGCCCTGGTATTCTCCAATATTAGTGTGCCGCCTATGATTCCATTCTTGTTGTATGGTAGCATGGTGGTTGGAGCCTTTGTATTGAATATAGAAAATGCATTTGATTTCAGTACAATATCTTTAGACACTATAGGATTAGGCCTATGGCAATATTGTGTTGGCAGTGTTGTCTTAGCTGCCATTTCTGGTTTGCTGGTTTTTGTTATTTCTTTTTTAATTATGTCTCTTTGTAAAAGAGGAGTCCGCTATGAGTAAGATCTTTATTAAAATATACGAATGGTTTAGCATTCATACCAAGGTTTTCTATATCACTCTGGTAGCTATCGTTGGGTTATGTGCTGTAATGGCTTCGCAAATAACATTGCAAGAGAATATAACCTCCTTCTTTAGTGATTCAGAGGAAGACAAGAATGCGATATTCGATAATGTTAAGGCAAAAGATAAGATTATTGTCATGCTGACAGGTGATGATCCTGACTCCATTATCGAATCAGCTGAGGTCTTCGAAGAGAATGTGAGTGAGTTGATGAGTGATGGATTGGTAAACTCTATCACTGCATATGCTGATGAGGAGCTTATTGAGAAATGTACTTCATTTATTTATGATTATTTGCCTATCTTCTTGACTGATGAGGATTATACACTTTTGGAAGAACGTGTGTCTGAGGAAGAGGTGGAGAAGGCGATAACTAACGCATACAATCTGTTGACATCACCATCAGGAATGATTGTTGGTGATGTGGTAATGAGAGACCCGTTGAACATCGGAACTCACCTGTTACAAAAATTCGAACAGTTTAATCCTGACCTACAATACGAAATTTATAATGGTCGACTCTTCACGAGAGATCTTACTACTATGCTCATTTTTATTGAGCCTAGCAATGGGATGGGAGATACCGGGAGCAATGAAGCGTTGGTAAGTAAACTTGAAGAAGCGGAGAAGAGTGCTGAGCTAGTAGATGGTATCAATGTCGAATGTGTTGGAGGCCCTATTGTGGCTGTTTACAATGCACGTCAGATAAAGAAGGATACTACTGTGACTTTGGGATTGGCTATGGTATTTATCCTCTTTGTCTTATTCTTGTCTTTCCGTAATAAGTGGTCTATACCATTAATCGTTGTTCCTCCGGCATTCGGAGCTCTTTTTGCTTTGGCTATGGTGTGGCTTATACAGGGGGAGATTTCTGCTATTGCTATAGGAGCAGGTACTGTTGTGCTGGGTATCTCCTTGAGTTATTCGATACACATCGTGGCTCATCTTAATCATATTTCTTCGCCGAAAGAATTGTTAGAGGAGTTAACGATGCCACTCACTGTCGGTTGCTTTACAACAATTGGGGCTTTTGGTGCGCTGATGTTTACTTCGTCGGCATTGTTGCAAGATATGGGACTTTTTTCTGTATTTGCATTGATTGGTACTACTATATTCAGTCTTATTTTCTTGCCTCAGTTTTTAAGCAAGTTTAATGCCTCTGGAAAGAGTCCATTGTTGAATAAAATTGAGAAGTTGGTCGGTTATAAATATGAGGGTAACAAATGGATTGTATTACCAATTATAGCTCTGACTTTTATCGCATTGTTCTTCTATCGTGATGTAAAGTTCGATGATGATATGGGGAACATCAATTATATGCCTAAGCATATAGTTGAGGCAGAAAAGCGTTCTGAAAAGATTTTTGGTGATGGAAGTAAGGAGGTTTATATAGTAACTGGCAATAAGGATATAAATGTCTTGACGCAGCATTACTATCAGCTTGGAGCAATGCTAAACCAATACAAGTTAGATGGGAAGATTGGTGATGTAGTAACAATGACTGATTTTGTTATTCCTATTGAAGAACAAAATAGACGCATTGAGAGATGGAATGCTTTTTGGGACAAGCACAGAGAGGCGGTAGTTACCCTCATTGCCAAGAGTGCCGGTAATTGTGGATTCAGAGATGGTGCATTTCATCAGTTTGAGAATATTATAAACAGAGAGTATACTGTATGCACCTACTCGAATGACGAGGTGGGTGATATCCCGGCAATTTCAGAGTGGGTCAACTCTGATAATGGTACCACTTCACTTCTTTGTCGTATATCAATTGATCAAGAAAATAAAGCGGAAGTCTACAAAGAACTGGATAAACTGAGTAATACAGCAGTTATAGATAGAGGATATTTCTCTTCCAAAATGGTTGAGTCAACGAGTGAAGACTTTAACTATATTTTGCTGGTTTCATCATTAATCGTGTTTATTGCCTTGCTGATTTCTTATGGACGCTTGGAATTGACTTTGTTGACCTTCTTGCCCATGGCTATAAGTTGGGTAATTATTCTTGGTATGATGGCCGTCCTGGATATAAAGTTTAATATTGTGAATATCATCCTTGCTACATTTATTTTCGGTATTGGTGATGATTTCAGCATATTTATTATGGATGGTCTGTTGCAGGAATACAAGAATGGGAAAAAGATGTTAGGAGCACATAAGACAGCAATATTCTTCTCTGCATTTACTGCTATAGTGGGTATGGGTGTCTTGATTTTTGCACAGCATCCCGCTCTGAAATCTATCGCGCTGATTTCTGTGCTTGGCTTAAGCGTTGTGGTACTTGTATCGTATACAATACAGCCGATGTTATTCCGTCTGCTTGTATCTTCTCAGACAGAGAAGGGGGGATTCCCATATACTTTGGGGAGCATACTGAATACAGCCTATTGCTTTATCTATTTCCTGCTCGGGTGTATATTCTTGCAGTTGTATATGCTGCTATTGATGCTTCTCCCCCTTAAGCGCACGAAGAAGAAGTTGGCCTTCCATAAAATGGTGTATTGGTTTACTCGTTTCTTCCTCAATACAATGATTACAAACAAGACCGTACGAATGAATCCTTATAAGGAAGCGTTTGAAAAACCTGCAGTAATCATTGCTAACCACCAATCATTCATTGATATATTGTTGATGCTATCTACCAGTCCAAAGATTGTAATGGTTACCAATGGGTGGGTATGGAACTCTCCTTTCTTTGGATGGATTGTCAAGTATGCAGATTTTCATCATTCAGCGGAGGGGTATGAGGTTCTTGCAGAGAACTTGCGTGAGCGTGTGAACGAAGGTTATTCTGTCGTTGTATTCCCCGAAGGTACCCGTTCGGTAGATTGTTCTATCTTGCGTTTTCATAAAGGAGCATTCTACTTGGCCCAGTTATTGCATCTTGATATCGTGCCTATGATTATATATGGTGCAGGGTATGTATCTGCAAAGAAACAGGGATTTTACATAAAATCTGGTATCGTTGCGACAAAAACAATGAAGCGCGTAGCCTATGGTGACGATTCCTTTGGAAAAACATATCAGGAGCAGGCTAAAAATTATCGTAAATGGTATATTGAGCAATATCGTATTGTCAACGATGAATTAGGACGTACGAGTAATGCCTATTTCAAGGAAGCATTGATTAAAAACTATATTTATAAAGGCCCGGTTTTGGAGTGGTATATGCGTATAAAATGTCGCATTGATGGCTACTATGATTTATGGGATCGATTAGTTCCTCGTAATGCTACCATAACAGATATCGGATGTGGTTATGGGCAATTATGCTTTATGTTAGGATTATTGTCTCCTGATAGAAAAATATTGGGTGTTGATTATGACTCTGATAAAATTGAAATAGCGCAGAAAGCATTTTTGAGTAAGAAGTGTAATGTGCAATTTAAGGCAGCTGACATGCGCTCTTTTGAAATTCCTCCGTCTGATGCGATACTTTTTAACGATAGCCTTCACTATGTAGATGCTAATTCACAGCAACAAATCCTATGCAAAGCTGCTGCAAGCTTGAATATAGGCGGATCTATCGTTGTGAGAGATGGTGATGCGGGTCAGGCTGAAGGACATGAAAAAATTAAGAGTACCGAGGTGTGGTCCACGGAGATTATTAAATTCAACAAAACATCTGAAGAACTGACATTTGTCAGCGCTGAATGGATGAAGAACTTTGCCGAGAAGAACAATTTGGATATCAAGATTCGCAGATGCGATAAGGATAGTTCGGAAACATTGTATATCTTAACAAAGAAAGAACAATGAAAAAGTATGACGCAATAATTATAGGTGGTGGACTTGGTGGCCTTACTGCAGCTGCTATGTTGAGTAAGGAGGGACTAAGCGTCTGTGTCCTTGAGCAGCACTTTGTGATAGGGGGTTGTCTTCAATCTTTTAAAAGAGACGGACGTATTCTTGATACAGGAATGCACTATGTTGGCAGTATGTCAGAAGGACAGATACTGCATCAGTACTTCAAATATCTCGGCATTGTGGACTCTTTACGTCTACAGAAATTGGATGAGAATGGATTTGATCAGTTTCATTTTAATGATGGAAGCTGTTACTCTCATGCAATGGGATATGAAAACTTCATCGACCAGTTGTCTACAGCATTCCCAGAGGAGCGTGAGGGTATTAAAAGTTTATGTAAGGTACTTCAAGATGTCGGAGGACTAATCTCTTCAGACATACTTAAGGAGGGTAAGATTTCTAGTGGCGGGCTTGAATATATGTCTATGTCTGCTTATGATGAAATCTGTAAACACATAAAGAACGAAAGACTTCGCGAGGTGTTTGCAGGTAATACAGGACTGTATATAGGAGACAAAAAAACCACCTCATTGTATCAATATGGTATGATTACCCACTCCAATATTATGGGGGCATATGCATTCGTTGGTGGTACTCAACAGATTGCAGATCTTTTAGTCAGCGAAATCCAATCAAATGGTGGTGAAGTCCTTTTGAAAGCCAAAGTTTCTGCAATACATCTGCAAGATAGTGATGTGGATTCAGTCGAGTTAGTTACTGGAGAGCGATTAAGTGCAAAATGGGTCATTTCATCACTTCATCCTGCTGCTACATTCTCCTTGTTGAGAAACAATACGGTATATAAGAAGGCTTTCTTCACTAGGATTAATTCGCTTCCTAACACATCAGGCTTGTTTACGACCTATTTGTTGTTGAAACCTCAATCCATGAGGTATGTAAACAGAAATCACTACTTTTTCAATGGTGATACAGTGTGGGATATGAGTGGAAATTATGATGGCAAATATAGTTCTCTCTCAGCTTTGCTGTGCATGCAGCCTAATCCTAATAATGAGTTTACTGATGTTATAACTTTGCTTACGCCCATGTCTTATTCTCTTTGTGAACGATGGGCGGACTCTAGTGTAGAACATCGAGGAGAAGAATACAAGGACTTTAAGGACAGATTCAGTGAGCTTGTTATAGATTTTGTGTGTAAATATATGCCGGAATTACGTGCTTGCATTGATAAGGTATATACGGCATCACCACTCACATATAGGGATTACACCTCAATTCCTCAGGGAAGTGCTTATGGAATTGTAAAGGATTGTAGGAATCCTATGATAACATTAATGCCGGCGAAGACAAGAATAAATAACCTACTGTTGACAGGGCAGAATCTAAATGTCCATGGATGCTTGGGTACCATAGTGTCATCTGCTGTGACATGCTCTGAGATTGTAGGAACTGAATATTTGGCTAAAAAGATCGGAAATGCGTAAAGGAATACGAATTATATTATTGGTCTTAGGTGGAATTCCTATACTGTTGTTTATAGTGTTGTTGGTAGTAGGAATGTTGCTATACCATACTGCAGATTTTCTGCAGCCGGATGTTTGTATCAATCATAATGATTACGAGTTGGTCATTGAAAATGATTCATTGCGAACGTGCCGAAATGGTCGTTTGCATCTGAATAAATATGGCCATTGGGAGGTTTTGCTGTCGGGTAATGCAGTGGACCGTGGTGCTGCGTATGGATTGATGAGCAAGGACCTATTGAAATATCAAGAGGACGTGTTTGTTGACCAGATACATGAGATTATCCCTTCAGAGTGGTGGGTCGAGTTTCTTCACAAAGTCATAATCATCTTTAATCGTAACATGGGTAATCATATACCTCAGGAACTTCGTGAAGAAATATATGCAATGTCTGTATCGTGTACGGATGAGTACAATGCGTATGGTTCTCCTTACGTGAGACAGCTAAATTACCATGCGGCCCACGATATTGGTCATGCCATGCAGGAGTATATGCTGGTGGGGTGTAGTTCCTTTGCCGTATGGGGTAATGAAAGTAGTGACGATGAGTTGCTCATTGGACGCAATTTTGATTTCTATGTTGGTGATAGATTTGCAGAGAATAAAGTCGTTCTTTTCGTTGAACCAACTTCTGGATATAAATTTGCTTCTGTGTCATGGCCTGGTATGATGGGAGTGCTCTCGGGTATTAATGAGAAGGGGCTTACGGTTACTATCAATGCCGCGAAAGGAGCATTGCCACTTTCCTCTGCAATGCCAATATCACTTCTAACACGACAGATCCTTCAGTATGCTTCTACGATTGATGAAGCATACGATATAGCCCAACAATATAAGACATTTGTGTCTGAATCTATTCTGGTCGGTTCAGCTAATGAAGAATCTGCTGCTATCATAGAGAAAACACCTAAGGCGACCGCTTTGTATAGAAGTGCAGGTCAAAAAATAATATGTACGAATCATTATCAATCTGAAGAGTTTGTTGAGGATGAGTATAATAAGGAAAATATTGCCACCTCAGATAGTCCATATCGATATGAGAGATTGTCTGAGTTATTAACAGAGAATAGACCAATAGACCATATTGATGCTGCGTATATATTGCGCAATAGATATGGCATTGGGAATAAGGATATTGGTGTTGGGAACGAGAAGTCAATCAATCAGTTCATCGCTCATCATTCTGTCATATTCCAGCCCAAAGAATTACGAATGTGGGTGTCATCTGCTCCTTGGCAGCTGGGTGAATATGTCTGCTATGATTTAAATGAAGTTTTTGATTGTGTAGGTACAGAGTCTTATGTTATAGATGCTTATAATATTGCTGCAGATTCAGTTTTGATGAGAGATGATTATTCTAGAATAGTTAGTTTTCGAGAACGATATACTGAAATCAAGCATGCTATTGATGACGGCATACAACTTTCCGAAGAATATATAGAGGGCTTTATCAATAATAATCCTCATTATTTCCAGACTTACAATATTGTAGGTGATTATATGGCTGCTAATAATAGAAACGAGCAAGCCGTGTTTTTTTGGAAGCAGGCGATATCATTAGAAATCCCTCGTGTGGGTGAAAGAGAAGAAATACAGAATAAAATCAATGAATATGATAAAGAATAGAGAACTTCATTATCAAGCACCTTCTGAAATAAAAGCATTTCAGGAGGAACGATTGAAAGAGACATTGAAGTATGTTTCTCAGCATTCTCGGTTTTATAAAAAGATGTTTGCTGAACATCATATTGATGTTACCGCAATAAATACCCTTGAGGATTTGCAGTTGATACCTCCTACAACAAAGCAGGACCTACAAGCAAACAATACAGAATTCCTTTGTGTCTCTCCTATAGATGTTGTTGATTATGTAACGACTTCAGGTACACTTGGTGAACCGGTAACATTTGCTCTTACTGAAAATGATTTACAGCGACTTTCATACAATGAGGCAAGCTCGTTTACAATGGCGGGATGTACCAACGAGGATGTTATGCAGCTGATGACAACAATTGACCGTCGTTTCATGGCGGGATTGGCCTATTTCCTTGGTGCACGTGAACTCGGTTGTGGTATTGTACGTGTTGGAAATGGAATACCTGAATTGCAGTGGGACACAATAAAGCGCGTGAAGTCAACTGTTTGTATGGTAGTTCCGTCATTCTTGACAAAGATGATTGAGTTTGCGGAGAAGAATGAAATAGATTTTAATGCATCAAGTCTTAAACGAGCAATCTGTATCGGAGAGGCGCTGCGTACTCCAGAAGGTGAACTGACGACTTTAGGAAAACGCATCAATGAAAAGTGGCCTACATTGGAGTTGTATTCGACATATGCTTCAACGGAAATGCAGACTTCATTTACTGAGTGTGAGATGCATCAAGGCGGACATATACCGGCAGATCTCATCATCGTAGAACTTCTCGATGAAAATAATCAACCTGTAGAGGATGGTATGCCTGGCGAAGTTACTATTACTACTATTGGAGTTGAGGGTATGCCGTTGGTGCGTTTCAAGACAGGTGATATATGTATACGTTTCAGTGAACCTTGCAAGTGCGGAAGGACAAGTGCAAGGTTAAGTTCTGTAATCGGTCGTAAAGGACAAATGATTAAGTTTAAGGGAACCACAATCTATCCCCCCATATTGTTTGATATATTGGACAATATCTCGGATGTTGAGAACTACATTGTTGAAGTGTTTACAAACTCATTGGGTACAGACCAGATTCAAATTCGAATCGGCAGCAGCAATCATTCAGATGCGTTTGTAAAGCAGATAAAGGATATCTTCAGAGCTAAGGTAAGAGTGGCCCCAGACATTAAATTTGAATCAGCCGAACTGATAGCAAGGCTGCAGATGCCGTCGATGAGCAGAAAAGTTGTAAAGTTCTTTGACCTAAGACATAATTGTTAACCAAAAACACAAACAAAAATGAAAAAGACGTTATCTCTATTGTTGGTATGCTTATTGAGTACTATCACGATCACTGCGCAAAAAGAGAAAATTTATGTTTATGGGGTAGATTTTTCTCAAGTGAAAACTTATGCTGCCGATGAATCTCTAGAACAGTTTGCTGCAGCTTTTAAGGGTATTAACATGTTGTTGATGACTGAGTATGAGAAGTATGATTTTTCAAAAATGCTCAATACCCGTTTAGATGTCGATTTAGAAATGATGCTAAAGAAGATGGATGGTTGTAGTTATGCAGACATGAAGGTATGGGGCACTTCTTACGAAGAACTCGACTATAGCTCAATGATAAGTGAATATGACTTTAAGCAGTCAGAAGGTACAGGAGTTGTTCTTATTGCCAAGTTCTTGAATAAGGCCACCGCTGAGGCTACATATGAATTGGTCCTTTTTGATATTGCTACAAGGGAAATACTATCTCAAAAAACGGTTGTAGGCAAAGCACGCGGATTCGGATTACGTAATTTCTGGGCAGGTTCGGTGTATAATGTCCTTCAAACAACGCGAATCAGTTTACCTGATTGACAAAGAAAGACTTGCGTGGTGAAACCTACATGTTGTATCAATGTAAGTGTTGTCAATAATAGAAAATAAATTTATGAAGAAGTTGTTATTAACAATGCTTCTTTTAGTTGGAAGCTTTTATTCTTATGCTCAGAATTGGCAAGAGGTGGTATATCTCAAGAATGGTAGTGTAATACGTGGATTTGTGGTGGAGCTACAACCAGGTGCTTCTTTAAAAATTCAAACCGCGGATGGAAACCTATTTGTTTTTCAAATGTCTGAAGTTGAAAAGTTCACTAGGGAACTGCCTATGCAAAATACTGTTGGAAACAGTTTATATGGTATTGAGAACGTCATTGATCCTATAGTAAAACCTGAGTCTGTGAAAACACGTGGTTATAAAGGTTTCGTTGATGGTGGTTTTACTGCGGGGTATGATTTTGTTTGGGAAGTTGCCAACACTTCTCATGGCTACCAATTCAGCCCCTATTTTTTTGTTGGTGGTGGTCTTGGATTGCATTATTTTGTCATTGATGATTGCGGTAATGTGCCAATATTTGCAAATGTTCGTGCGAATTTCTTAAATAAAAAATGTTCACCTTTTGTGGATTATAAAATAGGAGCTTCTTTGGGTGCCTTGCCTGGCTTTTATACATCCCTTATTGCTGGATGCAAGATTAAGAAGTTCAATATTGGTATGGGATTTACACTGGGAACTGCCGAAATGTATGATTATAGTTCTTACTATGGTTGGTACTATTATACTGATGTTATTGGCGGTTTCACATTCAGAGCTGGTTTTGAATTTTAGAAAATTTCATAAAAAGATTAAAGAGAAATGGCTGCATTTATGCAGCCATTTCTCTTTGATAAATTGATGATGTTTCTTCTAAAAATCTTGCGTAGTGTAGCTTATGAGAAATTTGTCTCATTTACCTTACATCGAGTAGTGTGATGTCGAAGATGAGTGTCGAGAAGGCTTTGATAGCCCCTACGGAACGTGATCCATAGCCTAGGTGGTAGGGGATGACGATTTCCCAACGTGAACCTACAGGCATCTCGCGTAGGGCGGTGTTCCACCCCGTGATGAGCTCGCCTAGGCGGAAGGTAGCGGGACGCCCCTTCTGCGTCTGGTCAAACACCTTGCCGTTGATGAGTTTGCCAGTGTAGTATACGGCGATATGACTCTTGGGAGAGGGCTTGGGACCACTGCCTCTACTTAAGATACGGTACATGACGCCGTTGAACATTGTCTTTACATCTGGGCGTTGGGCGTATTCTTGTAGGAACTCTTGATTCCTTATCTTATATTGGCTGTCAATAGCGGGCATAATGCATTAAGAGTGATATGGTTTCCTTTATGAGTTCTTTCTCTCCAGTTCCTGTAGGTTTTCCATTTTCTTGGTCTCTAGGAACTCGTATACACCACAGAGATGCTCGCGTACCTTTTGGTGTCCAAATTCATACACTTTAGTCACCAGTCCGTCGAGGAAGTCGCGGTCGTGGCTCACGAGGATGAGCGTGCCGTCATAGTCCTGTAGGGCCTGCTTGAGCACATCCTTGGTCTTGAGGTCGAGGTGGTTGGTGGGCTCGTCGAGGATGAGCAGGTTCACCGGTTCGAGCAGTAGCTTGAGCAGAGCCAAGCGGGTACGCTCACCGCCGGAGAGTACTTTCACCTTCTTCATCGACTCCTCGGGACCGCCAAACATGAAGGCGCCAAGCAGGTCGCGTATCTTATTGCGTATCTCGCCCTTGGCCACATCGTCAATGGTCTGGAACACGGTGAGCTCCTCATCGAGTAGTGATGCCTGGTTTTGGGCAAAGTAGCCAATCTGTACATTGTGCCCGAGGGTGATGGTGCCGTCGTAGGGAATCTCGCCCATGATGCTCTTGACCATCGTGCTCTTACCCTCACCATTGCGGCCCACGAAGGCTATCTTGTCGCCACGTTCCACCATGAAGGTGGCATCCTTGTAGATGATGCGGTCGTAGCTCTTGCCCACGCTATCGGCAATCACAGGGTAGTTGCCACTTCGGGGTGAGGGCGGGAACTTGAGGCGCAGGCGTGATGTGTCCTCCTCGTCTACTTCAATGAGCTCGAGCTTCTCGAGCATCTTCACGCGGCTCTGCACCTGGAAGGTCTTTGAGTAGGTGCCTTTGAATCGCTCGATAAAGTCCTTTGTCTCTTGTATCATCTTTTGCTGCTCCTCATACTGTTTCTGTTGTTGTTCGCGACGTTCCTTACGTAGTTCGAGGTAGTGGCTGTATGATGCCTTGTAGTCGTAGATGCGTCCCATGGTGACCTCGATGGTACGCGTGGTAATGCTGTCGACAAACTTGCGGTCGTGGCTGATGACGACGACGGCCTTCGATGAGGTCTTGATGAATTCCTCGAGCCATTGTATACTTTCGATGTCAAGGTGGTTGGTAGGCTCGTCGAGCAACAGCACGTCGGGGTCTTTGAGCAATAGCTTGGCCAGTTCGATACGCATGCGCCATCCGCCCGAGAACTCCGAGGTGGGCTTGTCAAAATCGGTACGCTCAAAGCCGAGACCCAGTAGCGTCTTCTCCACATCCTCCTCGAAGTGGGTCATGTCGATGGCATAGAACTTCTCGCTCAATGCGGCTACCTGCTCAATGAGAGCCATGTATTCGTCGCTTTCGTAGTCGGTGCGTGTAGCCAGTTCATTGTTTAAGCGCTCAATCTCTGCCTCCGCCTCGTGCAGATGGGCAAAGGCTTGCGAGGTCTCCTCAAACACCGTGCGGCCATCTTCGGTCATGAGGTGCTGTGGTAGGTAGGCGATGACGCAATCTTTCGGTGCCGACACCTTGCCTCGTGTGGGCTGGCGTACCCCGGCGAGAATCTTGAGCAGGGTGCTTTTGCCTGCTCCGTTCTTGCCCATCAAGGCGATACGGTCTTTTTCGTTGATCTGAAACGATATGTCTTTAAATAAGGTGGTGCCGCCAAACTCTACGGCCAATCCGTCTACTGAAATCATTTTAGGTTTATGAGTTTTTGGTTTTTAAGTTTATAAAGGCCCACAAGCCTCCCTGATGGCCCATAGTGTTTTTCATGTACTAACAGTCATCTCGGGAAGGGTGTTGTGGGCTTGGGGTATACCACTCCGTGAGCGTGGCTTCGGGGTAGTAGTGGTGTAGTATCTCTTTGTAGTTATATCCTTTGGCTCCCATCACGGCTGCTCCTATCTGGCATAAGCCTACGCCATGCCCCCAGCCTGAGCCGTGGAGGATGAAGGTTGGAGAGGAGCCCTCATTTGTCTTCTCTACCTCAAACGCGCTGCTATACAGATGTGTCTCTGACAGGGTACGGCGTATCTCTAATTCCTTGCCGATGATGCGTGTAGCTTTGGTACCTACGATCTGTAGGCGTACGATGCGTCCCGAAGGGCCGCGCTCGATGGGAATAAGGTCTATGATGTCGCCATAGTCGAACCCACCGCGACGGCGTACGAGTTCCGACAATTCCGCTTGGGGGTACTGCACCTTCCAACGGTAGAAGTCGGTAGACTGGTCATAGTGGTTCAGCACCTCGGAGAGAATCTTAGGGTCATCGGTATTGCAGAATGGATCGTCCACCACGCTGAGGTAGGGATGTGGTGTGTCGTCCCAACAGCTCTCGTAGAGTTCTGTTCGTCCGCCGCAACATTTGCTGAAGCGTGCATCACACACCTCGCCCTCGTAGCTGAGCACGATGCCTCGCGTAGCGCGTATGGCTTCATGCACCTGTGGTGTTACCTTGCGGCTTACTCCCTGGTAGCGCTGGCAATGATCGTCGGCACACACATCAAAGTGCGTATGTGCTTCGCGGTCGTACCATTTTATAAATTGAGAATTGAAAGTTGAAAATTGAGAATTCTCTTCTGGAGTACTTTCATCTTTCATCTTTGCTCTTTCATCTCCTTTTATTTGTGCCAACAACCAACTGCGTGAGATGACTGCGTGCGCTTTGAGTAACTCGACCGATGAGGTACCACTCATCTCCGAGGCGATAACGCTGGTGAGGTAGTCCTCAATGGCGATACGGTTGATGGCGTGTAACTCACCATCGATAATGCGCAAGATGAGTGAGCCTTGGAAGGTCTGTGTTTCCTGTTGTTGCCAGTGAAACTCCTTGCCGATGGTCACTTCGTGGAGGGAGAAAGAGGGTGTGCACTCTGTACTATAAGTGAATGATAACTCATCATGCAACTTGTCGTCAAAGAGGATTTTATTTTCCTTTATTTGTACTATATATTTCCCTTTATAGTATGCGTTGTTGTCGGTGGTGTATGGCTCGTTTAGGGTAAATGCTATTTCTTTCCCTTGCATGATGCCCACATCGATGGTTGGCTCGGTGCGTACACCTACTTCGCTGAGTATGTCGGTAGCCTTTTGGGTGGTGAGCCGTTCGTAGTCTTCTGCTCGGGGAGTGATGATGAGTCCACACATGTCCAAAGCACCTGGACTGATGAGATACTGGGCATCACCTTCAGCGCTATAGCATCGGGGACGGTGTGCGTGACGAGGAATGATGACAAGTTTTACCTTATCTCCCTTGCGGTAAGCCACCACATTCATGCGCGGTTCATATTCCTCTTCGAGGATAGGAAGCGAATCGTATAGCTTGTTGAACGTTTCCTTGTCTTCTGCATTGTTGATTAGGTAGGCCAAATAGTCGAAGGGGGAGATAGCTCGTATGTTCTCGCTTGCGCTCACTCCTTTGGCGTACTCCACCAACGGGACGTCATGACCAAGTCCGGCTTGCAGATGCAGGTGATCGGGGGCCGATGCGCCACACTTGGGCCCATTGTAGAATACGATATACCCTTCGGGTAGTATCTTCGTAGCTCGTATCATGGCCTCGTAAGCATCGAGAAAGCGTTGCGGACGATGCTGCTTGGCGGCGATGGTGTAGTGATTAGGGAGTATGGGGAAGGGGTTTACCAACCATTCAAACTCTTCATTCAGTGCAAGGCTTTGCTGTTCTTTGGGACGGTTTGCCTCACAGAGAAAGCAGGGGCGGGCAGCGATACTTGCCTTGTCGATCTTTGCACCTGTCGATACTAGGCGAGCGGGATTGCACTGCACACGTAAGGGGGTGCACAATTTGGGTGATGTCAGTTCGCGAGACCACACGTGAGTGAGTGCTTCGTGATTGTCTCGTGCTGTTTGCCATCCGTTGAGTTGTGAATCGAAGAAAGTCTGTATGGTTCCCTTCATCCTGATAATCTCGTTTTGCATACAAAGGTACGAAAAACGGACGAATAAACATGCGCCCAATGTACATAAAAAGAGAAGCCGACTTAAGTCGGCTTCTCTCTCTGTACACCCTCAGGGACTCGAACCCTGGACCCATTGATTAAGAGTCAATTGCTCTACCAACTGAGCTAAGAGTGCATCTGTTTCTCAATTGCGATGCAAAGGTATGGCTTTTTTTTGAACTGACAAAACATCTGGTATTTTTTTTTAATAAAAATGCATTTTTTTCTTCTTGTACCGGGATTTATTGCAGGTTTAGCCCTAAAAGTAAGTTTTTTTTCTGTTTTAGCTCGCAATCCAGTATCCTATAATCACGAGTGCAAGTCCAAGTATGATGCTTGTCGTGATATAAGTGGCAAATCCTAGATAATTCCCCACTTGTAGCATTTGTACGCTCTCATTGGCAAATGTGGAGAAGGTGGTGAATCCACCGCATAGTCCTGTCGTGAGTAGTAGGCTCCATGAGTCATGCGTTGAGCCTGCCTTGTGAAATATGGCAAATAACACTCCAAAAATTAGACATCCCAAGAGGTTTACTGTCAATGTCCCCCACGGAAAGCTTTGGTTGCAGCAACTCCGTAGGAGGGTTGAAATATAATATCTCAACGCTCCCCCGAAGAAGCTTCCTATGCCAACGATGAATAGTGATTTAGTCATTCTATACGGAACAATTTCTACTGTTTTAGATTTGTTTAATATCTTCTATGAGTTTGTCTACATTCTCGCTCTTCGTGCCCCAGCTGGTGCAGATACGCACTGCCGTACGTTCTTCGTCCATATGTTGCCATATGGAGAATCTGTACTTCTTGCTTAATTGCTCGAGCTGTGCATTGCTGAAGATGGGAAACTGCTGGTTGGTCGGGCTGTCAATCAAGAAACTGATGCCTTTCTCTTGTAATGCAGCTTTGATGCGCATCGCTTCGTCAATGGCATGCTGGGAGATATTCATATAGAGATTGTCGGTGAAGAGTGTTGCAAACTGTATGCCAAGTAGACGGCCCTTTGCAAGCATGCCTCCATGACGTTTAATGCTGTATCGGAAGTCTCGTTTTAGAGTTTCATTGGTGATTACCACTGCTTCGCCAAATAGAGCTCCTACTTTGGTGCCACCAATATAGAACACGTCGGCCAGCTGTGCCAATTGGGGGAGGGTGATGTCACTCTCTGGAGAGCATAGTCCATAGCCGAGGCGAGCACCATCAATGAAAAGTGGCAGGTTGTGTTTCTTGCATACAATGCTGATTGCTTCCAACTCGCTAAGGGTGTATATCGTGCCTACCTCTGTCGGAAACGATAGATACACCATGCCGGGTTGTACCATATGTTCGGGACCATCCTCATTGAGGTGTGCCTGCATGGCTTGCTCTATTTGTGTGGCGGTGAGCTTGCCGTCTGGAGAGTCTATGGCAAGCACCTTATGTCCCGTTGCCTCTATGGCACCTGTTTCATGTACGTTGATATGTCCGCTTGTCGCGCTGAGTACTCCTTGATAGGGGCGTAGGGTGTGTGCGATTACTGTGGTGTTGGTTTGTGTGCCACCCACGAGGAAATGTACGTCTGCATGTTCGCTTTGGCAAGCGTCTTTTATCAATTCACGTGCCTGCTCGCAATAGGGGTCCTCGCTATACCCGATGGTTTGCTCCATGTTGGTCTCTGCTAGGCGTTGCAGTATGAGAGGATGTGCTCCCTCGTTATAGTCGCATTGAAATTGTATCATAATTGTTTTTATTATTATCGAATTAGCAAAGGTAGTTGTTTTAGGTGATTTGTGCAATTTGTTGGTTGTAGATCTTAGAATATGAAAAAAATAGAGCAGCTGCGCAGCTGCTCTATGTATGATTAGGTCTAAGCATTTAGTTTACAATCACGGTGGGGAAATACTCTTTGAAGAGCGCCTCGGCTCGGTCGAGTTGCTCCTTGGTGTTTTCCTTTACCTCTTCGAGTTCATACTTCCAACCCATGGCTTCCCATTTGTGCACGCCAAAGCGGTGGTAGGGAAGTATCTCGACGCGTTGTATCTGCTTGTACTTGCCGAGGGCTTCACCGAGGGCGCGGATGTCCTCCTCCATGTCGCTATATCCGGGCACAAGCACGTAGCGCAGCCAGAAGGGATGGTCGTGCTCTTCGAGCCAGGCTGCGGTGCGCAGGGTCTGCTCGTTGCTGCGACCGGTGAGCTGGCGATGGCGCTCGGGGTTGAACTGCTTGACATCGAGCAACACGAGGTCTATCTCGGTGAGTAGCTCCTCTACGTGCTTGTTCCAGACACCGCCGTTCGAGTCGATGCAGGTGTGTATGCCATGGCTCTTGAGGTCCTTTACTATAGGTATGAGAGCCTCGGCCTGTACGGTGGGCTCGCCACCCGAGAAGGTTACGCCGCCACGCTTGCCGAAGAATGGCTTCTGGTCTACCGCCATGTGAACGATGTCTTCGGGACGTGTAGCCTTGCCGCCATTGAGTTCGATGGTGTCGGGGTTGGCACAATAGAGGCAACGGAAGGGACAGCCTTGTAAGAAAACGACGAGCCGGAGACCCGGCCCGTCGAATGTCCCCATACTTTCGTAGGAGTGTACGTTTATCATTTCGATAAATTCTGAATTGTGAATTGTGAATTCTGAATTACCATCCGGTTTGATTGGCATGATTCATTCAAGAATCACTAATTTCAATGTTATGTTCTAAGTTCTGAATTCTGAATTACCTTCGGACCTGGCCAAAATTCATAATTCAAAATTCAGAATTATAAAACGCGGTTTTATTACATTCTCTCGTGGAACGAACGGCTGATAACCTCCAACTGGTGCTCGCGGCTGAGCTTGATGAAGTTAACAGCATATCCTGATACACGGATGGTGAGCTGCGGATACTTCTCGGGATGCTCCATAGCGTCCATCAACATGTCGCGGTTGAGCACGTTCACGTTGAGGTGGTGTGCACCCTTGGTGAAGTAGGCATCCATCATGGTCACGAGGTTCTCGATGCGCTCCTCAGCGGTGGGACCGAGTGACTTCGGAATGATAGAGAAGGTATTAGAGATACCGTCCTGTGAGTCGCGGTAGCGGAGCTTAGCTACAGAAGCGAGTGATGCAACAGCACCGTTCTTGTCGCGTCCGTGCATGGGGTTTGCACCGGGAGCGAAGGCGATACCCTTGGCACGACCGT
>JAZONP010000071.1:0-7709 GCA_045654565.1 Bacteroidaceae bacterium
TTTAAAGGGTGAACCTAAAGCGTGGGGATTATCCAAGAAAGGTTATTGTGCCTCTATCGATGGTAAGGTCACCGTGGGCGTAGCCGACAACTCACCCCTCTTTGAGCAGGCAACCGAGCGAGGCGGATACTTCTTCCGCCAGTATCCACTGGTCGATAACGGGACACCCATTTTTAATGAGCCCAAAGGCAAAGCCATCCGCCGAGGCATCTGCGATATGGGCGGTGTGATATTTATGGTAGAGTCCCTCGCCAAGGAGTCGTTCAACGACTTTGCCCAAGCCCTCGCCGACATGGGCACCGACAATGCCGTCTACCTCGTCGGTTCCACCGCCTACGGCTGGGCCGTCGACCGCAAAGGCATCGCCCACGAGTTTGGCTACTTCGACTGCTATGCCGGTCGCCGCCGCATGCCCAGGAACACCAGCTACATCGTGTGGCGGAGAAAATAGCGGATAGTCGAAATGACGCGCCAATAAACACTTCGTACAGTAAACCCACTACTTCGTACAGTCGGCCTCGAAAGGCTTGGCTGTACGATTCCTTTTTGTGAAATTTGTACAAGAATTAACACACGGAAAAGTATGAAGAAGGTATTATGCTATGCCATGGTAGCAGCACTGCTGTGCGGATGTGGCGGACAAAGAGGGAGCCATGCTGACGATGCATCGCGCAGCGAGAAGGGCTGTGCGGTGTATCATTGGAAGACGGTGTTCGAGATGGAGCACGAAGAGCTGAATTTTCTAAAAAAGCACGACATCAGACGTATCTATCTGCGTATGTTTGACGTGGCCGTAGAACAAGATGTGCAGACGGGGAGCACAGAGATTGTCCCCATAGCTACAACACGGTTTGAATCGCCCATACCTGTGGGAGTAGAGGTGGTGCCTGTGACCTATATCACCATAGGAGCACTGCGAGCCATGGAGGGAAGGGAACAGGAGTTTGCGTCGCTCATCATGAAGAGGCTGATGGCCATGCACTCGTACAACACTTGTGGTGAACTGCGCGAAGTGCAGCTTGACTGCGACTGGACGGCCACTACACGGGAAAGCTACAGCACGCTGTGCCAGGTGATGAAAGATTCGCTGCATGCCAAGGATATCAAGCTGAGTGTCACGGTAAGGTTGCACCAGCTGCAGGAGCCGGCACCACCTGCCGACCGAGGCGTACTGATGCTGTACAACACGGGCATGCTGAAGGATACCGCCACAAGAAACTCTATCCTCGACATCAACGATACCAAGATATATCTGAAGAAGATGCGCTATCCTATACCTCTGGATTATGCCTATCCGGCATTCGGATGGGGCGTAAAGTTCAAGGGGAACGAATTTGTATCTATCGTACCTGAAGATAGCACGACAGGAGCTGAAGGGGAGCATACCAGATATGAGAGGGCGTCAGGAGATGAGATTATCGCAGTCAAAGAGCTGACGGAGCAATGTCTTGGGAAACCTGAAAGAGCGAACATACTATATCACTTGGATTCGAAACAACTAAAACACTATACCGATGAAGAAATACACCAAATACTTGCTTTCTAGCCTTATCCTCTTGTTTGCTACTACCAACGCCTCTGCCTGCTGGGGCGACTGGTACAATGCAAATGCCTATTTCATGTATAGGGTATACGCCACTCCTGCCGAAACGGAGCAGACGCAGAGCTCATTCAACCTCCATGCCGAGGAAAACTGCATGAACTGGTTGCAGTTGACCTCAGCGAGCATCCCTTTGAAGGACATCTATGATATAGTATACAAGATGCCCCTCGAAGAATACGAGGCACTCTATGAGAATAAGAAGAGAGTGTATGAGAATAAGTTTGCTCAATGGATAACCAAGCAGGATACCGAGATACTGGACTTTTTGCTTCTGGCCAAGACCAACGAATACATCCGTCTGCAGCAGAACTCACGTTGGTACTATCCTACGATGGCTATCGGATCACGGATGACCATTGAGGAATTGGCTGAGAAAGCGTTGTCGATGACCGACAGTAGACTGCGCGACAGATATTTGCTACAAGCCGTCAGGGCACTATTCACAATGGGACAATACCAGCAGTGCATCGACATTTGGGATACGGAGGTCCAGCTTCTCCCAGAAGACAATCTGATGCGTCGGATGATACTACCCTATATCGCTGGAGCCGAGTTTAGGGTTCACCACACTGAGCGGGCTATGGCCTATTTTGCCGAGATGGGAGATGTGGAGTCGCTGCTCTACTGTGCGGGGCGTAAGGGTGAAACACTGGCACCTGCTGATGCGTTAGCTCTGGTATGTGAATATGCGCCCAATAGCCAATACGTGATGCAAACGCTACAAAAACAGATACGTAAGCTAGAGCCCTATGGATATGGATACTGGAACATGGGCGACACGGTGGTGGTCAATGACGAGTTTCGCAAGCTACAGGCACTGGCACTCGGTATGGCACAAGACAAAAGAGTGGACAACCCTGCCATGTGGTACTATACAGTAGCCTTCTTGGCCGACTTGGAGGGTAAGCTTGAGCAGGCAGCACAATGGTTGACCAAGGCTGAGATGGCGAAGTCGACAGCCTATATCGACGAGTCCATCAAGGTGATGCGCATCTATCTGAATGCCAAGCTACGTCCCGTTAACGATGCCTACGAGCAGAGGCTGATGGAGGAGCTCAAGTGGTTAGACGAGATGATTGTCGATAAGCTTACCGATGAAGTACGCACTGAGACTGCCTATGGGTATAAACTCAGAGACAACCAGAGCTACTACTACTGGAACGATATGATGCGACGTATCCTGATAGGTGAGGTGTGTCCACGCATGGTCAAGGCAGGCCGCTGCATCCGTGCATTGCAACTGGCCAACATGGCAGATTACAGACTGCTTAACCTGGTGGATAGAAGAAACTTCTATGACTGGAAAACTAATAAGACTACATTCTACACTATGGGTGAATACCGAAATTCGGATGAGTATAACAACTATGACTATCGTAACCACTTCTTCGAAATGATCGATAGTTTAGGACTAGACATCGCCATCAGGTATGTAGAGAACGTGCGACACAGCAGATCGACTACAGACCGTTACCTCAACGAACGCGGCTACACTGCCGACGACTACTTCAACGACATCATCGGTACACAGTGCCTGCGCACTATGCGCTACGCCGATGCCATACGATACTTGGGAGCTGTAAGTCCCCAATACAAGAACCACCACAACTTGACTTTAGAGTATGACCCATTCAGCGTGGAGCCTCAAAAGATATCCGAGACCAAGGATTTCAAGTTTGACTTTGCTTATGAGATGTATGCCTTGGAGCAAGGGATAAAGCTTGCTGCCGAACCAAACCGCAAGGCACAGCTGATGGTGCGCTATGCCATAGGGCTTCGCAACTCCTTTGACTGCTGCTGGGAACTCACCCAGTACTATCGTGGTAGTAGCTATTGGGGACAGGTGTGCGAGAAGCGCGATTGGGAGGTTGGGGTGCATGCCCAACGATCAATGGAACGCGCCACTCAAATAGTGAACGAGGCCTGCGTCCTATTTACCGACGATGAGCTCGCAGCTAACATCCACTACAAGCTATGCAACTTCAAGACCATAGCGGAAAAGTATCCTAACACAGCAAAGGGACAGGTCGTGAGAGGCGAGTGTGACAAGCTGATAGACTATCATGC
Source organism: Bacteroidaceae bacterium (assembly GCA_045654565.1). Classification (GTDB taxonomy): domain Bacteria; phylum Bacteroidota; class Bacteroidia; order Bacteroidales; family Bacteroidaceae; genus UBA1189. Next base: position 3,671 of record JAZONP010000071.1, read on the forward strand.
CCATACGAAGCGAGAGAGAAGAATAGATTACTATAATAACTGGTGATTACTTTTAGCTATAAATAGAGAAACACAGTTTGTCATGTTGAACGCAGTGAAACATCTCGCAAATGTCTCTATGTAGGACTCCTTTGGAAAGATAAACCTTCCGTCGTCGTAACCAATGCTTTCATACCGCGTCGGCCTTGCGTGGGATCCTTCGTCGCTACGCTCTGTCAGGATGACAACATCGCAGAAAAAACATTCTTGGACAACTGCTATATTATTCCTAAAAAAATGCTACGATGCGTAAAAACAACGCAATAATGTTTGATGTATAAGATTTATTATTTACTTTTGCGTAAAAATAACGCAATAATGTAAAATGGAAGAACAGAGATATGTATATAAGTATCCACACCCAGCGGTGACTACGGATTGTGTTATCTTTGGGTTTGATGGGTTGAGCATCAAGGTGCTGCTTATTGAACGCGGCATAGAACCCTACAAAGGCGATTGGGCATTCCCCGGTGGATTCTTGAAGATGGATGAGACGGCAGAAGAGGGTGCGAGGCGAGAACTCTTCGAGGAGACGGGATTGAGGGATGTACCGGTGGAGCAGTTCTATACTTTTACGAGTGTTGATCGTGACCCCAGAGAGCGTGTATTGACGATTGCTCACTATGCATTGGTAAGGATGAAGGATGTGCGTGGAGGTGATGATGCTGCAGGAGCACGATGGTTTGCCTACAATGAGATTCCCAGCCTGGCCTTTGATCATGACCACATATTGCGCAGGGCAATGGCGCACCTGAAGGAGCGGATCTGTTTCCGCCCCATAGGGTTTGAACTGTTACCCGAAGTGTTCACGATGAGCGAGCTCCAGAATCTCTATGAGGCGGTACTGGAGGTGAAGTTTGACCGACGAAACTTTGCCAACAAGATGCTGAAACTTGGAATACTCATCGAAGCGGAAAAGAGGGCTGCCGACGCTCCTTCAAGGGTTCCCAACAAATATCGCTTCAATGCAGCGAAGTATGCTGAGCTGAAGCAGAGAGGCTTTAGGTTGGAGTTCTAGCCTGTGTCTCTCTTTCGCAAGGCTTGTGAAGGGAAAAGTCGTAGTAGGGGAGGATACAATGGTTATCTTTGTCGTAGATATGAAGAGTTGCCTTTTATCAAATCATCTCGTTCACATCATTTCGTACCTTAAACCTGTCATTTCGTACAGTCGATAGGAAAAGGCTTGTTGGGGTGAAGATTTATTAAGAAATTTACACAAGAAAACATAAAAACATAGGAGTAACATGAAAAAGTTAGTATTGACAATGATGGTGGCATTGATGGCCACGGTGGGGGTGTGTGCACAGAAGGTGAAGCGTCCCGATACGTATAACTACAATCGGGGTATGGAACTGCTGGACAATGGTGAACTGGATGAGGGGTTGGAGTACCTGGAAAAGGAACTCGCTGATAACCCTAAGAACGGCTATGCCTATAGTTGGATGGCGGCTGTGTATGTGGAAAAAGAGCAGTATGGTAATGCGATGACCTATGTGGACAAGGCGCTGAAGTATACGCCTAAGAAGGATAAGGAGTATATGTCGATGGCGCATGCCATCAAGTCGCGTGTGCACTACTTGCTCGGTGAGCTGGATGAGGCTATAGAGCAGCTGAGCGAATGTGTTGAACTGCAACCCGAAAATACTGAGGCCTACGAGGAGCGCGCACAGATCTACTATGAGCAGGAGCAGTATGAACTTGCGGATAAGGACTACGAGCGACTCATCGAATTGGATAGAGGTGGCGTGATGGGATACATGGGTATCGGACGTAATGCTGTGGCTCAGGGTAAGTATGATGAGGCGATCAAGCAGTTTGACTATGTGGTGAAGATGCATACAGATTACTCTTCGGGTTACTCGTTCCGTGCTGATGCGTACATAAAGAAGGGGGAGTACAGCAAGGCGGCCGAGGATATCGTGACGGCACTCGACATAGATGATGACAATAAGGCATTCTATTTGTTGGAAGATATGGCAGACTCGGCCAAGGTAATCATGGAGGCAAAACTGAAGGCAAAGAGCTTGAAGGAGAAGAGTGAGACCAGATGGCAATGGTATCTGGGAGTGGTGAATGAGGAGGCTGAGGATTACCCTCAAGCGATAGCTTATTATGAGAAGGCAATGGAATTGTATCCAGCAGCATATTATGCATTCCGTATATACGCGTGCTATGAGGCGATGGGTAACTACGCTCAAGCGTTGGAGTATATAGACTATGCCATAGAACTGGATTCTACGGATGTGGATGACCTTCAGAGACGTGCCGAGGCGCTGTTCTACCTGGGACGAATGGATGAGTGTCTGCAGACCATGGATAAGTATGTGGAGGAGACACCCGATTTCTTTGGAAGTTATTCTGCTCGTGGACTATATAAAATGCATAATGGAGATTTGGAGGGTGCTATCGAGGATTACTCCATGGCAATAGCCTTGGAACCCGAGATGTCCTACACTTATACAAGACGTGGTGAGGCGTATATGAGACAAGGCAATGAAGAGGCGGCCAAGGCTGACTACCTAAAAGTGATCGAACTGGATACGGTGCCCAATGAATCGTCATCGGCAATGTATGCCTATCAAGTGTTGGGTGAACTGGATAAGGCGAAGGAGTTTATGCAGCGTGTGATTGATGAAGATCCCGATTATGAGGGAAACTATTATGATGCGGCATGCCTCTATGCCAGAATGGGGGACAAGATGAAGGCATTGGAGTATCTGCGTCAGGCTTTAGAACGTGGATATCGTGACTTTGCACACATTGCTGTAGACTATGATATGGATAATATACGTGAGATGGAGGAGTTTAAGGCACTCATCGAGGAGTATAAGGAGAAGTATCAATGGGGCGTATCGGACACGGAGGAGAAGACGTATGAGGAACTCACCATGGAGGTGCCCTTCACGAAAGATGGCAATATGTGTATGGTGAAGTGTACCATCAATAACCTGCCGCTGCACTTTATCTTCGATACGGGGGCAAGCAGTATCTCGATGTCGGATGTGGAGGCTACCTTCATGATGAAGAATGGCTACCTGTCGTCCAAGGATGTGGTGGGTAAGCAGCATTTCCTCACGGCTGATGGCAGCGTGAGCGAGAGTACGGTGCTCAACCTACGCAATGTCAACTTCGGTGGATTGAACCTCGACAACGTGCAGGCCTCGGTGGTGAAGAACCAGCGTGCTCCGCTCCTCTTGGGCCAGTCGGTGATGCAGAAGCTGGGCCGCATAGAGATTGACAACGAACGCCGCGTGCTGAAGATTACCTATAAGAAGGTGGTGGAGAATTGAAGATAAATGATGCTATAAGAACACATTGACTATGACAGAACTTATTATTGGAATAGGGGTATTTGCTGTATTGGTAATCTTGTATTGGTGTTGCAAAGATGATAAGCCCAAGACCATCTGTGAGCAGCAAACGCCTGGTGACATCTTTCGTGCTTTGGGAGCAGTGGTGCATGGCGACGAAGAAGATGAAGATGGAAGTCGCCATACATACGTGGTGGAGTATCAGGGAGATGCATTTATGTTCGTCTTCCACAAAGACTCGCCATGGGTCTTCTTGCGGTATTACGAATTCAAGGAATGTGGCTACGAACATTTGTATAAGGCTTTGGAGGTGGCAAATAATATCAACACCACACAGGGAGCATGGAACTGTGGCATTTCTAAGAAGGAGTCAGATACAGATGGTACGCCTATCCTCAAAGCCAATCTTGAATACCTTTTCTCATGTGTCGGCAATCTGGAGCAGATGAAGGGAGAATTGCAGGTGTTGTTGGGAGGTGCATTTGGTCTTGCACGCGACTTCTCGGATGAGTTGGACAAGGCTATCAAGGAGGAAGAGGAGAAGGATAAAGCATTTTTCAACGACTATACCTTCAATAACAAGCTGGCCACGATAAGCCGTCAGTTGGAGGCTCGCCATACGGATGAAGAGGCTGATGAGGATAACGCGCCATTCTTCCTCTCGGTATCCCAACTCGTACAACTCTACG
>JAZONP010000072.1:0-7341 GCA_045654565.1 Bacteroidaceae bacterium
GCTAAGGGATGGGCAGGTGCTATCCTCTTCAGTCCGAAGGCCAAGGAGACTATCGACCGCTTCTATGCTCGTAAGGATACCCTCTCACTCGGTATCTGTAACGGTTGCCAGCTCATGATGGAGCTTGGCCTCATCACTCCCGAGCATGAGGAGAAGGGCGCTATGCACCACAACAACTCACATAAGTTTGAGTCTAACTTCGTGGGCGTACACGTTCCCGAGAACAACAGCGTACTCTTCGGTTCACTCAGCGGAACCAAGCATGGTATCTGGGTGGCTCACGGTGAGGGTAAGTTTGCACTTCCCTACGAGGAGAGCCGTTACCACATCGTGGCCAAGTACAACTATGCCGGCTATCCTGCCAACCCCAACGGTTCGGCTTACAACATCGCCGGTATCGCCAGCGCTGATGGCCGCCACGTGGCTATGATGCCCCACTTGGAGCGTTGTATCTTCCCCTGGCAGTGCGGTAATTACCCGCTCGAGCGTCGTGCCGACGAGGTGACACCTTGGATTGAGGCATTCGTAAATGCTCGCATCTGGGTGGAGAACCAGAAGGGATAATAAACGATTTGCGTAATTGATAGATGAGTGTGGTGAACTTGGATAAAACTTAGGTTCACCACACTTTTTTTATTACTTCATAGTAAAGGCACTATAATTATTCGTATCTTTGTGCCCTCAAGGATAAGACTAAATAGTAGCAATAAATGGAAAAGAAATACAGACCTGAGACCCTCTGCGTACAAGAGGGATGGATACCTAAGAAGGGCGAGCCGCGTGTGTTGCCCATCTATCAGAGTACAACATTCAAGTATGATAACAGCGAGCAGATGGCCCGCCTCTTCGACCTCGAGGATACGGGCTACTTCTACACTCGCTTGCAGAATCCCACGAACGATGCTGTGGCAGCCAAGATTGCAGCACTTGAGGGCGGTGTGGCTGGTATGCTCACCTCATCAGGTCAGGCGGCAAACTTCTACGCAGTGTTCAATATCTGCGAGAGTGGCGACCACTTCGTGTGCTCAACAGCTATCTATGGTGGTACCTACAACCTCTTCAGCGTGACGATGAAGAAACTCGGTATCGATATGACCTTCGTGGACCAGAATGCTTCGGAGGAGGAGATACAGAAGGCCTTCCGCCCCAATACGAAGTGTCTCTTCGGTGAGACCATCTCAAACCCCGGTTGTGAGGTGCTCGATATAGAGAAGTTTGCCCGTATCGCCCACCGCAACGGTGTGCCCCTCATCGTGGACAATACCTTTGCTACCCCCATCAACTGCCGTCCCTTCGAGTGGGGGGCCGATATTGTGACTCACTCGACCACCAAGTATATGGATGGCCACGCTACGGCTGTGGGTGGTGCTATCGTGGATAGCGGTAACTTCGACTGGGAGGCCAATGCCGAGAAGTTCCCCGGACTGACCACTCCCGATGCTTCATACCACGGGCTGACCTACTCGAAGAGTTTCGGTAAGATGGCCTACATTACCAAGGCTACGGCACAGATGATGCGCGACCTGGGCTCTATACAGGCTCCGATGAATGCCTTCTTGCTCAATCTCGGTTTGGAGACCTTGCACCTCCGTGTGAAGCGTCATTGCGAGAATGCGCAGCGCATTGCCGAGTGGTTGAGTCAGAACGACAAGGTGGCTTGGGTGAACTATAGCGGTCTGCCCGACAATCCCTACCATGCTTTGGCCGAGAAGTACATGCCTAACGGCTCGTGCGGTGTCATCGCCTTTGGCTTGAAGGGTTCACGCGAGGAGGCTATCCGCTTCATGGATAGTCTGAAACTCATCTGCATCGTGACCCACGTGGCCGATGCACGTTCTTGTGTGCTGCATCCTGCCAGTCATACTCATCGCCAACTCTCTGACGAGCAGTTGCGCGAAGCAGGTGTTGCTCCCGACCTCATCCGTCTCTCGGTTGGTATCGAGAATGTGGAGGATCTCATCGCTGATATTGAACAGGCATTGGGATAAGAAAATTAGGATAAGATGAAAAAAGAAGAGTTCCTTGCGGGGCTCTTCTTTTTGTTTTTAAGCCTTCTGTCATCCTGAACGCAGTGAAGGATCTCGCAGAAGTCTCTTGCGTAAGACTCCTTTGGGGAGATAAACCTCCCGTCGTCGCAACCGACGCTAATGCTCCGCGTTGGTCCTGCGCGGGATCCCTCGGCGCTTCGCTTTGTCGGGATGACACCATCACAGAGTATTTAGGACTGGTGGATAATTGCTATATTATTCTTTTATCTTATGATACTACATTCTGTGGATTTCCCTCAACGAAGGCGCGGAGGTTCTCTTCACAGATCTTCAGTAGTCGCGTGCGGGCTTCGAGCGTAGCCCATGCGATGTGGGGCGTAACGAAACAGTTGCGTGCCGAGAATAGGGGAGAGCCTTGGTGGGGTGGTTCCTCAGTGAGCACATCAATGCCAGCGGCGTAGATCTTTGCGCTGTTCAAGGCATCGGCCAAAGCCTGCTCGTCGATGATGGGGCCGCGAGCCGTATTGATGAGTATGGCGGTAGGCTTCATCAGTGCCAAGCGCTCGGCATTGACCAGATGATGGGTCGTAGGAGTAAGTGGGCAATGGAGGCTCACAACATCTGATGTTTGGAAGAGCTCTTCCAAACTCATCTTTATGATTCCTTCAGGCAACTCCTCTTGTGACTTGGAGGTATTGGCTGCCACCTTCATGCCGAAGGCTCTGGCGAGATGTGCCACGGCGCTTCCCGTACGGCCGAAGCCAATGATGCCCATCTGCTTATCGGCGAGTTCGATGAGTGGCGTGTCCCAATAGCAGAAATCGGGGCTTGTTGCCCAGCGTCCTGTGCGGTTCAGTTCGGCGTAATGGCCCACATGCTGGGCGATGTTGAGCAGGTGTGCCATCACCATCTGTGCTACCGAGGCGGTGCCATAGGCGGGGATGTTGGTGACCGTGATGCCGTGGCGACGGGCCGCCTCCACATCGACTACATTGTAGCCCGTGGCTTGCACGCCGATATAGCGTAGACGAGGTAGTTGGGTAAACTCCTTGTCGCCCAATACAACCTTGTTTGTGAGCAAGACATCGGCGTCGATGGCACGCGAGATGAGTTCTTCGGGTGTGGTGCGGTCATAAATTGTGAGTTCGCCAAACTGGCGTAGGCAATCGTAGGAGAGGTCGCCCGGATTGAGAGCGTAGCCGTCGAGGATAACAATCTTCATAATCAATATCTGTCTTTCCAAAGGAATTTCATGCGTTCCTTGAGTTTCTCTTCCGCTGCATTGGGCTGCGGTGTCCATAGTTGCGTCCCGTTGATCTCGTCGGGGAGGAATTGCTGTCGTACGAAGTGGTTCTCGTAGTCGTGGGCATACTTGTATCCTTCGCTATAGCCTAGTTCCTTCATTAGTTTGGTCGGAGCGTTGCGTAGGTGCAAAGGTACGGGAAGGTTACCTGTCTGTTCCACGAGGGCGAGGGCCGTGTTGATGCCCATGTAGGCTGAGTTACTCTTGGGACTGGTGGCGAGGTATACGGTGGCTTCGGCCAGGGGTATACGTCCTTCGGGCCAGCCAATCTTCATCACCGCATCGAAGGCGGCATTGGCGATGAGCAGTGCGTTGGGGTTGGCCAGACCGATATCCTCGGAGGCCGAGATGACCAGTCGGCGGGCTATGAAGGCAGGGTCTTCGCCACCCTGTATCATACGGGCGAGCCAGTAGAGCGCTCCGTCGGGGTCGCTGCCTCGGATGGACTTGATATAGGCCGACACGATATCGTAGTGCATCTCGCCATCCTTGTCGTAGGCCAAGGGGTTCTGTTGTAGTCGCTCGGTGACTACCTCGTTGGTGATGATGACCTCGTCGCCGCTGTTGGCTTCGACAACAAGTTCAAGCGTATTGAGCAACTTGCGTGCATCGCCTCCCGAGAAACGCAGCAGGGCATCGGTCTCTTTGACCATGATGTTGCGCTCTTTCAAGTAGAAGTCCTCCTTGATGGCGCGGTCGAGCAGTTCCAGGAGGTCAGCCTTGTCGAGCGACTTGAGGATGTAGAGTTGGCAACGAGAGAGTAGGGGACGGATGATTTCGAACGAGGGGTTCTCCGTGGTGGCACCGATGAGTGTCACGATGCCGCGCTCCACGGCACTGAGCAACGAGTCTTGTTGCGACTTGTTGAAACGGTGTATCTCATCGATGAAGAGAATGGGACTGTGTTGTGAGAAAAAACGGTTTTTCTGTGCGCTCTCAATGACCTCACGTACATCTTTTACGCCGGATGATACCGCATTGAGCGTGTAGAAGGGTACCTCAAGGCGCTTGGCAATGATGTTTGCCAAAGTGGTCTTTCCCGTTCCTGGAGGGCCCCATAGGATGAACGACGATATGCGCTCGCTCTCTATCATGCGGCGCAATACGGCTCCTTGACCTACCAAGTGCTTCTGTCCGATATAATTGTCAAGCGTCGTGGGACGCAGGCGTTCGGCTAATGGCTCCATAACTTTCAAATTGAAAATTAAGAATTGAAAATTGAAAATTACATTGCAAAGGTAGTTTTTTTTCTGTAGTTTTGCCATACGAATCGGAAATTTATGCTCTCGATACTGATACCAACATACAATTATGACTGCACTAATCTTGTGCGTGATTTGCATCGTCAAGCAGAGTGTGCTGGCATTGACTATGAAATTGTTGTGGCCGATGACGCATCTCCCATAAAGGAGTGTGCAGAGCGTGTGCGAGAGATTAATACATGGCCCAATTGCCGTCTTATTGAGTTGGAGAGGAACTTAGGACGTGCAAGAATACGTAATCGATTGGCAGATGAGGCTCGTTTCGAGTGGCTACTCTTTATGGATTCTGATGCAGAGGTGATAAGTGATAGCTTTATCGTAGATTACTTGAAACATACCGATGCGGATGTTGTATGCGGAGGTTTATGTCATGCAGATGCGTTACCCTCGCCTGAGGTGAGTCTGCGCTATGCTTATGAGAAGCGCGCAGACAAAAAACGTGCGGCTTGCTATCGCGAACAGCGTCCTTATGAGCAATTCATCACTTTTTGCTTCATGGTGAGAGCTTCCGTTTTTCAGGCTATCCGTTTTGATGGTTCTATTACGGAATATGGGCACGAGGATACTCTTTTTGGAGTTGAACTTGAGCGACGCAAAGTTAATATTCGGCATATAGATAACCCCATGCGTCAGGGGGGGATAGAAACCAATGCGGAGTTTGTAGAAAAGACGCGTGCGGCTTTACGCAACCTTGTGTTGATGGAGGATAATATGAGAAATCATTCTTTGCTACTAAAGCTTTATGGCGTGTTACATCTTATTAGGCTAGATGGGTGTATTGCTCGATGGTTCTCACATAATGAAGACTGGCTAAAGGAACAACTTATGGAGTCAACACCGCAGTTGCGTTTGTTCTTTCTCTATAAGTTGGGGTATTATTGTAGTCTTAAGCAGGAGTAGTAATACCTTTTTCTTCTTTCAAATAACCACAAACTAATAAGGGGCTCTTCACAGAGGCCCTTATTAGATTCAATAGGTATTAGTTTTAAGGTAAAAAGATTGTTAGGATAACGACGCAAAGGTCTAACTTTTTTTTGGACTAACAAAGCTTTTTTACATGTCGTGCAACATATATACGGGCTTTTTAGTAGAAAAACTTACAAAATGACAATAGAGGAGGAGTGCATGGACTATTCTTTCTTATTTTGATGGACAAATGTAAGTTTTTTCTTTTATTTAAAGAAGAGCGCCATTGAATTGTCGTAGACTTGAGAACCCACAACATCTGTAGAAAGATTATATATCTCACTCAGCTTTTCTACTACTCGTTCTATGTAGGCGCTTTCGTTGCGTTTGCCACGGAAGGGAGTAGGAGCAAGGTAAGGTGAATCGGTTTCGACGACAATGCGAGTAAGGGGAATCTCACGTAAAGTTTCGGGCAGAGATGATTTCTTGAAAGTGGAGACACCATTGATTCCTAACACGAAGCCTGGGAATTCGAGCAAGGCGTGCGCTTCATCTGCGGTGCCGGTGAAACTGTGAAAAACACCACGTAGTGAGGTGCCCTTGTAATGTGAGAAAAGACTGTACAGATCGGGAAAAGCATCTCGAGAGTGGATGATGATGGGGAGGTCATACTCGAGTGCCCAATTGATCTGCTCGTCGAGCGCTTTTTGCTGTTCTTTTTTGTAGGTAGTGTCCCAGTAAAAATCGAGGCCCACCTCACCGATGGCAACAAAGGGGGTAGGGGTACTTTCGTGACGTACTGAAGTGTCGAGTAGCGACTTCATTTGTGCCAATACTTGAAGGTAATTTTCTTTAACCTCTGTAGGGTGTAGTCCTATCGTAGGATAACAAAAACCAGGGTATTGGGCGCACACCTTCAACATGGAAGCTATGGATTCCATGTCAATATTAGGCATGACGATGTGGGTGATGCCTATTTCTCGAGCACGATTCATCACTTCGTTGCGGTCGATGTCGAATTCCTCAACAAAGAGGTGGCTATGGGTGTCTATGAGTTTATACATTGCGTTCCATGAGCATAGCCATGAATTGAGCTAGAACGGTTCGTTGTTCGGAAGGCACACTGAGCGATTCAAGTTCGGCCTTTGCAAGATTATAATAGTGCTCTTCTATTGCCCTGCTTTTTTCGGGAAGTCCTAGCGCTGTATATATGGCTGTAACAGCGGTAATCTTCTTCTCGGGGTCGATGTCGGTTGCGCTGGCCCAATAGTCGAGCTCGGCGCGTTGTTCCTTATTGGCAAGACGCAGAGCGTTAATGTAAAGGTAGGTCTTTTTGTTGCACAGGATATCGCCGCCAATCTTCTTTCCGAACGTCTTGGGGTCTCCATATACGTCAAGATAGTCATCGCGCAGTTGAAAGGCAAGGCCGATGCACTCGCCTAAGCGGTAGAGATGTTCGGCATCTCCCTTTGTCGCTCCTCCTAGGATGGCACCTATCTTGAGCGCACAGGCGAGAAGTACGGAGGTCTTGAGGCGTATCATCTCTATGTACTCGGATTCGGTAACGTCGGTGCGGTTCTCAAAGTCCATGTCATACTGTTGCCCCTCTGCAATCTCTATTGAGGTCTTGTGAAATGTGCTCATCACTTCGCGGAAGTGAATGTCGCTGACATGAGACATATATACATCGGCCAAGCTGAGCATGACATCGCCTGAGAGGATGGCTGTGTTGGCATCCCAACGCTTGTGTACGGTAGGCTTGCCTCGGCGTACGTCTGCATGATCCATGAGGTCGTCGTGCAGAAGGGTAAAGTTGTGGTATATCTCAAGCGCCAGTGCAGGGTCGAGAATCTGATCCACGTCGTTGCGATACATATTGTAT
>JAZONP010000073.1:0-13294 GCA_045654565.1 Bacteroidaceae bacterium
CCGCTACGGTGCCCGTAGCTGTCTATGCCCGTGACCATAAGGTCGATCACGACACCTATGTGCGTGCCTTGGCATTGAGCAACCTCACGGCCATCTACATCAAGCAGAGCCTGGGCCGCCTGTCGGCCCTCTGTGGCTGCATCGTGGCCTCTACGGGAGCCAGCTGTGCCATCACCTATATGATGGGTGGCTCGTACGAGCAGATATGCTTTGCGGTGAAGAACATGATTGCCAACCTCACGGGTATGATCTGCGACGGTGCCAAGCCCAGCTGCTCGCTGAAGCTCTCGAGCGGTGTCTCCACCGCCATGCTCTCGGCCATGCTGGCCATGCAGAACGGCTCGGTGACCAGCGTGGAGGGTATCATCGACGAGGATGTAGACCGCAGCATACGCAACCTCACCAGCATCGGCCGCGGAGCCATGGAGGAGACCAACCGCATGGTCGTGGGTATCAGGACGAGCAAGTAAGCCTATTTTTTTGTCCTTATATATAAAGAGAGTATGAGGGAGCATCCAAAAGATGCTCCCTCACTTCTTTTATATGGGTTCGTGCGATTAGTTCATGCGCACGAAGACTTCGATGGCTTGGTATTCGGCCATGCCGAGCTTGTCGTACTGGCGGGCAGTGTTCTGTGTGCGGTCCTCGGCACGTTGCCAGAACTCGCGGTGGTCCTCACCGGGGAAGGGCACGATGTCCTTCTGCGAGAGGTGGCGGAAGATGGCATGACGCTTCTTGATGAGCTCGTCGGGGCTGAGGGGTACGGCCATGTCTACCATACCGAGGTCCCATTCCTGCCATGCGCCGCGGTAGAGCCAGATGTGGCACTCCTTGGCCCAGTCGTCGTCTTTCACCACATCCCATGCTCCGAGCACGGCCTCGATGCATACGCGGTGTGTGCCGTGGGGGTCGGTGAGGTCGCCGGCGGCATAGATCTGATGGGGCTTGATTTCGCGCAGGAGGTTCACTACGATGTCGATATCAGCTTGGCCGAGCTCGCCCTTCTTGATGCCTCCGGTCTCATAGAACGGGAGGTTGAGGAAGTGGGCGTTGGTCTCGTCGTTGAGGCCGAATGAGCGTACGGCTGCCTTGGCTTCGGCGCGGCGGATGGCGCCCTTGAGGTTGAGCAGTGCGCGGGGCTCAGGCTCGCCCTCTACCTTGCTGGCTATGATGCGGCGTACCTCGTCGTAGCGGTCCTCGAGACCTATCTCGCGTGCGGTATCCATATGCTGCACCACTACATCGTCATATACGGCCACGTTACCCGAGGTCTGATAGGCTACGTGTACATCGTGTCCCTGCTCGACGAGGCGGATGAAGGTACCTCCCATGGAGATGACATCGTCGTCGGGGTGGGGTGAGAAGATGATGACGCGCTTGGGGAAGGGGTTCGAGGCCACGGGGCGTGTGGTATCATCGCAGTTGGGCTTGCCGCCGGGCCAGCCTGAGATGGTGTGCTGCAGGTCGTTGAATACCTCGATGTTCACCTCGTCGTAGGTTTTGCCGAGGCTGTCGAGCATGTCGGCCAGCGAATTTTTCATGTAGTCCTGGTAGGTGAGCTTGAGGATGGGCTTGTCAACCTTGCCGCAGAGCCAGATGACGGCCTTGCGCACCAGCTTCTTGGTCCACTCGCACTGGCCTACCACCCAAGGAGCTTCTACGCGGGTGAGCTTCTCACCTGCAATCTCGTCGATGACAACTTCGACATCGGCATGCTGCTGTAGGATGCTTGCGGGTACCATCTCGGTCTCTTCGCCCTCGACAACTTGTCTTACGGCTTCGGCCTTATGCTCTCCCCATGCCATGAGGACGATGCGCTTGGCCTTGAGGATAGTCTCAAGTCCCATGGTGATAGCCATGGTGGGTATCTCGTTCTTAGAGAAGAGGCTTGCTGCCATCTTGCGCGAGCTGAGGCTGAGCTGTACGAGGCGGGTGCGTGATTTCTCGTATGAGCCGGGCTCGTTGAATCCGAGCTGTCCCTGCTCTCCCATGCCGATGATCATGAGGTCTACCTTGCTGGCTATCTTGTCGTAGGCTTTGCAGTAGGCCGTTATCTCCTCTGCGGAGGCTGTAGCTCCGATGACGTGTACGTTGTTCTCCTCAATGTCGATATGGCTGAGTAGCTCCTCGCGGATGCGGTAGCTGCGGCTCTGCTTATGGTCGGGTGCGATGGGGTAGAACTCGTCGAGGGTCACCACGGCAACGTTCTTGAAGCTTACCTTACCTGCCTCGTGGCGTGTCACCAGTTCGCGGTAGAGTCCGAGGGGGGTCTTGCCTGTGGTGAGTCCCAGCAGGAAGGGCTCGGTGCCTTTGTGGCTGTTGATAGCTTCGACGATCTGGTCGGCGATGTGCTGCACGCCATCGTATTCGGTTTCAAAGATCTCTGTCGGGAGTTTCTCGTAGCGGCGATAGATGTCGCTGGGGACGCCTGCGGTGATGAGTCCACCGTCTTTGGGTAATGCGTACTTACTTTTCATAGGGGTATGATGTTTTTTAAGGTTGTTCTTATTTCCGGTTCAAAGTTAGGGAAAGGGATTGGAATAACCTTAAGTTTTTCCTTTTTTTAACGATAGACCGATTCGATAGGTTTATCGGTGTGTCCTATGAAGGTGTGCTTTTACCCTGCAAATCCGCGTCGCTGGCGTGCCCAGGGGATGATGTGCTTGGCTTCGAGGCCTTGCTCGAGGAGGTGGCGCATCTGCTGCATGTAGGGAGTGGTGTACTCGAAGAAGTACTTGTATCCCTCACACAGGGCGTTGAGTCCCTTCTCGCCACGGCGTGTGGTGGCAAAGCGGTGCTTGGGGCATTCGCCACGGCAGGCAAAGAGGTAGTCACACTTGCGGCAGTCGGTGGGGAGGCTGTTGCGCTTCTCGATGCCGAAGCGGAAGAGCTCGGGCTTGCGCTGCAGGTCGGCAAGGTGCTCGGTGCTGATGTTGCCGAGGCGGTACTCGGGATACACGAAGTGGTCGCACATGTAGACGTCGCCGTTGTGCTCGACCACGAGGCCGTCGCCACACGTGGGGCAGAAGGCGCAGAGCGGGGGCTGCACGCCACACCATTGGGCGAGGGTGATGTCGAAGAGCTGTACGAAGCGTTCGCCCACGTCGTTGATGACCCACTCGTCGAACACGTCGCACATGAACTTGCCGAAGGCTTTCGGGGTGATGCTCCAGGGGACTACCTTTGAGCCTTCCGTGCTGGGGGGTACGATGGCTGCACGCCCCGATGGGGTGGCGAGGGTGTGCTCCACGACCGGAAGGAATTGCATGTACTTGCTGATGGAGCGCATGAATTGGTATACGCGCTTGCCTTGTCCGGCACAGCGGTCGTTGATGGTGCTCAGCGTGTTGTACTCTACGCCGCTCATGGCCATCATCTCGAGTCCTCGCATCACGCGGTCGAAGGTGGGGTGCCCGCCGCGGTCGTGTCGGTAGGCGTCGTGGATCTCTTTGGGGCCGTCGAGCGAGAGTCCGATGAGGAAGTTGTGCTGGCGGAAGAAGTCGCACCAGTTGGGGTTGATGAGCAGGCCGTTGGTCTGCAGCGAGTTCTCGATTTGTTTGTTGCCCCGGTATCTCTGTTGCAGTGCTACGGCCTTCTCGTAGAAGTCGATGCCTGCCAGGAGGGGTTCTCCTCCGTGCCAGCAGAAGGTGACGGTGGGTACCTGTACGGCCTCGATGTACTGGCTGATGTAGCGTTCGAGCAGTTCGTCGCTCATCTTGGGCTGATGGCCTCCGTAGAGGTCGGCTTTGCCCAGGTAGTAGCAGTAGTCACAGTCGAGGTTACAGAGCGAACCCACGGGCTTTATCATGGTGGTAAAGGCCGTGGGGCGTGTCAGTCGCTGCGCGTCGGCAAAATGGAGTGTGGTGCCTCTCATTGCTTGGCTGCTCCTTGGTGCTTGTGGCTGCCCTGCTGCATGCCGCGCAGGAGCTCGCGCTGGTAGCGCTCTTCGGCCATCTGTACGCGCATGAGTTTTTTGGCGGGGAGTATCTCCTTGAACTTGGCGAGGTACTCCTTCTCCAGTGTGGCACACTCGATCTTGACGTCGGCCATGGCGTCGATCATCTTCACGCAGTCCTCTTCGGTGCGCTCATGGGGCGACACGGCGCGCACCTGCTTCCACACGCGGCGGTTGGCTTCGTGCTTCTTGCCCTGCAACTCGAAGTAGAGGGGGAAGAAGGCAGCGCTCTCCTCTTCGGTGAGCTCGGCGTGGCGGGTGATAAACTCCTTCTGCTTGGCCTGATACTCCTCGGGAGTCATGCGTGGGCGTTGTCCTTGGGGTTGCTGGGCTGCTGCGGCGAGGCATACGAACCCGATGAGTAGGGTGGTGAGGTATCGTCTCATAGTATTGCTTATATATATAAGTGGTTATTCGTAATCTGCTGTGGTGAGGTAGGAGTAGAGCACATACTCGTCGTAGAGCGATGAGGACATGAAGTGGTCGGCCGCGTCGTCGTAGAGCTCCTCGAGGGCCATCTGCTCGCTGCGGGCCGTCTGACTGTGCTGTACGTAGGCGATGCCCTGCATGAGGAAGACGATGCCCACGAACATGGCTGCCAGGTAGAGCAGTGGCTTGATGCGTGTCATGAGGGTGATCTTCGCCTCGGGTGCGGCCTCGGGGGTGGCTTCGGGCAGACGGCTCATCAGTTGCTCGTGGAACTGCTCGAAGTATCCTTCAGGAACCTTGTAGGGGGTCTTGGTGCCGTATCGGGCCTTCAGTTCGCTATCGGTATTCATATCGTTTCTCCTTCGTTTTGTGTCTCTTTGACTATGTTTCCCCGTGAGGGTTTAATTCTCTCGTTCTAAATATTCGCTAATTTTTTTCACGGCGATGTGGTACGATGCCTTCAGAGCTCCCGTGCTGGTGCCGAGGATGGCTGACATCTCCTCGTACTTCATCTCGTCATAGTATTTCATGTTGAACACCATGCGCTGCTTGGGTGGGAGCGACTGTATGGCGGCTTGCAGACGGGCCTGCAGGTGGTCGCCGTCAAACCACTCGTCGGCCTCGATGCCCTTGGCGGCCTCGTCGATGTCGTCAAACTGGACGTGGCTGTTCTTGGTGACGAAGGTGTAGGTCTCGTTGGTGGCTATGCGGTAGAGCCAGGTGAGCACTTTGGAGTGGCCGAGGAATCCGTCGAGCCCCGTCCAGGCCTTCATGAAGGTGCTCTGCAGGATGTCGTTGGCATCGTCGTGCGAGCCTACCATGCGGCGGATGTGCCAGTAGAGTGTCTCGCTATGGACCTTCACCAGCAGGGAGAAGGCAGCGCTGCGCGTCGCCGTGTCGCGCAATTGTAGGATGAGTTTCTCTTCGTCGTAGTTTTGGGGCATGAGGGTGTTCATAGATTTGAAACGCGAAATTAGTGTAAAACGGGTGAAAAAGCAAAAATAGGTCTTTATTTTCTGTGTGCGAAGGTACGATAATTAATTTTTCCTTTCCGACTTACTGCAAAGATACTACACAGGATTTTGAGGCTCCGACTTACTGCAAATAACTGCAAATAACTGCAAAGTTCGTGAGAACAAAATGGGGACTAATCCATTCATCTGCAGTGCGATAAAAGATTTTCGCACCTTACGCGCAATTCTGCCGCACCTTACGCGCAGTTCTGCCGCACCTCGGGCAGACTAGCGCAACACCTGCGGCAATCCTAATTCCTAATTCCTAATTCTTAACTCCTAACTCCTAATTCCCGATTAAAATAAACATCCGCATCCTGTCATCTCGAGCAATGCGCCGACGCGGTATGAAAGCGTCGGTTGCGACGAAGGGAACTTTAGTTCCCCCGAGGAGTTCCCGAAGGGACTAAATCCCGCGCTGGGACTGGGCTTCAAGCTGGGATTTACACACAGGAGAAAGCGATAATTGACAAGTGATAGGTGACAAGTGACAATTGTTCTCGCGGAGGACCTAAGGCGGGTGAGGTATGTAGGGGCAGGGTCTGCCTGCCCTTGCTACCATCCCGGAGGTTTTTTGACAGAAGAACATAAGAATCAAGGTCGTCGCCTACAACACATCCCGGATGGTAAACGCGAACGAAGTGATGCGTTATCCGCGCAATCCGCGTGAGACAAGAACCGCGATGCAAGCAATTCCTAACTCCTAACTCCTAATTCCTAATTTGTTGACGACGGGATACGCGCATTATGCGCGTGCGCCACGCGAGGCGAATAAGACATAAGACATAGGACAGTTATTCTGCGCTGTGTTTTCTGCACACATGCCCTATATATAGGGGCTTATTTTTGTATTAGATATACGTAGTATATCTAATACAAAAATAAGAGTTTTTACTCAACACTATTTTCACCTATCGGGAGAGAGAGCGTATATTTATTGTCTTATGTCTTTTGTCCTATTGTGTGTCTTTTCCTGGAAAAGGTCGGCCGGCATGGCTCGCGTCTGATCTCACCTCCTCAGTTCGATGCGGAACGTGGTGCCCTTGCCCAGCTCGGAGTGCTTGACGTAGATGCGCCCCTTGTGGTAGCTCTCGATGATGCGCTTGGCCAGTGAGAGGCCGAGGCCCCAGCCGCGCTTCTTGGTGGTGAAGCCGGGGGAGAAGACGGTGCTGAAGTGGCTCTTCTGGATGCCCTTGCCGGTGTCCTCGATGTCGATGTAGACGCGCTCGTCGGTCTCTGTCATGTGGATGTTGATGCTGCCCTCGCCGTCCATGGCGTCGATGGCATTCTTGCAGAGGTTCTCGATGACCCACTCGAAGAGGGGGCTGCACATGCGCACGATGACGGGACGCTCGCTCCGGTGGAGGGTGGTGGTGATGTGCTCCGATGTGCGGCGCCCGATGTAGTCGACCACGCGTTGCAGCGCCTCGCCCAGGTTCTCGGGCGTGGTCTCGGGCTGTGAGCCGATCTTGGAGAAGCGCTCGGCGATGATCTCGAGCCGGTGCACATCCTTGCCCATCTCGGGGATGAGGTCGTCGTCGGGGTAGGTGGTGCGCAGGATCTCTGTCCAGGCCATGAGCGACGAGATGGGCGTGCCCAGCTGGTGGGCCGTCTCCTTGGATAGTCCCACCCATACGCGGTTCTGCTCGGAGCGCTTCATGCTGAGCAGTGCGAAGAGGGCCACGGCGAGGAAGACGACGAAGACGCCGAACTGCACGTAGGGGTACACCTCGAGGCGCCTGAGCATGAGCGAGTCGTCGTAGCACACCTCATAGTATTCGCCCGGGTCGCTGAGGTCCATGCGGATGATGTGGTCCGCCTCGCGCATGGCTGCAGCCCGCTGCATGAGGTAGCCCAACGTGTCGGACGACTGGATGCGCACGTTGCTGTAGCTCTCGATGCTGCCCTTGCCGTCGAGCACGATGACCGGTATCGTGTGGTTGCCACGGATGACTGTGAGCACGAGGCTCAGATCGGTGCCCTCGTCGGCATCGTTGAAGGTGCGCATGGCCTCAGTCCATATCTCCATGCGGGTGCTCTCCTCCTCGGCGAGGTCGTTTACGAGGCGGCTCGAGAAGATTAGCGATGCCACGCCCAGCAGCACGGCGATGAGGATGAGCGAGATCTTTATCGTTCGGGTACGGTTAAACCATTCCATAAATCTGTAGTCTTATTTCCAGTAAAACGGCAAAATGAGCGAAATCGTATATCCCAAGGGTGGAGGAGGGTCAAAAAGATTAAAAAGGAAGTTAATGTTTGGCTATGTGAGTGAATTGTTGTACCTTTGCGAGAAATAGTGTATTTATTTATTAATTAATACTTATAACCTAATTATTTATGAAAGTAAAACACATCCTTTCGTTGGCATTGGCTGCGTTGTTCGTTACCAGCCTCAATGCTCAGTCACTTTCGCCCTCTACCAAGACACATTGGGACAAGGGTACTCTCGTAGTTGAAACTCCCGAGCGTCCCGCTGGCCAGGAGCACGTGCTCGGCCTCACCGCTCCCAAGCTCGAGACCGTACGCGTAGGTTTCGTGGGTCTCGGCATGCGTGGCCCCGGTGCTGTGACACGTTTCGCTCACATCCCCGGTGTAGAGGTAGTAGCTCTCTGCGACTATGAAGAGAACCGCGCTGAGGCTTGCCAGAAGTCACTCCGTGAGCAGGGTTTGAAGCCCGCCGACATCTACTTCGGCGAGAAGGGCTATGAGGAGCTCTGCAAGCGCGACGACATCGACCTCGTATACATCGCTACCGACTGGAACCACCACTTCCCCGTGGCTAAGTTTGCCATGCAGAACGGCAAGCACGCTGCCATCGAGGTGCCTTCAGCTATGAACCTCGAGCAGTGCTGGGAGCTCATCGACCTCTCTGAGCAGACCCGTCTCCACTGCTTCATCCTCGAGAACTGCTGCTACGACTACTATGAGCTCAATGCACTCGCTATGGCTCAGGATGGTATCTTCGGTGAGATCATCCGCGCTGAGGGTGCCTACATCCATGGCCTCGAGTGGTTCTGGGACTACTATTGGAAGGACCCCGCCGACAACGACGTGGACAACCTCCACTGGCGTATGAAGTACAACATGGAGAACCGTGGCGACGTGTACGCTACTCACGGCCTTGGCCCCGTAGCACAGTGCCTCAACATTCACCGTGGTGACCGCTTCACAACCCTTATCGCTATGGATACCGAGAGCTTCGTAGGTAAGGAGTGGGTTGAGAACAAGACTGGCCGCGAGTGCAAGGAGTTCCGCAACGGTGACCACACCACTACCCTCATGCGTACCGCTAATGGTAAGGTAGTTGAGATCCAGCACAACGTGATGACTCCCCAGCCCTACAACCGCTTGTTCAAGCTCACCGGTACCAAGGGTTATGCAACCAAGTACCCCACACCCGAGTATGCGCTCTCAGGTGAAGTGTTCAAGGGTACCGATGCTCCCCAGGTAGACAACCTCAACGCTCACGGCTTCATCAACGCCGAGCAGAAGGCTGCCCTCGAGAAGAAGTACTATCACCCCATCCTTACCAAGTATGGCGAGAAGGGTCGTCACATGGGTCACGGCGGTATGGACTACATCATGGATGCACGTCTCGTATACTGTCTCCAGAATGGTCTTCCCCTCGATATGGACGTATATGACATGGCTGAGTGGTGCTCACTTGCTGAGCTCGGCGCCATCTCTATGGACAACAACTGCGCTTCTGTGACCTTCCCCGACTTCACACGTGGTCACTGGAACGACCAGCAGGGCTACAAGCACGCTTACGCTCCCGCTGAGGAGGAGGCTATCGCTGAGGCTAAGGCCGAGGCTTACACCGCCGCGCAGAAGGAGGCTACCGCTGCTTGCAACCTCTGGGCTCTCTACGATGCAGTGAAGGCTGCTCCCGATGCTGCAGCTAAGGCAAAGGCTCAGAAGGCTTACGACAAGGCTGTCGTAAAGGCTGAGAAGATGATTGCCAAGGCATTGAAGAAGTAATCTTCGCAAATAGAATACTACTCTCCGTAGTAATAATGGGAGGGAGAACACCGCGGGTGATCTCCCTCCCATGTCGTTTGTGGCTATGGGCTTTGGGCCTGCCGTCCGAATGATAAGCTCATCTCTCTCCGCTTTCCGCTCATCGCTCTTCACTCATAGCTCACCGCCCATTGCTCATAGCCCATTGCTCATAGCTCACTGCTCATAGCTCACTGCTCACTGCTCACTGCTCACAGCTCGCGGATCAAATAAAAGACGACACACCACGTACTTGCTTTGTGTTGACAGATATGATATTGCAGGGTGCAAGCTGGGTGTGTCGCCGTGGATACGGAAACGGTCGTCATCACGACGACCGCTCCCCTAAATACTATTCTATCTAATTTACCATGAAAAACATGTACACAAAAGTACCTATAATCAGCGTCTCTCGCAAGTTTCTGAAGATAAAAATGTATGTTTTACACTAATTATTTATTTCTTTTAACATTTGAGGAGTGAAATAGCCCTCAAAGTTGCTGTAATGTTCCCTCTTCAAGGGGTGTAGCGAGGCCTTTCAGAGGGTTGGCTAAATGCCAAGCTGTATTGTCTCCAAAAGAAAAATGGCCGTCATCACGACGACCATTTCCTAAGTGTTTTTTGCTATTGAAGAATTTATTTATAGATGCTATGTTTTACAACACCACAAAGTTAAATGTTTTTTTTATGGAAGTGCAAATTCTCGAGGGGGAAAAGTCTAGAATGTGTTGTATAACATACTCTATTCCTATCTGAAGACAATGTCCGTGATGACTTGAGCCCCCACGAAGGTGTTGAGGCGTGTGGCCAACTCGCGGCGTTGCATATGGAGCTCCTGGCGTAAGACGGGTGAGGTGAGTTGCACGTATAGCGTTTGGTTTCGGATAGTGAGGTCCTTGGTGTACCGTGCGATTACGGGGCCCATCACATGTTCCCACCCTTGGATGAGGCGGTACTCATTGAGCGGAGCCTCCAGGCCCTGTTGGCGGAGAAACTGACGGATGAGGTCACCTACGGCTTCGGAGTTGGTTCGCTTCATGTCGATGAGTTGATGGTTGATAGTTGAGAGATGAAAAGTTTCATTTAATCATAGCCAACTGCTAATGGCTAACAGCTGAAAGCTCAACATTGCCGGCGGCAACGGTGTATAGCTTATAGTCGCCTGTCGCAGCGGCGACGATGCGGTCGAGGTGGCCACGGTTGACATCAGTGATGAATATCTGTCCGAACGTGTCGCTCGATACAAGGCGGATGATCTGCTCCACGCGTGAAGCATCGAGGCGGTCGAAGATGTCGTCGAGCAGGAGGATGGGCACCTTGCTCCCTAAGCGGCGCAGGTAGTCAAACTGGGCGAGCTTGAGAGCTATGAGGTAGGTTTTGTTCTGCCCTTGCGAACCCTCGCGCTTGATGGGATAGCCGTCGAGCTGCATCACGAGGTCGTCCTTGTGGGTGCCGTGCAGCGAATAGCCCATGATGCGGTCCTTGGCTCGGCCCTTGGCGATGGTCTCGAGTAGTGGCCCACGGTCGCCATGGGAGGAGTAGGTGAGCGACACGGTCTCACTCTCTCCCGATATTTGACTGTAGAAGTGCTGGAATATCGGTGTCAATCCTTCGATAAAGTCCCTACGGCGCTCGTAGATGACCTCTCCTGCCTGTGCCATCATCTCTTCCCAAAGGCTGAGGAGCTCGGCATCGGGCTCCTCCTCTTGCTTGAGGAGCGCGTTGCGTTGCTGCAGCGCCTTCTCGTAATTGATGAGCTGAGTGAGGTACTCCTTGTCGTGCTGCGATATGGCCACGTCCATGAACCGGCGTCGCTCCTCGCTGCCGCCGAGGATGAGCTCGTTGTCCGAGGGTGACACCATGACCAAGGGGATGAAGCCTACGTGCTCGGAGAAGCGCTGATAAGCCTTCTTGTTGCGCTTGATAGTCTTCTTCTGACGACGTTTCATGCCGCAGTAGATCTCCTCTTCTTCGCCTTGCCCCATGTCGTAGAGCCCCTGCACCATGAAGAACTCTGCGTCGTGACGCATCACTTGTGAGTCGATGGGGTTGGTAGCGCTCTTGCAGAACGAAAGGTAGTAGATGGCATCCAGCAGGTTGGTCTTGCCCATGCCGTTCTGCCCGATGAAGCAGTTTACGTTGGGAGAGAGCTCAAGGTCGGCCTGCTCGATGTTCTTATAGTTGAGTATGGAGAGTCTCTTAAGTATCATTGGTCGCAAAAATGAACTACGAAGATACAAATAATCTCTCGAAAAAAGCGGGCGAAAGAAAAAAAACAGCATGCCGGCATAAAAAAATAGATTGAAATTTCCTTAATCAGTGGAAATAGACTATTTTTGCAACTCATTATGTAAATGTATAAATAAAACAAGAATATGGCAAAACAAGAAATCAAGCAGGAGCAGATGCTCAATGTAGAGGAGGCTGTAAGCCGCTCTGAAGCGTTCTTTAACAAGAATGGCAAGATTGTAACCTTCGTAGTTGTAGGTGTGGTAGCACTCATCGCCGCATGTGTGGCTGTGTCTATTTGGGTGATAAAGCCCCGTGAGCAGAAGGCTGCTGAGGCGCTCTTTGTAGGTGAGAAGTATTTCCAGAATGGTGACTATGAGGCTGCCCTCAATGGTGATCAGGAGTATGCTGGCTTCGAGGCTGTGGCATCTGAGTTTAAGGGTACTAAGGCGGCTAACCTTGCTAAGGCATACGCTGGCATCAGCCTTGCTAAGCTCGGTCGTTACGAAGAGGCTATCCCCATGCTCAAGGCATTCAAGGGTAGCGATGTGATGGTAGCTCCTTCGGTGCTCGCTGCACTTGGTAACTGCTATGCACAGGTAGGTGATGAGGCACAGGCTGCTGCAACTCTCGTGAAGGCTGCCAAGAAGGCCGATAACAACTTGCTGAGCCCCGCATACCTCATTCAGGCTGGTCAGATCTATGAGAAGTTGGGCAAGAAGTCTGAGGCTCTCAAGGTATACACCGAGATCAAGACCAAGTACTACGGCTCTATGCAGTCAATGGACATCGACAAGTACATCGAGCGCGTAAAGTAATAAATAAGGTGTAGAATTGAGGGTTGAGAGTTGAGAGAACAACGCATTGCATATCTCTTATCTCTCAACCCTCAATCTTTTTATTCAGAATTCAGAAATCACAATTCATAATTCAGAATTAAGAAACATGGCAACCGCATATCACAACCTGTCGGCATACGACATTACCTCTGTGCCTGATGCTTCGGCAATGAAGTTCGGCATCGTAGTATCTGAATGGAATGAGAATATAACAGCTGCTCTGCTTCATGGAGCCAAGGAGACCTTGATGCGTCACGGAGCTAAGGAGGAGAACATTATCGTATATACTGTGCCCGGTAGCTTCGAACTCATTTATGGCTCTGCCAAGTTTGTGCAGGCAGGGCAGGTCGATGCTGTCATTGCGCTTGGATGCGTAGTGCGTGGCGATACCCCTCACTTCGATTACGTATGTGCTGGTACCACGCAAGGCATCGCCGACCTTAATGCACAAGGCACCACTCCTGTTATCTTCGGAGTCATCACGACCGATACGATGCAGCAGGCTGAAGATCGTGCCGGTGGCATTCATGGTAACAAGGGAGACGAATGTGCCGTGACTGCCATTAAGATGGTCGACCTGGCCTCACGATTCAAGTAAATACGGGATAAAAGAAGAAATATCTGCAGGGCGGCCTACTTTTTTCGTCGATTGTGCTTGCATTTTCGAAAAATAGTTGTACCTTTGCACCCGCAAATGAGCCGAAAGGTGTCTGGGCAAATTCCAGAGTGGCCAAATGGGGCAGACTGTAAATCTGCTGTCTTTCGACTTCGGTGGTTCGAATCCATCTTTGCCCACGAAACGAGAAGCGCATGCTTCTCGTTTCTTTTGT
>JAZONP010000074.1:0-22503 GCA_045654565.1 Bacteroidaceae bacterium
GCGGTGATGGTAGCAGTACCATTGCCAACAGCTGTAACGACACCGTTAGCGTCTACAGTAGCGACAGCCTCATCAGAGCTTGTCCATGTTACGGTCTTGTCGAGAGCATCCTCGGGGAGAACAGTTACGTTCAGCGCGAGAGTAGCATCCTTAGCTGTCAAGGTTGCCTCAGACTTGTCGAGTTTCACCTCAGTAACGGCGATAGCCACAGTCACCTCACAGGTAGCAGTAGCACCATCGGCTGTGGTTGCAGTGATGGTAGCAGTACCATTGGCAACGGCAGTAACGACACCATTCTCGTCTACGGTAGCAACGGCTGCATTAGAAGTGCTCCATGTCACGGTATGGAATGTAGCATTGGCAGGATCCATAGAAGCTGTGATCTGCTCTGTAGCGCCCACTGCAGCAAGCACCACCTCAGCCTTATCAAGAACCACCTTACCCTTTACATAAACAGGAGTATAGAAGAGCTTGAAGTTATCAGCAGCTGCAAAGTTTGCACCAGGGTTATCAATGTGCACACCGATAGTCAGAGAACCACCATCCGCTACATTGACAGCAGCAGTGGTTACCTTGCTCCAACCATTGCCAAACTGGCCATTCTGTGTGTCATCTTGAGGAAGAGTCTCTTTTACCTCAACCTCACCACTCTTAGCATAGATGTAAGAGTTAGGAGAAGACGAACGGGCTACAGCGCTCAAAGCATAGTTACCAGCAGGGAGTTCGGCCACTACCTGGTGAATATCAGCACTTGCCCACCAACCTATATCGAATGCAACCTTGTCGGGTGCACCATCATATGCAGTATTAGTGATGATGCGACCTTCGGCATTGGTCCAACCCTCGGCCGATGTCACCTCTGCGTTTACTACCAGACAAGTAACGTCAAATGCATAAGCATCCTTGGCCACGGCATGGCTGATATAGGTAATGTAAGCAGTGGTCAACTCCTCGATAGCCTGCTCGAGTGCCTCGGTGGTAGCGATGCTATTACCAGCATTCTTGGCTACCTGCACAGCAGTTTCTGCTGCCTGGAGCACACCTGCATTGTGAGGAAGCGAGTTGGCCAAAGCCTCTTCAAATACCGCTGTCAGCTTGCTGTGCTCAACACCGATAGCATATGCAGCCTCTACAGCAACAATAGCAGCGTCCATCTTGGCCATCATCTCCTCGATGACAACTTTCTCTGTCACTGCATCGATGCCCTTAGCCAACGCATCAGCGCTGTCATATACAGACTTGTAATAGGTATTGTTGATTGCCGCCCAAGCGCTGTTCAGAGAAGCCTCGTAAGCCTTATACTCATCCCACTTAGCCAAGAACTCCTCCTTCTGAAGCTCGAGGATTACAGACTCGGGCAGTGCGCCGAGGTAAGAGAGGGTCACATTATCAAATGCGATCCAGTTGGCCTCAGCATTCTCACCCTTGATACCCAATGTGAGCACATTGTTAAGGACATTCACCTCTACCGTGAAGAGCTCAGGAACATTATTTGCTGTAGCAGCAGCAACCTTACTTGTGTTAGCAAAGAGGTATACACCCGTAGCAGCAGCCTTAGGATCTGCAGCATCCTGGCGAGTAGCGATGATGCTTGCGCTTACGCTATACACGCCATTGGGGATGTTCGAAACGGTCTGCTCGGTCGACACATTGCCGAGAGCAGCGGCCCATACCCAACGCTCCTGGAACTTTCTATTGATCACGGCATCGCCGTTCTTGAACTCATTATTATTTTGGAACTGCCAGCCATCCGTATGTGTCCAACCATTGATGTTGCCGGTCTCCATATCGGGGTTCACGAGCAGGAAGGTGTAGTCAAACACAAATCCGTCGGCGGGGATAGCATGCTGCACATACTCTCTGCGTGCAGCCTCCATAGCAGCCACCTTAGCCTCAAGGTCAGCAATTGCAGCCACAGCACTTACGTTGCTTGCTTCAGAGATGGCATCGTTAAACGCTGTATGCGCCTCCTGTGTGTTAGGTGTAGACTTCACCAAGATCTCTCTGTAAGCCTCAACCGATACTGCGAACACACCATTGTAGTACTCATCGATAGCCTTCACCTGGGCGATCATGGCCTCCATTACAGGAATGAAAGCTTCAATTTCCTCCAATGTTGCACCCTCATCGTTCGCAATAGCTTCCGCACCATCTACCACATCGCTATATGCAGCAAATACTGCGTTCAATGTTGACAACGAGCTGCAAGTGTTAACCAAGTCGTCCAACTGATCTTTTACTACATAGAACGCCTGCTTGTTAAAATCAGACAAAGAGAGATCACCATAGTAGGTCAAACGGAAGTTATCGAAGATTACCCAATCGTTACCAATTGCCTCATTGTGATTAACACCAATAACAGCCTGTCCGTCATCACCTACAGAGAAATATAGTTCATGCTCATAATAGCCATTGCTGAAGAACTGCGAAGCATCACCCATGCTATTCGGAGCTTTGCCATAGCTACCATAGTCGGCACCAACATTCAACTTGCCAGCCTCATCCATTACGCTCATGAGTGTCACGCTCTGGTCGTTGGCAATAAACTTAACATCGTAAACCTCCGTACCAGCAGCGCGAGCAGCAGCAGCTTCGGCAACGCCACCCATACGGTAGAAACCCTGCGCCTGCAACTTATAGGTACCAGAAGGAAGATTTGCCAATTCCTGAGACACAGTAAATACTCCAGCATTCCACTTTTCTGCGCAGTGATTTGCATTGTCACCACCCACTGCAGGGCCACCTGACCAAGCCGAATTAGCATTATCACCACGACCGAAGTTTGCACCGGTGATAAGCGGTGTCACTCCATAAGGACTGCTTACAGTAGCGGCAGTCATATCAGACAAGATTGACTCTTTGGTAAGGAGTTGCCAGTAGCAACCATCAGTAACTTCTGCTACAGTCTTAACCACACTATTATCGATGTAAGCGAGATATGCACCATCCTTTGTAATGGTGTAAATACCATCACCGACCTGTGTGAAGACAAAATCCTTCTTACCCTGATCCACATAGAGATCCGCCCCCAAGTAGTTATTGTAAGTAGATCTCAAACCATAGGTATCACCACTTCCCTCTGCAGTGAAGGCAACAGCATCTTCACCAAATGAAGCCTGTGTACCCCAACTATTCGCACCCTTCATGAATGCTTTAGCCTTTGCATTGTAAAGATAATAGGTGTTGCCATTCTCAATAATGTTACCTACCCAAGGAGACTCCACTGTAACCTTTACGGGGCAATCGTAGAACTTGTTGTATGTACCACCATGATCACCCCAAGTACCTACGTACTGCTCATTTGCAGTAGTCGTACTATTCATTGAAAGGAACTTACCTGTAGAGAGCTTAAACTTGTTATTTGCTTCGAGAGTAAAAGCAGAGCCCTCATCAGCCAAGACTACAGCACCTTGATTGTGACTATTGGCGTCAGATGTACTGTAGATATACTTTCCTGTACCTATATTCTTAATAGTAAAGGTAAAGCTACCGTCATTGAATGCAGGATAAATAGCCCAATGATAGTTCTCCGAGTCAGCCTCAACACTCTTCTGACCTGTAATATTTGTGCCTACTGCACGCCACAAAAACTTGTTTGCATCATTCTTGAACGAAGAAATCATAACCCCCTTGGTAGTATTCGCATCAGACACACGGAAGGGGAATACGATGCTTGCCGTATATGTTGTACCATTCCAAGCCACATTGCTAAATGTACAACCTACCGCACCAGACAAAGTCGGTTCACTTGTTCCAGCGACACCGACGTAAGAGCCGGTATACTTATTACCAAGTTCATCGGTAAGGGTATAGCTAAGTTTTTCAATTCCTTCAGCCTCGGCAAATACCCAAGTCGTGCCATGCCAGTCATTAGCACTGGGGGCCCATGTACCCACACCAGCGCCTGCATTGCTAGCATCAAGACAAGATCTGTTTGAGATGGGATTTGTCTTCGAAATGGACACGCCCTCAGCATTGACACCATTTGCCAACACATACCACACTCCAGGAGCATCACCGACCGTCATATTTGCAGTCAGGTAACGACCATTCGAATTGCAGAAGTAAACGCCGCCATTGTCGTTAGCTTTGGTAAAATACCAATAACTACCTCCTGCGACATCCACGTGCTGCAGCTCACCGCCCACATCAGTCAACACGCCGCCGCGATTGTAGCTGGCAATCGTGTAGAATTTTGGAGCTTCAGCTGTAGACGTTTCGGGGAACGTCTGCGCCTTCACCGCTACCCCAGCAAAAAGGGACAACGCGGTCAAAAGAAAAGTAAATGTTCTTTTCATAAGCTTTTGTTTTAGTTAATAATGTTTTACTTGATAATTGATTTATAATTAGGTTTTTCACTTTTTCAGACGGTCTATGAACTGCAATACAATCCGAGACGCACAAAATCAAGCAAAGCTACTCTTTTTTAAGTTATTGAACAACTTTTAACACCTTGAATGTTTGATTATATGTTGAAGAACATGTTTTTCTCCTCCACCCAGCAATTCCGCCCATCGAATGAGACATAAAGCCTCATCCTTTTCTATCTGCCAGTGCCAGCCAAGAGAGCGTAAACAGATAACATCCTGCCACTTAACGGAAGGCACTATGTACGATAATCCGCTGCAGCATTATCTTCCCATCGGACACACTTCGCGGAGAGAAAAGCAAGCGAAGA
The DNA here is from genome assembly GCA_045654565.1 of Bacteroidaceae bacterium. Lineage (GTDB taxonomy): Bacteria > Bacteroidota > Bacteroidia > Bacteroidales > Bacteroidaceae > UBA1189. Next base: position 4,679 of record JAZONP010000074.1, read on the forward strand.
TACAAACAGGACGGCCCCAGCCCCTACGAGTCTGTGGTCTGTTGTCCGTTGTCAAATAAGAACGAAGACTTGGTAAGGCCATATTGACCGCATAGTAACTTTTTTTTTGGCGGTTTGCGTTTTTTTCTATAAATTCGCGCCAAATGTATACATTATGAGCAGTATTGACGAAGAATACGAAAACGAAAGCATGGACGTGGACTCGAATGGTGTGAACGCCGACAGTAGCGAGGAACATGCCCACTACCAGCCCAAAAAGGAGGACGGCGATGACGACACGGTGAAGTACCAGCTCTCGGGCATGTACCAAAACTGGTTCTTGGACTATGCATCGTATGTAATCCTTGAGCGCGCTGTGCCACACATCAACGACGGCTTCAAACCGGTGCAACGACGCATCCTACACTCGATGAAGGAAAAGCACGACGGCCGCTACAACAAGGTGGCGAACCTCGTGGGACACACCATGCAGTACCACCCTCACGGCGACGCATCCATAGGCGATGCCTTGGTACAGCTAGGACAGAAGGATCTGCTCATCGACTGCCAGGGTAACTGGGGTAACATCCTTACGGGTGATGGCGCTGCCGCACCGCGTTACATCGAAGCACGACTGTCTAAGTTTGCCCTCGACGTGGTATTCAACCCCAAGACAACGGAATGGAAGCTCTCCTACGACGGCCGCAACAAGGAGCCTATCACCTTGCCGGTGAAGTTCCCCCTACTTTTGGCACAAGGTGTGGAGGGTATTGCCGTAGGTCTTTCGTCAAAAATCCTGCCTCATAACTTCAACGAATTGTGCGATGCCGCCATCAGCTACCTCAAGGGAGAGGACTTCGTGCTCTACCCCGACTTCCAGACGGGAGGCTTCGTCGACGTGGCCCGCTACAACGACGGTGAGCGTGGCGGTGCGGTGCGAGTACGTGCCCGCATCAACAAGGTGGACAACAAGACCCTGGCCATCACGGAGATACCCTATAGCAAGACCACCACGACGCTGATCGAATCGATACTGAAGGCTGCCGAGAAGGGCAAAATCAAGATACGCAAGGTGGATGACAACACGGCAGCCGAGGTGGAGATCCTCGTGCATCTGGCCCCGGGCGTATCGTCGGACAAGACCATCGACGCGCTCTATGCCTTCACGGACTGCGAGATCAGCATCTCGCCCAACTGCTGCGTCATCGACGACAACAAGCCCCACTTCATCGGGGTGAGCCAGGTGCTGCGCAAGTCGGTAGACAACACACAAGCTCTCCTACGCCAAGAACTGGAGATACGCAAGAACGAGCTCCTCGAGCAACTGCACTTCGCCTCACTGGAGAAGATCTTCATCGAGGAGCGCATCTATAAGGACAAGAAGTTTGAGCAAGCGCCCACGATGGATGCTGCCTGCGAGCACATCGACGAGCGACTGACCCCCTACTACCCCACCTTCATCCGTGAGGTAACGAAAGAGGACATCCTCAAGTTGATGGAGATCAAGATGGCCCGCATCCTAAAGTTCAATAAGGACAAGGCCGACGAGCTCATGGCTCGCATCCGTGCCGAGGTGGAGGAGATAGACCAAAAACTGGCCAATATGGTGGGTGTGACCATCGACTGGTTCACCATGCTCAAGACAAAGTATGGCGCCGAGCATCCCCGCAAGACAGAGCTGCGCAACTTCGAGAACATCGAGGCTGCCAAGGTCATCGAGGCCAACGAGAAGCTCTACATCAACCGCGACGAGGGCTTCATCGGCACCTCGCTGAAGAAGGACGAGTTTGTCACCAACTGCTCATCGATCGACGATGTCATCCTCTTCTATAAGGATGGCCGCTACAAGATCGTGCGCGTGGCCGAGAAGATGTTTGTGGGCACAGGAGTCATCCACGTAGACATCTATAAGAAAAACGACAAGCGCACCATCTACAACGTGGTGTACCGCGACGGACGTGGCGGGCCACACTATATCAAGCGCTTTGCCGTGACAGGCACCAACCGCGACCGCGAATACAACCTCACCCAAGGCAAGCCCGGCTCACGCGTGGCCTACTTCACCGCCAACCCCAATGGTGAGGCCGAGATCATCAAGGTGCAACTCAAGCCCGTGCCCAACTTGCGCAAGACGGTCATCGAGAAGGACTTCAGCGAGATCGGTATCAAGGGACGTGCCTCGATGGGCAACCTGCTCACGCGACTCGAGGTGCAGCGCATCGGGCTCAAGGCTCATGGAGCCTCTACGCTCGGCGGACGCAAGGTATGGTTTGACCGCGACGTGCTGCGTCTCGACTTTGACGGACATGGAGACTACCTGGGCGAGTTCCACAGCGACGACCGCATCCTGGTGGTGCTGAAGAACGGTGAATTCTACATCACCGACTTCGATGCCAACAACCACTATGAACCGGACATTCTCTACATCGAGAAGTACAACCCCGACAAAGTGTGGACAGCCATCGTGAAGAATGCTTCGCAGAAGGGATTCTACTATATCAAGCGTTTCCTTATGGAGGCCACGGCCAAGAAGAACAGCTTCGTGGACGAGCACAAGGACAGCAGCATGACACTGCTCACCTGCGAGACCTATCCGCTCATCCAGGTCAACTTTGGCGGTGGCGACAGCTTCCGCGAACCCTTGGTCATCGACGCCGAGGAATTTGCCCTCATCAAGGGATTCAAGGCCATCGGCAAACGCGTGACGACCTTCGAAGTGGCCAGCTTCGTAGAGTTGGAGCCGACCCGCAAGCCCGAGCCTATCGAAGAGGTGCAACCCGAAGAGGCTGAGGCTAGTGAAGATCCAGCCGAGGAGCCTACAACCGAGCAGTTAAACCTGTTCGAGGAGGAGTGATGGCGAAGACGATAACGAAGACAAGATGAGTAGGGGCGAACCGATGTGTTCGCCCTTTTTCTCACCCCACAAAAACAGGGCACCCACATGGGATGCCCCTAAGAAGATAGGTCTTTAAATTTACGCTCTTTTGCTCTTATGCCAGAAAGGGAATCCCTAAAATCAAGGGCAAACAACCTTATTAGCCCTTTGCGTGCCGTCACTCATATACTCGCGCACAACATTGACGCCCTCTTGACACTGCAAGATGCGCTGACCACTCACACTGAAGATTTCGGAACGCACCACACTTGCCGCAACAGTCTCTGTAGACACTGACGTAGGGCCAGAAGGATCTTCGGCCATGGCATACAGGCGAAAATTATCAATCTTGAACCACGTCTGCCTGGGTGCTCCGTCTGTAGCTACCCCTATAGTCAAAGGGGCGCCGTCTCTCTCCTGAGTAAAACCGAGAGAGAGTGTCTGCATGGGATAGTTGTCTCCCGTACCACAAGTAACGAACTGCTCACGCATGAGTGCAGTGTGGTCATTGGCAAACAGGCGCTGGTTGCCGAGGCGTGCCTCGGCAATACGTCCAGGTGCATGGATATCAACGGTCAGCGTATACTTTCCACTGGGAAGGTTGCGGATGGACTGGCTGATACTGGCTGAGAGGACATTATTGTCCCAGACACCGAAGATAAAGTTACCATCTGTAGCTGTGGGATCTTCGTTGCCACCGCCTTGGTTCACCCCCCACCACGTAGTATTACTATTCACGGTCCATCCACGAGGAGCCTGCTTGGTCAGCGTACGCCCATCGTCCTCGAAGCTATGATTCTGTATATAGTCAAGGGTACAGTCGGTGAGCACAGCAGGCTTCTCGGCCTTACGGTCAAGAACCACAGAGACCTCCTCTCCAGTGTACTGGATGACAGCATCATAGTCGGCAGCGTGCAGATCGCCCGTAGCATGGTGAGCCGACACCTTGCAGATACGGAAGGTGCGCTCACGGAGCATACCCTCAAACTCACCCTTGCGCTCGCCTATGGTGAGCGTCTGTGACTGCTCGTCCCAAATGAAGGGAATCTCAGTATATCGTCCTTGCTCGTAATTGTAGTTGTCGTTCTCATCTTCGTAGAGCACAAAGCTACCGTCAGCACCGGGATATACACGTATCTCGAGGTTATCCCACGCCTTCTCGGTCGAATACTGTACATCGGGCCCCCATGGGAGAATGCTTCCGGCCTTGATGTAGAGCGGGATGATATCGGCAGTGCCCTTCTTTACAACTGCTTGGCCACCTTGATGGCTCTCGCCACTCCAGAAGTCTACCCACTGATGGCCAGCCGGGAGATACACCTCACGCTGGTTGGTATTATCCGTCACGATGGGGGCCACAAGGAAGGCATCGCCAAACATATACTGATCCTTGATGTCGTAGCACTGACGGTCATGACCAAAGGCGATGGGCAGCGCTGTCATGAAGGTTGCATCGGCCCGACACACTTGCCATGCTGTGCTGTAGAGGTAGGGAAGCATACGGTAACGCATCTTCACATACTTGAGTATATGGTCGTAGTCGCCTATGCCATCCTTCTCGGAACCAAATTGATAGATCTCGCGTGGGGTGTTCGTGCCATGGAAACGCATCATAGGGGTGAAGGTACCGAACTGTAACCAACGCATATAGAGGCGTCGCCAGTTGGCATCGCCAACACCTCCGTATGAGCCAGTGAAGAAGCCGCCTATATCACTATTCCAATAGGGAATGCCACAAGCTGAGAAGTTGAGTGCAGCCGGAATCTGCGCTGCCAGATTGTCCCAACTTGAGGTAACGTCGCCACTCCAGGTGTTGGCGCCATAGCGCTGCTGTCCGGCAAAGGCCGAGCGGGTAAGGATAGATACACGCTTGCCAGAAAGACCAGTCTTACCACTTAACGCATCGGTACGGAAATGGTCATGCACACCGCCCACATGAGCCAAGGGAAAGGCATTTCGCAGTTCGCGCCAGGTGAGCCCTGTGCCTGTGACATAGTCATAATCATTCGGACTCTGCTGCTGATAGTCAGGCTCGCTAGAATCGAGCCACAGGGCATCGATATCCTTGTTCATCAGCCCGGCATAGAGATACTGCCAATACTCGTCACGTGTGGTGGCATCGTAGCAATCGTAGGGTTTTACTCCCGCGCCGAAGGGGTACGACACGGCTTCGATCATTCGTCCCTTCTGACTAAAGTGAGCGTACTGCTTGGTCTGCGGACCGAAGTTAGCCCACACGCTAATCATCAGCTTGGCATTGTCGTCGTGCACAGACTTGATCATCTGAGCATAATTGGAGAAGGAGGGATTGAGGAACTCCATGGCATTCCAATGCGCATCATCGCCCCAATACTGCCAGTCCTGCACGATGCAGTCGAGAGGTACGCCACGCTTGCGGTACTCCTTTACCACTTGCATGGTCTCGTTAGCACTGGTGTAGCGTTCCTTGCTTTGGTAGAGGCCGAAGTTCCAGAGGGCAGGCATAGGGCTGTGTCCCGTGAGCTCACGCATGAGAGGGAGCACGTCGCTGCTCTCTTCGCCTACAAGAACGTAGTAGTCAATCTCATTACCAGTGGACATGAAGCGCGTCTCCTCTTCCATGTCGGTGAATGTGGTCGGGGAATAGTTGTCCCAGAAAAGACCATAGTTCTTACTTGACTGGAAATAGGGGATGCATACCTTCATGTTGTCCTGCACGAGGTTGATGATCTTACCGCGTTGGTTGAGCGCACCATTCTGGATCTGCCCCATACCGAATACATATTCATCGGCATCGAGTGTGAAGGCTTGCTGTATCTTGTAGCTACTGTTCGGGCCATCCATATAGGGCGAGAACTGATTCCCTGCTTCGCGAATAAGGACCGTGCCGTCTTTGCGGCATACCTTGATGCATCCCGTGGCAAGGTCGAGAGAGACGACGACATGAGCATTGTCCAAGGTGACCACGCCTTCTGCCTCGTCGAGACTGAAGTCGACAGCATCAGCAGCAGGCTGCACCACAGACCAACTCTTCTTGGTGATGTCGGCAGAGTAGGATTTATACACTCGTACTACGTTGTCATCGTGGAAGATAATCTTCACGCAGACATCACCTTGCATGGCATCTATTCCGTGAGTTGTGCGTGTGTACGATGAGATACTGGTGTTGTGCTTTACGGTCGCAGCACTCACCACGCTGCGCAGTTCCTTCATGAGCTGGATAGCAACTGCATAGTCGGTAGCTGCCATGCCGGCAAGTACACCCAATGCCTTATCTTTGGCAGCTTGGAGCGTTTCCTTATGGTCTGTATAGTCACTATCGGCAAGCATCTCGTCAACCGAAGCCAAGAGCATGTCAATCTTAGCTCTCAGCTCTTCGGTCAAGGAAGCACCATCTGCAGTATACCCCATAGCCGTCATCAAACCGGGATAGGTGGCTGCAAGCTCATAAGGAGCAAAGTAGCCAATCAGACTGATGGTCGAACTGCCTCTGGTTGAAGTGAGTCCCATGCAATGGCTGAACTGATTACTCTGCGAAGAGAGATAAATCTGCTCGTTGCTATAGTCCATATTGGGATTCAGCGAAGCGTTATCCTTGATGTTCCACACAATAAGCTGTTCGCCGTCGGGAGCGGTCACAGCATGGTTGGCCTCTACGCTGCCACCCTTGTTGAATCCATTGAACCACCAGATGTCACTGTTTGACAACGTTGTGCTCAAATTGCTTCCTTTCACGACAAACCATGTCTGCTCATTGGTGATGTAGTAGAAATTATCGACGTTCTTATCCATCTGGAAAGCGATATTGTTGGTACCGCTATCATTGATGGTAAACGTGTTTTTCTCCTTGTCATAGGAGAACTTGGCTTGGCTGCGGTCTGGCGTAGCCAAGTAATCGGTACACCTAAACTCGAAAGGTTTCTGAGCTACAGAGTTAAAAGAAAAGATGGTGCTCACAAGCAGGCACAACAGATGGAGATTCCGTGTCTTCATGGTATTAGATTTAGTGATGTTTCAGAGAACAAGAGAATTTGGAAAAATCCTCTTTCGCGAAGGTAGACTATTACCTATATATATGCAAGAATAAATCCATAATTCGCCAGCACAAATGAAAAAAATCTAAAAAAATCGTTTGCACAGTTCGGAATTCTTAACGACCTTTGCCAAAAATGCATGTATCCCTCTCTATGAGAACAAGAATTTTGACCCTTATCATCCTCCTCCTTTGTGGGAGCATCCTTTCAGCACAGACGCTTCGTAGCGACCGCTTCGAGGAACGGGCCTTCTCATTAGGCGGAGGTGCAACCAATCTACTGGACACCTACCTATCGCCACTCGCATACAAGGGTGCACATGTAGCGATAATGGATGAACGCCTCACACAAACCCAAGCAGAGAATGGACGATGGTTTGCACAATCGCTCTTCACCCTACATGGCGACTACACCTTAGCCGCCAAGGGACGCGCACTCACCGTGGGCGGCATGGCAGACTATAGTTACACCGTTTATTATGAGCCCTCCCTCTTATCTGCCCAAGAGGGAAGGTTCAGATTATTTGTGGGCCCCCAAGGACAACTGCGCATCGGAGGTATCTACAACCTACGCAACTCAAACAATCCAGCACAACTCAAATTAGGCATAAACCTTGCCGCCTCAGCGATGGCCAAGTATGCCTTCACGCTACGGAGCACACTGATGAACATACGTCTGCAGGCCGACCTTCCCCTACTCGGTTTTGCCTTTGGCCCCGACTATGGACAGTCGTACTACGAGATATTCTATCTCGGACAGAGCGAGGGATGCCTACACATGACCTCACTACACAACAACCTCTCCCTACGCACAAAGTTCAGCTATGATGTCGAGTTCCGCGCCTGCGCCCTACGTCTCACCTGGCAAGAGGATCTCTATCACTGGCGACTCGGCAACCAACAGTACCGCATGCTCACCCACTCGATAATGATTGGCTATGTACGCAACCTCTATCGCGTAATGAGAGATGAGAAGACAAGACAAGTTATACCGTATTGAGAGGAGTTCTGGAATCAAGAGTTACAGGAGTTCTGGCAATAGCACATCAAAGGAAATCACATCATGTCATCCCACAAGCATTTTCAAATTTCAATTTTCAAATTTCAATTAATTATAGCACTCGGTGCTATGATTGCCTCTTGCACCAAGCTCGAGACCTACGACGACACCCCCACCGGAAACTTTGAGGCATTGTGGAGCATCATCGACGAAAACTACTGCTTCTTTGACTACAAGGCCGAGGAATATGGGCTTGACTGGGATGCCGTATACCGCCAATATAAGCGCAAGATAGATGACAACATGAGCAACGCTGGACTCTTCGAGGTGTTGGGCGACATGCTCGACGAGCTGCGTGACGGACACGTAAACCTCTACGCCGCCCACGACGTGGCCCGATACTGGGACTTCCACGAAGGCTATGCCCCCAACTTCAGCGAGGAGGTACAGGCCTATTACCTCGGCACAGACTATAAGATTGCCTCAGGACTGCGCTACACCATCCTACCCGACAACATTGGCTACATCTACGTGCCTTCCTTTTCGAGCAGCATCGGAGAGGGCAACCTCGACGAGTGCCTAAACGCCCTGGCCCTCTGCAGAGGCCTCATCATAGATGTACGTAACAATGGAGGAGGGAACCTCAACTATGCCGAAGCGCTGGCATCCCGTTTCACCAACGAACGCCTACTTACAGGCTACATCTGCCACAAGACAGGCATAGGCCATAACGACTTCTCAGAACCTACCCCCCTATACCTCGACAGCTCTGACCGAATACGTTGGCAGAAGCATGTATGCGTACTCACCAACCGCAGTTCATACAGCGCGACCAATGACTTTGTGAAGATCATGCGCTCCCTACCCCACGTCACTGTTGTAGGCGACCGCACCGGTGGCGGCTCAGGACTGCCCTTCTCCTCAGAGCTCCCCAATGGATGGAGCGTACGCTTCTCGGCTTGCCCATCGTTTGATGCCGACATGCAGCATACCGAGTTTGGCATTGAGCCCGACATAAAGGTAGGGATGACAGACGACGACCGACTCCAAGGGCTGGATACAATCATCGAAACAGCACGAGCATTGCTCGCACACTGAACCCGACAAGCGCCCTTTCTATACGATATCGAAAGCGAATTTCTTAAATTTTGTTACTAATAGGGTATGCCCACACAAAAAGGAGAGGCTTATAGCATTTGTGCCAATATATTTTGTACCTTTGAGGTCCCTCGAAGATACTTGCACTCGCTAAGAAAAATATCCAAGCAAGCTTGATATGTTTTCGCTCGTTTATTCGTATCTTTGTAAAGTAATAAATAGTAAGAAGAAGACATCATATGAAATATATCGGTCCACATGTATCGGCTTCGGGCGGCGTAGAGTATGCCCCCGTGAACGCCAAGGAGGTAGGCGCTACTGCATTTGCCCTGTTTACCCGTAACCAGCGTCAATGGGTATCGAAGCCCTTGAGCGAACAAAGCATCGCACTCTTCAAACAGCGCTGCGAGGAGTATGGCTACGATGCTCGCTACATCTTACCTCACGATAGCTACCTCATCAATCTGGGTCATCCACAAGAGGAAGGATTGGAAAAGTCACGCGCCGCATTCTACGACGAGATGCATCGTTGCGAACAGTTAGGGCTCACCATGCTCAACTTCCATCCAGGGAGCCATCTCAATGAGTTTTCCGCAGATGACTGCCTGGCGCGCATCGCCGAAAGCATCAACATCGCTTTGGACAAGACACAAGGAGTGACGGCGGTCATAGAAAACACAGCCGGACAGGGAAGCAACATGGGATTCTCGTTTTATCACTTGGCCCAGATCATCGACCAAGTAGAGGACAAGAGCCGTGTTGGGGTGTGCCTCGACACTTGCCATACCTACTCGGCAGGGTATGACATACGCGACAACTACGATGCTGTATGGACGGAGTTTGGCGAGGTTGTAGGATACGAATACTTGCGCGCCATTCATCTTAACGACACGAAGAAAGCATTGGGGTCGCGCGTAGACCGCCACGAGAGCATTGGTCTCGGCCTGCTGGGGATCGACTTCTTCCGCCGCTTCATGCAGGACCCACGCTTTGACAACATCCCCCTCATCCTCGAGACTCCAGACGAAGCACGCTGGGCCGAGGAGATACAACTATTGAAAAGCTTTGAGAATTAAAAATACAATCGTGTGTTATACATAAACAACAAAAGACGACCTATGAAAAAGATTCTTTTTTTGACACTCTGTGCTGCCATGCTCGCCAGTTGCGAATTCCAGACCAAACGCGAGAAGGAACTAACGGTACAGAACGAATCACTCGTCAATGAACTCTCCAAAAAGAATGAGGCACTCGAAAATGCCATACAGACCATCTCTAACATTCAGGAGGGGTTCCGCGTGATTGACGAAGCCGAAGGACGAGTAAGCATACAGTCACAGGGTACCGAAGGGCTCACCGATGCAGAACGCTTGAGAGAGGACGTACGCTTCATCCAACAAAAGATGGAAGAGAATCGTCAACAGATTGCCCAATTAGAGAAACAACTCAAAGCCAGCGGTGCAGACAATGACAAATTGCGCAAGATGATTGTCGGCCTACAACGCGACCTTGAAGCCAAAGTAAGAGATATTGCTGCACTGAGAAAGGAGTTGGAGCAGAAGAATATCCGCATAGCCGAACTCGACGATGCCATAGTCCTACTCACAGGTGATGTCAACACCCTACAAAAGGCAAATGACGAGCAGCAAGAAGTCATAGAGCGCCAGATAGAGCAGCTCAACCGAGCATGGTATGTCTATGGCACAGCCAAGGAACTCAAGGAGCAGAACATCCTACGTGGCGGCAAAGTGCTTTCGGCTGCAGACTTCAACAAGAGCTACTTCACCGAAATTGACATACGCGTCGACCGTGTGTTCCCGCTCTACTCCAAACATGCACAACTACTCACAGTACACCCCACCGGTTCATACGAGTTGGTTAAAGATGCCGATAAAATGATTACACTCAACATCCTCGATTTCGAGGCTTTCTGGAGCGTATCACGTTACATGGTCATTCAGGTTCGATAAGAAAGAGGATGAAACGCTACGACGTCCTTTTCATCGACCTTGACGACACGCTGTATGACTTCTCGTCCAATTCGACGAATGCCTATCGTGAGGTGTATGCCCTTATGGGGTATGACCGTTGGTTTCGAAGTTTCGAACACTACTACGAGTTATACTGGCAACGAAATCGAGAGTTATGGATGCTGTATGGCGACAACAAAATCACCAAGGAGCAACTCAACGCAGAGCGTTACACCTACCCTCTACACAAGGTTGGCGTATCCGATGCAGAAGCCATAGGAGCACGTTTTTGGAACGAAGCCATGAAGCGTCTGCCGCTGGGAGCATTGTTGATGCCTCATGCCCGCGAAATACTCGAATACCTGAGGCCACGATACAAGATGTACATCCTCTCCAACGGCTTCTCTGAGCTACAAGCACAAAAGATGCAATCAAGTGGCATCGCGCACTACTTCGACGGAGTAGTACTATCCGATGATATTGGGGTCAACAAACCGCATCGTTCCATCTTTGAACATGCCTTGCGCATAGCAGGCACTACCGCAGATCGCGCACTGATGATAGGAGACAACTATGAAGTCGACGCTAAGGGAGCCCACGGAGTGGGTATGGACCAAGTGCTCTACAATGTGGCGGGCATAGAACTGGAACCAGAACAGTGGCGACCGACATTCCTCATCAATTCATTACTCGAACTGAAAGAAATCTTGTAGCGAGAGGAAATAAAAAAGGTGTGCCAATAAGCACACCTTCATTCTTTTTTGCAAGCCGTATCTTACTCGGGCTGAATAGCCTCAGAGGGACAAGCGTCAGCGCAAGTACCGCAATCTACGCAGAGGTCGGGATTGATAACATACTTGGTATCGCCTTCAGAGATAGCCTCAGAGGGACACTCGTCAACGCAAGTACCGCACTTGATACAGTCGTCAGTGATTACGTAAGCCATAGTTCTAATATTTAGTTATTGTTTATACTAACACTGCAAAGGTAAGGCTTTTTCTCGCCCAAAGGTTCGTCTCGAGCCACTTTTCTATTATATTTGTACATTGTCTAAATAATAATCAACAGAACCCAACGTTATACATAGACATGAACTCTAAAAGACTATATATATATAATAGGTATGTATGGATTGCATTAGCCGTGATTGCGCTACTTATCCAACCTCGATGCCTTACCGCACAAGAGCGAAAGATACAGAACCGCCCTTATATCGACATGCGTCGCTGGCATTATGGTTTTCTCTTCGGCACACACGTGCAGGATTTAGAATTCGTCAATAACGGCTACATACACACCACAGAAGAAGGCACACTGGAGTCGTGGTTTGCAGATGTACCATCCTATACACCAGGCTTCACGGTGGGCGTATTAGGCGAATGGCGCATGACGGAGCATTTTGCCCTACGTCTTGTACCCACCATGCACTTTGGCGACAAGACGGTTATCTTCCGCGAGCATCATAGCGGTGCCATAGAGCGGCAAGCCGTAAAGTCCACCTATCTCACCATTCCCGTCGAGGTTAAATGTGCAGCACAACGCTTCAACAATTACCGACCTTATGTTATGGCAGGTATCGCGCCATCACTTGACCTTACTGTAAAAAAACAAAGGCCCCTACTCATGCAACGAGCCGATGTAGCCATCGAAGTGGGCATGGGATGTGACTTCTATCTTCCTTTCTTCAAGCTCATCCCCGAATTGAAATTCTGCTTCGGCCTTGCTGATGCTGTGGTCAAGAAACGCAATGACCTTACTGACCAGAACTTGCTCAAGTACACCCAATCACTCGAAAGGGGCACGAATCGAATGATAGTGCTTACCCTTTACTTTGAATAACAAAGATTACAAAACTCCGGAATAAAAAACCTTTTTATCACACTTTTCGCCGTTTTTGAAATAAATTTACACTTTATCGCTATTTTTCTTGTCATTTTGTTTGCGCAAAAAGAAAAATAGCATACCTTTGCACCTACATAACACTCACATAAAGAAGGGTGTTAGATTTTAAGGTTTTTAGAAAGGATAACAACGATGAATCAAACTCGCTTACAACACCATCATCACGCTTATCTTTATAGATAAGGTGAGTGTTGTAGCAGTTTGGATTCATTAAGTAAAGACCGACAGAAGACTTGCCTTTGGGTAAGTCTTTTTTTTGTTAAATGACAATCAATTAGCACTATGATACGAATAGCTATTCAGTCAAAAGGACGACTCAACGAACAGAGCGTAGAACTGCTGCAAGATGCAGGTTTGAATGTAAACGACCAAAAGCGCAAGTTTCTTGACCGCGTGGACAACTTCCCCATCGAGATCCTTTATCTGCGCGATGACGATATCCCAGAGGTAGTAGCCGACGGCTCAGCCGATATCGGCATTGTGGGATACAATGAGGTGGCCGAGACCGGGGCAGCCGTAAACATCGTACGCCAATTAGGCTTCGGGGGCTGCCGTATCTCACTCGCCATTCCTAAAGCAGACGAATACACTTCACCCCAATATTTCCAGAGCAAGAGCATCGCCACCTCATACCCCAATATCCTACGCCGCTTTCTTGCCGAGCAGGGGGTAGAAGCCTCGGTACGTATAATTAAAGGCTCCGTAGAGATAGCCCCTGCAGCGGGTATTGCCGATGCCATCTTCGACATTGTTTCGTCAGGAGGCACACTTGTATCGAATGGATTAAAGGAGGTGGAACGTGTCATTCACTCCGAGGCCGTGCTCATTGCCAACCCCCATCTGACTCCTGAGAAACAGACCATACTCGACTCCTTGCTATTCCGCATTGACGCCGTAACCAATAGTCGGGGAAAGAAGTATATCCTCATGAACCTTCCCACTGCCAAGGTTGACGAAGCCATCGCCATCCTTCCTGCCATGCGTAGCCCGTCAGTAATGCCTTTGGCAGACAGCGCCTGGTGCTCATTGCACTCCGTAGTCAAGGCCGACGAATTGTGGGATAAAATCGAGCGTCTCAAACAGATCGGCGCCGAAGGCATCCTCGTTTTGGATTTAGATAAGGTAATAGAATAAACATCATTTATAATTTGACAATGTACTATCTGCGGGGTGATTTAATCATTTAATGATTCTGAACGGATTTTGCAAACTGTCAAAATAGCTAAATGGTACATAAATTGTAAATAGCAAATGAATAAATAGCACATAAGTATGCTGCAAACCTATATCAACCCTTCCCTCTCCCAATGGTCCTTGCTCACGCAGCGCGCTACAGACGAGGACAGCATCATCGAGAAGCGCGTGAGTACCATTTTAGAGCGCGTACGCCAGGGTGGCGATGAGGCCCTTCGTGCTATCACCACAGAAATCGACGGCCGCTGCCCCGAATCGCTACAGGTCAGCGAAGCAGAGTTTGCCGAGGCTGTAGCATTAGTGAGCGACGAACTCAAGGCAGCTATCCGTCAAGCCACTGCCAACATCAGCGCCTTCCACCGCACTCAGCAGATACCCGCAGCCAATGTGCACACCATGCCAGGTGTACACTGTCGTCGGCGCATGCTACCCATCCGTCGCGTAGGTCTCTACATTCCAGGCGGTAGCGCCCCACTCTTTTCCACCATCCTCATGCTGGCCCTACCAGCAAAGATTGCTGGATGCGAAGATATTGTATTATGTACCCCATGCGACCGCACCTCGGGCAAGGTCAACCCCGTAGTGCTCTACACAGCACTGCAGTGCGGTGTGCATACCATCTATAAACTTGGTGGGGCCCAAGCCATTGCCGCCATGGCCTATGGCACCGAGAGCATCCACCGCGTCTACAAAATCTTTGGCCCCGGCAACCGCTATGTCACCAAGGCCAAGCAGATAGTGAGCAGCCAAGGCACAGCCATCGATATGCCTGCAGGCCCCTCTGAGGTAATGGTTATGGCTGACGAGACGGCACGCCCCGACTTCGTGGCCGCAGACTTTCTCTCTCAAGCCGAGCATGGTCCCGACAGCCAGTCTATCCTCGTGTGCAACAGTCCCGACTTAGCCAATCAAGTCGAGACAGAGATTACGAGCCAGTTAGCCTTGCTACCCCGTGCCGACATTGCCACTCGTTCCTTAGAGAATAGCCGCATCGTAGTGTTCGATAAGGTGAATACGATGATTGACTTTGCCAACGAATACGCTGCCGAGCACCTCATCATCGCCATGAACGATGCATGGAGCATAGCCGACCGCATCACCGCCGCAGGAAGCATCTTCGTGGGGCACTACTCCCCCGAGAGTGCGGGTGACTACGCCTCGGGCACCAACCACACCTTGCCTACCATGGGCCTCGCCAACGCCTATAGCGGCATCGGGCTTGATAGTTTCATGCACGCCATCACGTACCAAGAGCTCACCCAAGAAGGGCTGAACACCCTCGGCAACACCATCATCCAGATGGCAGAAGCCGAAGGGCTTGACGCTCACGCCAATGCTGTAAAGGTGCGCTTCGCTTCGGAGAGCACAGAAAACTCAGAGAACTCCAATTCTTCATTTTCAATTCTCAATTCTCAATTGGATAAAGTCCGACCCAACATCGCCGCCCTGAAGCCCTATTCTACAGCACGAGACGAATATAAGGGCATCATCGGGATCTACCTTGACGCCAATGAAAACCCCTTCGAGAATGGATACAATCGTTATCCTTCGACAACATTGAAGGCTCAGGTACGTAACACCATCGCAGAGAAGAAGGGTATCGCCTCCTCACGTCTCTTCCTCGGTAATGGCAGCGACGAAGCCATCGACCTACTGTTCCGCATCTTCTGCCGCCCAGGAGTGGATAATGCCATCAGCATTGCTCCCACCTATGGCATGTATAGCGTGTGTGCGGCCATCAACGATGTCGAGTATCGCGAGGTGATGCTGGGCAAGGATTTCTCATTGCCCGTAGACGGACTGCTCGATGCTGCTGATGAGCAGAGCAAACTACTCTTTGTGTGCTCGCCCAATAACCCCACAGCCAATGCCTATCCGCGTGAGCAGCTCCTCACACTCGTGCAGCAGTTCCCGGGCATCGTGGTGGTCGACGAGGCTTACATCGACTTCTCCTCCGTGCCTAGCATGGTGGAACTCATCGACGAATACCCTAACCTCATCGTCCTACAGACACTCTCCAAGGCTTACGGCCTCGCAGGCCTACGCATGGGGCTTGCCATGGCACACGAACGCATTATCAGCATCTTCGAACAGGTGAAGTATCCCTACAATATTGGCGCCGATACCTTGGCACTTGCTCTCCGCCTCCTTGAGACCGATATCACCCCGCAGGTAGAGACTCTCATTGCCGAGCGCGAACGTGTGGCTGCAGTTCTCAGCGCCCTACCCTATGTTGAAAAGGTTTATCCCAGCGACGCGAACTTCCTTCTCGTAAAGGTCGAGCATGCGCGAGAACTATACGAACATCTCATTTCTCGCGAACTAATCGTGCGCGACCGCTCCCGTACCCCAGGTTGTGAAGGAGCCCTACGTATCACCATCGGAACGCCTGAAGAAAACGATAGGCTTATTGCGGAAATGTCACAACATAAGCAAGGGGAATAATAAAGGAAGCACTGCTTTGAAGCAGTGCTTCCTTTATTATTCTATTCAATTGAGAAATAGTAGTCTTCGATTATGATACCGCTTCCGATAGGCTCCTCTTTTCCTTTAGGGATAGCAATACATCCATTAAGACTTCTGTATGGAGCCATGCGCCCTTTAACGATTAGCGACCGATGAAAGTTCTCCGGCTTATAATAGAGGCTTACAACTTGCTGTATATACGAACCATTCTCTAACTCTACCGCTATCACTCTATCGGGATTCTGCTCAGTTAGATTATCAGCGAGTACAACATTGGTTTTGGCTGTAGCCTTTATGCCTGCTGTGTCGCAATATAATTTTCTATTCGAGGTGGTGTACCCAATGATATAGCCCTTGATGTATACCTGATTGTACTCCGTTTCGCTCTGCAACTTTATCCCCTCTGCAATCGTTAAAGTGTCTTGCCTTGTCGCATCGGGGTCGTGAGGTGTGTCAGGATTCTCCGGGTCACTAGTTTCTTCTTCGTTCTCACTATCGTCCTCACTAGGTTTTTCCGGAATCACTTCATCTTCAAAAATGTAATCCTCCACCTCTTTCATTCCCACTACTTTGTAGTACAATGTAATATCTCCTTGCAGGCGGATCTTGCGATGGTAGTTATCAGGATTGTCGTAAAGATTCAGATCGTCACGTTCAATAGAGTTTGTAGGCAGTTCTACTGGAAGACAATACAAATAATCGTAATCTTTGCCCGTAGGAAATGTATCCGCAAGAAGAATGTTTGACAAAGTAGTAGCTTTTGGCGTAAAGTCACATCCGTTCTTCATGGAGCCGCTAACGCACCCTACAATATACCCTTCAATCCATACCTCCTTACCACGGCCCAAGGTCTGTACTTCACCAATAGAATAAGGAGACTCATAAGTCCCTTCATGGATAATGGGCACCGAATCTCTCCTATGTGGGGTATCTTGCCCTGTTACTGAGTTAGACGCCTCATCCTCTTCGAGAATAACAGGGCCAGTGCATGCAGCAAACCCAACAATACAGCACAACAGCAACGATATGTAAAACGGACGTTTCATAACGGTTGCGAAGTAACAAATAATTTGTGGCAAAAGCAAATTAACCCATTGTTTTTGTTCTCTATAATTAGGTAATACAGAAAATAAGTTATAAATTTGCAGCGGAATATAATATGTGTAACCATATAATTTTTTAAGTAACAATGATTAGCTACAAAGAATTGGGCCTCGTGAACACCAAAGAGATGTTCAAAAAGGCAATGGAAGGCGGCTACGCTATCCCCGCATTCAACTTCAACAACATGGAGCAGCTCCAGGCTATCGTACAGGCAGCCGTTGAGAC
>JAZONP010000075.1:0-5547 GCA_045654565.1 Bacteroidaceae bacterium
GCCACGGCACGCTCCTTGTTCTCCTCGAAGATGGTCTCATCCTCCCACTTGGGCGACTCGATCTTAGGTTTCTCCACCTCGGCAAAGGTGAACCATGCCGACTGGTCTTCCGCATCGTAGGACACGAGCATCATGCGGCCCTCGCGCAAGGCGTACATCTTACCGGCCTTCTGCT
Organism: Bacteroidaceae bacterium; assembly: GCA_045654565.1. Classification (GTDB taxonomy): domain Bacteria; phylum Bacteroidota; class Bacteroidia; order Bacteroidales; family Bacteroidaceae; genus UBA1189. Next base: position 176 of record JAZONP010000075.1, read on the forward strand.
TCGATGCTGAGAGGATGCGGTAAGCACGTTCGCCCTCCACAGGCTCGAAGCGGAAGCGGGCATTGTTCCACACACCAGGAGCTGCAGGCCACTGGAGCAGATAGTCTACGGCAGGGTTTCCACCGCCATCGTCAAAGTTCTGTGTATAGAACGCACCAGCCACCGCGCGCTCGGTGAGGCCGATCATCGTCATCTGCCAGTACTGACCGCGGTTAAGTTCCTCGATGGGCTCAGCCACGATACGTGCATTGTTCTGACCATTGTCACCATTACCCAGTGCCATGCCGGGCTGCCCGTAAGGATAGATGCGATAGGTAGCATCGGCATCGAAGCCATACTCGCCCGCCTCGTCGAGACGGAAGGCAGCTGCATTCTTCGTACGCGCCTCTGCTACAGGAATGAGCGAGAGTGTACCATTGCTCTCACGATACATGGCCACCTCGGAGCGGTTGGCAGGAATGAGGAGAACGGCTTCACGCATCTTGCCTTGGAATGTCTCTACCTTCCATAATTGTGCCTCGTCAGAACCGTTGTTCTCTCCTACCCCCACCTTGTTGCCATCGGCACGGAGAGCCTGGTTGGTGAAGGGGTTGATGATACGCACACTCCCCGAGAGGTCGGTCACTGTCCAGTACTGTCCCTCGGCAGCAGCATCCATCTTCTGGAAGGTGGCCTTGCCCCCATCCAGCTGGAGCACCAAGCGGCCATCCGTAGCTGGGAAAAGATTATAATACGCTCCCTTACGGAAGGTCGTCTGTGCCACGAGAGCACTCGTCACACACAGCATCACCACGCACATGAGCGAGCGGATGCCAAAGAAAAATCTGTGTTTGTTCATATAGCTAATATAGAGTTATTCACAATACCTCGCGAAGATAGTAATTATTTAGCAAAACACGAAAATAATTACACAGAAAAGCTCATTGCTCACAGCCCATTGCTCATAGCTTTCCTCTCTCTCCCCTTTGCCGCATTACGATTTTTATTTACTTTTGCGTTACAAACACGAGTCGCACACATCATGAAGCTTCGCATAGCACTATACCTGCTCCTTCTCGCCACCCTCTGCATGGGGTGTGGCGGTCGACTTTCCATGCACGAACTGGAGCGGCTGGAGGCGCGTGTAAACGATGCGCCCGACTCGGTGCTTGCGGTGCTCACCTCAACGGATATGTCATGCTGGGGCGAGGCACGCGCACTTTACGCACTGCTTACCGTGCAAGCACAGGACAAGAGCTATATGGATGAATACGGGCATTTGTCCATGATTACTTCAGAAAGCTATCCTGAAATTGTTATAAACACAAACACAATATGGAGTGAAGACGATTACATTTACAACAATGTGCGAATTGTTAATGGTGGGAAACTGACAATCAGTGCTAACATTAAGAAATATTTCACATCTTCCATTACTATAGAAAATGGAGGTGAATTAATCGTAGACAATGGATCTGTCGCCCGTGGTAACGTAGTTGTTCGGGATGGTGGACACTTGTCACTTATAAACAATGGAAAGATTCAATTAGATAATGCAGATAATTTAAGAGTTGAGCTTGGGGGAATATTCAAACTGTTGTTTGGAAAAATTGAAATTATAGATTAAATTTGTGGATATAAAATCTTATACTTATGAAGTACTGCCTTGTATTATTAAGTTTTATACTCACTATTTTCGATGACATCGTAGCACAAGATAGTAAGACTTTTCTCATCACAGAAGGTAAACAGTGGGCGGTCTGTAGACATAGCTACAGAGGAGAGTTTTGGACTGAAACTTACTGTTTACAGGGTGACACCGTAATCAACGGAAAGACTTATAAGATAGAGCATGCAGGCCGTAATGAAGACCTCTCGGATATGAAACCTTCAGGCCGATATATGCGTGAGGAAGATGGTAGGGTGTATAGCATCACCGACAAGGACCAACGTGATGATTTTGTCTTCGACTATTCTATGGAGATTGGCGATACACTCTTTTACAATCCTCATACAGATTATTATGGTAATGTACATAAGCACCCAGTATGCCTTCGCCTTATAGCCATACGAGATACGATAATGCCTAATGGTGATGGGAGGGTGAGAAAGTGCTATGATACAGAAGAAGGTTGTCTTAATGGTGATGACGTGTATGAGTTTTACCCTGTTCTTCATTCCTTTATAGAAGATATCGGATATACTGCTACAGGCTTGTCTTCTTCTGAGATTGGGACTACAGGTGTCGGCTATTCACTCCTTTATGTGAAGCAAGGCGACACTATGCTCTACCAACAAGAAGGAGGTGTTCTCTGGAAAGACAACACCAATATTGAAGGTATCAAAGTAAACAATCACGACACCCCCTACTACGACCTGCAAGGTCGCAAGGTAGCGAATCCCCCACAAGGTATCTATATCAAGGATGGAAAGAAGACGTTTGTCTCAAAAGAGTGAAAGAACTATCTTTGCATGTGAAATATTAAAAATCTTACGTTATGAAAAGTACTACTCTATTCTTCGTTGCCTTGATGATGGCTTTTGTTGTGACTGCGCGCCCCTGTACCCCGATAGCTGATTGTCCCCATATCGCTCCCGATGACACTACCACGGTGGTTCCTCCTTCGGATGATGATGTGCTTCCCGATACACCGCCGTCTGATGAACCCGATACGTTGGCCCTGAAGAACTTTACCCCGAATATTGAGGTGCTCAACCTGCGCGTGGCTGAGACGTTCCAACTACAGTTCGCATGGGATTATCCTGAAGGCGAGGCCATGTACTCCCAATATATTAGCTATAGCTATGATGAACGGGTGATTTCCATCGACAGGAACCAACTTATCACTGCTCGCAGCGCGGGCGACACTGAGGTGTTCATCTATTGTATGGGAGTGGTGAAAAGTTGTAAAGTAATTGTCAGCGATGGTGGCTCTTCTGCAGTACAGCATCGTGGACAGATGACACTTCCTATTGGGGAGTTCTGCGGCAATCAAGGCAACGATTTCAATGTCACACTTGCTGATGGCACATTGCGCTTGCAGGGTACGTTTTGGGGACATGCCTGTATCCCTTCAGAGTTAGAATATGAGATTCTTGATGGTACGGCCTACTTCTCTATACACACCAACTATGAAGACTCTACATGTACCGATGGATATCAAGGCTCCTTTACCATGTCGCAGACCATTGATGTGGAGTTTACTGATTGTGTCTCCGAGACCTACAACGTGTATGTTAACAATACCCTGTCGTCTATCTATGCTGCCCCCGAGCAGAAAGCCTATTATGTTCGTACCACAGGCATTGACAATCTTGAGGCTCCTCTCAATGATGCTCCTTACCACGACCTCCAAGGCCGTAAGGTTATAACTCCCACGCGAGGTATTTATTTCAAGGATGGGAAAAAGGTTGTGGTTAAATAAAGAAGAGATATCCCTGGTCAACTTGACCCAGGTATGAGTACCGTTGAGACTAACTACAATTAGACTGTCGACTTAGAGATTATTCCAAACATATCAAAGCAAAATTAATCATGTAACGAATTATGAAAAGAGCATTAAGCATTCTATTGGTAGGTCTTGGGTTATTCTGTTCATGCGAGGAAAATGATGTGCAACCCGATGCTATAGCATTTAGTTACATTCCCGAAACTAACATTGCAGAGACGCAGCTTGGAGCTACGGTGTATACGTATGATGATTTGATAGCGACTACGGCTGGAGTCTATTATGGAAGAGACGCAATCTATGATTGCTATAAAAAGGATGGACAGACATATTATATAATGAATCGCCGTGAAAACAAACCAGACAATGCCAACCAGTTGGTGGGTATGGAGGGATTTCTTCCCATTACCCTACAAATTCACGATGGTTACTATGCAATGATTGCAAGCATAGACCATGCAACTTATCTCTACAGGTATGATTTCGACGAAGTGTCCCAAACACTTGAAAGCATAGAAATTTCTTCCCGATATTACAATGTACCCCAAACTCTGGTATACTTGAGTGAAGAGTATTTTGTGCTGCAGATGGATGCCACATGGCGGAGTCTCTCAAAAGAGAAGGGCGCGACATTCTCACGTGTAGTGTACAAGAAATGCACGATGCCCGACTTATCGTCAGCCACGGACACCATTGATTGTCGTAGTTTGCAGGAGGCGTCGGAGCAGGATATAGATATGCCAAAGAACATAGTATAAACATATGGAATGGCAAAAGCCTAAATCAATTAAAGTACTCAAAACATCAAGTAGGGACCAAATACCGTAAACATCTAAAAGATTCCCAGGGCTCAGTCATGAAGATTATTTGAATCTGGCAAAAGAAATCTACGAAAATCCGTTATCTACAAGAACCTGTTATCCACTAAACAGTCCCAATTATCCAGGCGAAACACATTATATTCATGGAGGCAATCTCTTAAGAATGGATCCACATGGCTATTTTAGAAGTTTATACCCGATTAATAAATGAAAGATGATATTTATGTCGTTTGTTAAGAGAATATATACCGAATGGTATCGCTATCAAGGTGAAGAAGACAAGCTGTTATTACGTGTTTATGTTTGTGTTGATGATAGCATCTTTAGTATTGATTGTTCGGAGGAGGCTGTAAAGATTCATGAAGTGAATGATTTGCCCGAAGGGTATGTGAATATAGACAATATGTATACCTATTGGCTTCAGGAAGAGCACATCGAATGGTTGAGCGAGTCGCCTATCACCAAGATAAGGTATCTATATGAGAAGAAAACTGGCTTCAAGCGCGGTATCTGTCTTTTCTTCATGAATCATCATATCGTATACTATAACCCAGGCTACGAATATGGTGATAGAGAAGTTATGTTATGTGATGCGGACTTGGAGACGATAATGACAGGGTACGGTTATATACTTGATAAATAAAAGATATCCGTCACGGCGGAAAAGTATATTATACTTCAGGCCATTATAAATCTTTTTATAGGCCGCAAATTCAACTTATTATGAAAGCAAAATTTGTATTATCATCTTTAGGAGTGGTACTTTTTACTCTATGTGGTTGTGGTGATTATTACAGTAGTAACCCTGCTGCATACTTGTCCAATAATTCTCCACATGAAATTGTTGTTTATTGGGCTAAAGGGACCCAATACCCATCGGGGTATGAGTATAAAGTGTATCCTGACACCACCCTACCTGACACCTATTTCTATTTTGACTTTGAAATAAAAAATTATAATGATAGTGCCAGTTGGTACAATCCAATGTCAAATATAATCTCCGTCGGAGACTGCGCTAATGTTGGAGATTGGGATCCTAACCCAATAGACTATCTCTTTGAGAACATATCAAGGTTATCTGTCTTTGTTTTTCATGCCGACACGATACGCAAGTATTCATGGG
>JAZONP010000076.1:0-1564 GCA_045654565.1 Bacteroidaceae bacterium
GCTCGGCCCCGTGCAGGCACAGCTCTCCTATGCGGTGAAAACTCAACGCCCCTCGTATCGCCAGTTGCGCAACTCGGTGACCTACATCGACCGCTACTCTTTAGACAAAGGTAACCCTACGCTACGCCAGCAGATTACCCATAACCTCTCGCTCAGCGGTGCCTGGCAGTTTTTCCAACTTTCGGCCTCCTACAGCCTGCTGAAAGATGCTTTCGTGCAGTGGGGCACTGCCCAGCCCGAGAATCCCGATGCGATGATGCTCACCGCCATCAACTACGCCAAGCCCATCCCCCAGATGAGTACATACCTCGTGGCCTCGCCCAAAATAGGATGCTGGATGCCGAGCCTCACCGTAGGGTTGCAGAAACAGTGGTTCGATATGGAGTATCGCGGCAAAACCGTTTCGTTAAGCAAGCCCATCTGCGTGGCCTATCTCACCAATATCATCCAACTGCCCAAGAACTATATGCTGCAGCTCGACATGAGTTATCAGGGCAAAGGCCATACATTGGTATACGAGACGCTTTCGCACAACTACGCTCTCAACCTTTCAGTTCGCAAGTCATTCCTAAACGATGCCCTTACCATAGAACTCGAAGGCACCGATATACTTGACTCGCAACGCGCCGGAGTGCGCCTACGCTCAGGCGACTACAGCATCGTGCAATACAACCATTTCGACACCCGTGAAGCCGTACTCACCATCCGCTATAAGTTCAACTCAGCAAAGAGCAAGTACAAAGGAACAGGTGCAGGCGAAAGTGCCAAGAGCCGTATGTAAAGGATTAAAGATATTGCAAAACATAAAACGAAGAAGTTATGAAAAAGAAAGTATTGCGCGCCATTGCTTGTGTAGCCTTTATGCTGTTGTCATTGACTTCTGTGCAAGCCCAAAGCATCAAGGAGAGCTTCTCGGCTGAGGGAAGAAAGAATTGGAAGCCCGAGGTTACGGTGCGTGGCAATCTGGGCATTTATGCTGGCGGATTTGCAGTGACAGGCGGTGTGCGCCTCGATGAGAAGCGCACGTTGGGCTTGATGGCAGGAAAGAATGTGAATGTATACACTATTACTCCAGGCTATACAGACGTCAATAGCTTTAGTGCAGCTCTGTATGGTCGCCGATACTTCCATTTGGGCGAACGCAAGATATTCTCACTCTACAGCGACTTGGCGTTAGGTGCAGCTTTTGTCACAGACCTGGAAGGAGCGTACTGGGTTGACCCAGTAGATGGGGCAACAAAGAAGGATGATATTAGTGTCGAAAAAGGGGATGTCCAATTCTACATCTCTTGGCAGCCTGGCGTAAGGGTGCGCTGCTATAAGAATCTTCACTTGTTCCTTGGTCCCACGTTATCGTCACATTGCTTGGGTGTGCATCTCGGAATAGGTTTCTGATAGCATCTCGTCTACTATGAATTAAAGATATGCTCTTCATTGGAGGATAAAAGAAGATAATGTATATTTGCAAAAACTTAATAATAAAAACTTATGGAAACTACACGTATGGGCTTCGTAGAAGCCGTCAAGACTTGTCTGAAAAAGTCGTTCGTATTTACAGGTCGCG
>JAZONP010000077.1:0-14565 GCA_045654565.1 Bacteroidaceae bacterium
AGGAACGACTGGACTATAGAGCAAATCACCATTGCACTTTACGAGTATTGCAGAAATCCTTTTGGACAATTCTCTGCAAGCAAGCAATTCGTAAAGGATTTAGGTGCTCTCATAGGACGCACTCCTGCTGCTATAGTTCGCAAGGTGGGAAACCTGGCCAGTTTTGATCCTCAGATGAAAGAACGAGGTGTGAATGGTCTTAGCCATACATCCAAATTAGACGAAGTCGTATGGAACAAATATTTTGGGCATTGGGATCAGTTGGCTTATGACGCCGAAATACTGATTGCTAGGTTCAAGAATGTGCAATTGGAAGAATCGGTAAATATAGATTTAGACAATCTTCCAATAGGCAGTGAAAGAACATACGAGATGAAGAAACGCATTAATCAGAGTTTCTTTCGTGATACCGTATTATCATCATATGAGCAGAAATGCTGCATTACAGGTATCAACAATCCCACACTATTGCACGCATGTCATATCGTAGACTGGAGCGTAGATGCATCAATTAGGACAAACCCACAAAACGGGCTTTGCCTCAATGTACTGTTTCATAAAGCATACGATGAAAACCTGATAGGAATATCTCCTGATTACGAAATAATCGTTTCAGAAAAGTTCTTTGGGGAAAAGATTAACAGTATAGACATACAATTTAGAAATTATATAAAAGAAATAAATGGAAGGAAAATAATGCTTCCCAAAAGATTTTATCCAGATAGGGACTTGTTAGCAATGCATTATGAGAGATTTATCAGAATATAAAGATGAGAAAAATTAGAGTATTTGAGGGATTTGCTGGATATGGAGGCGGCTCATTTGGGCTTAAACGCTTAAAAGAGAACCTCCTCGGAATTGATTATGAAGTGGTTGGTTACTCGGAGTTTGATAAATATGCATCAAAGTTATTCGATGCTAATCATAAAGACAAAGATGGTAATCCGATAAAGAATTGGGGCGATATTACTCAAATAGACCCTAATGAATTGCCTGATTTCGATATGTTCATGGGTGGATTCCCTTGCCAACCTTTCTCTTCCGCAGGAATGCAGATGGGTACGGAAGACCCATATGGAAGAGGTGCGATGTTAGGCCATATCGTAAGAATTTGCAGAGTAAAGAAGCCTAAATTCCTATTTCTCGAAAATGTTAAAGGCTTTACACATGGTAAGTTTCAGCCCATACACGACCAATTGGTAAAAGACCTTAGGGAAATGGGCTATGGTGAGAACCCTTTGGCAAAAGCTGTTCTGAACTCTAAAGATTACGGAGTTCCCCAAAACAGAGAACGTTTGTGGATGTTTGCTTGCCTTGGAGGTCTTCCTGAAGGTTTTGATATAGTTCCTCCCAAGGTGGAGTCGGATGTGAAGATGGCTGATTTTTTAGACCTCAAACCCGAGAAATCACTTTATCTTTCAGATGAACAAATCGCTCATTTGAAGGTGAAACACAACATAGAAAGTTTCGTAGTGGATACACCTCTCTGTTTTGATGTATATAATAAGAAGATTAAGAGAGATGGCTATAGTATAACAATCACACAGCCAGAGCACAATAGTCTTCGTGTTATTGAAGTTCCCAAAAGAGGGAAGAAAGAAATTGTTCGTAAGATGTCTATGCACGAGCAATTCCGTCTTATGGGCTTCCGCATTTCGCGCGACTTAAAAGAATGTGAGATAGACTTTGATGGTCAATCCTATACACAGATTTCAAAGAGAGCAGGTAATGGATGGGATGTAAATCTTGTCGGCATACTATTAACACACATATTTAATCAACTATCATGAATTTAGACTTAGGTTCTTTTGCTTTTGGCTCATTTATTGCAACAGGAGGCGGAACTCCATCGTGGGGTACTTCTTTAGGACAATCTCAGCCTGATTATAAGTTTACTTATCCTGGTGCCGAGGCTATAGTTGTTGGTATGACATATTGTGCAGTACCTTCGGAGTCTGTTTCTTTACCGCTAGGGAAAGGTGGTCGTATCTATCAAGCATCCGAGTTAAAGGAATGTGTACTTGCTTCGCTGTTTCGTAAGGTCTACATAAATGGCAAGAAAATCAATCATCCTTTTGTGATGGTTCTTATAAAAGAGTCTTCAGAAAGTCATTCGGGGCGTAGAAGTATAAAGTATTCAAATAAGAATGCTTATGCTTCTGAAAATGAATCTTATTCGAATGGTGATTTTGTGCGTATAGCTCAGCAAACGCTCGGTTTGAACGAAAATGCCTGTTGGTTCGTTTATAAGTTTGAAGTATATAATCAAGACGAGTTACATATGTTTGCCGTCGTTGTGGACGACAAGGAGTCGATTGAATATGAAAATTCGTCTGAACGAAAGAATGAGTGGCTTGCTTTAATTCCTGATGCAGATAAGGAATATGTATCTTCTTCTTCCCCCTCTCTCCCTCCCCTCGACTCATCTCAATGTACCAAATACATTGACATCATCACCGCTGCCAAGACTAAGCCGTTTATCTTGCTTGCAGGTATCTCGGGCACAGGTAAGAGTCGCATTGTAAAGGAGATGGCATTTGCCTGTTGCCCCGATGTGGCCGAACTGCGCAACGACCCCGTATCTCCCGGTAACTATCTGCTGGTAGAGGTGAAGCCCAACTGGCACGACAGCACCGAACTGCTGGGCTATGAGAGTACCATCAAGAAGGGATATGTGTTGACTCCGTTCGTGAAGTTCCTCTACAAGGCGATGAAGCATCCTGATGTGCCTTTCTTCGTGTGCTTGGACGAGATGAATCTGGCTCCTGTGGAGCAATACTTTGCCGAGTACCTGAGCATACTGGAGAGCCGTAAACAGCAAGCCGATGGCACCATACTCACCGAACCGCTGATAGGAGCCGAGGTGTTCAGGAAATATCCCGAGCTATGTGCTGAGATGAATGGCACAGCCGTGAGAAGAGAAAATGTGAAGAATACTTACATGACCACAGACCCTGCAGTGGAGTATATCGCTACCGAAAGGGAGTACGAGAACCTGTGTGAGGAGGGCCTGCGCATACCGCAGAATGTGGTGGTGATAGGAACGGTGAATATGGATGAGACTACGCATCAGTTCTCACGCAAGGTGATAGACCGCGCCATGACGATAGAGATGAACGAGGTGAAGTTTGACGGTTTCTTCGAGTCGAGCAGTGAACTGACCTATCCCGACCGTGTGTTGCCCAAGGAGTATTTCCTGCCTTGTCACACCACAGCTGGAAAGGCCTTGGAGAGCGTGCCCGATGATGCGGAATACATCAAGGCGAATGTGCCTGCGATGTTGGAACAACTGAACGAGGCGTTGGCCGACACACCGTTCAAAATCGCCTATCGTGTGCAGAACGAGCTGGTGCTGTACTTTGCAGCACTGCGACAGGAAGAGGCACACAAGACGACTGGTACGGCCGAACTGCTGGCCACGGCAATGGACCAGATACTGATGATGAAGGTGTTGCCCAGAATAGAGGGCGATGACGAATTGCTGGAAAAGCCATTGGAGAGACTGGCCGTATATGCTGAAGGGTATCCCAAGGCGAGTGCCAAGATAAAGGAGATGCAGGAGCGACTGGGTCGCTCGCATTTCACCAGTTTCTGGCCATAACATAGGAAGAGTACGATGGAGGTATTGCGCTACAGGAGTGCCGATGGGCATGTGGAGATAAAGATTACCACAAACAACATACGCATGCCCTGGAACCGCTTCAAGCATAGGATTGGAGGCGGGGCTGCAGCGTATTGCAGCTACAGGGCTACGCGTGAAGGGACGTTGTACCTCACCGACATGAACTCCTTTGACGAGCAGCCCCGACGGATAGGCGAGGCACCGGCAACCCGATGGGACGAACAGGCACCAGTGATGTATGAGACCTGTCCCTATGGTGTGCACATACGCTTCAGCGGCATTGAGGGCGTGCCATTCGTGGTGCACAAGATGAAGGAGGTGACCGACCTGTTCAGCTACTCTGCTACGGACAAGGGCAACGGCTTCTTGATAGGTTCGCTCGACTTCCTGAACGAGCCGGGTGACTTTGCCCTCGCTTACTCGTACAAGCCCATAGATGGTGTGCAGCGCACAGACACGCTGTCGTTCACGGTGGTGTCGCCCAAGTTGGACACGAAGAGCGACTACCTCCACATCATGGAGACCATCAACAGGGAGTACAACGAGATGGTGTTCCAGTACCTGACGAAGACATTCCAAAACCTCACACGGGAGGGACGCTCGAAGAATGATGTAGTGTGGCTATCGATATTCCGCGACATCGTGAACGAGTATTTCAAGGCGGTGGAGTTTATCATCAACAAACCGCACCTGAAAACACGCCATGAGGTGAGATACAGCAAGGCCGACCGCATCAAGCGATGGAATCCACAAATGTGTGAGCGCTATGCCGAGAAGGAGCGAGAGGGGGCATTGGACAACACGCTGTTCCGCCACGAGATAACGGAGACGACACTCAATACGCGCGAGAACAGATTCGTAAAATTCACGATAGAGCGCATTGCGAAGCGACTGAGCGGCATCTTCAGGTCGATACTTGCCAACAATGCCAAGGAGGTGACCGATGCCGAGCAGGAGGAACTGAAAGGCTACCTGAAACGGCTCGACAAGTTGGAGCGTAGCAGCCTGTTCAGGCATCTCAAGGGCGAGAGTCTGAGGAGCGAAAGCATCGTGATGCAGAAGCGCACAGGGTATGCACAGGTATATCGCTATTGGCTGATGCTGCAGAGCGGTATAGAGCTGTACGAAGGTAACAATGCCATCGGGGTGCGCCCTGTGTGGGAACTGTACGAACTGTGGTGTTTCTTGAAGATGAGGGCGATGGTAGCCGAGATATTGGATATAGACATGGCAGCCGATGCGGACCTGTTTGATGAGGACAAGACATCGATGTTCAATCCCTTCACGGACAATGCGCTGGAGCATACGGTGCACTACATCAACAGAACGAACGGTGACAGGATAGATCTGCTGTATCAGCATACATACAACAGAAATAGTGGTGAGGTGCATACGGCCACGACGGACAATAGGCCCGACATCGTGCTGAACATACGCAAGGAGGATGGCTTTGTGCTGACTTATCTGTTTGATGCCAAATATCGGGTGATAGATGACGAGAAGTTCAACAGGGAGGATGCCACCGAACAGATGCGCTTGGGGGCTGCCGACTATCCACCCAGCGATGCCATCAACCAGATGCACCGATATCGCGATGCCATATATTACGGTGAAAACAAATATCAGCATACGGCTAAGGAAATCATTGGCGGGTATATCCTCTTCCCCGGTCGTGGAAACGATGACAAGATCAAGGAGAGGTATTACTACAAGAGTATAGAGTCGGTAAACATCGGTGCCTTCCCTCTGTTGCCGAGTACCGACAGACCCGAAGAGGAGGGTTCGCTGTTGCGCAGTCATCTGAAAAGGATATTGTTGGAAGATACGGCATACGAGCAGATAAAGGACAGCATTCCTCAGAAGGGATTGCACTACACGGACGAGAAGCCGAAGGATAAGATGGTATATGTGGGTACGGTATTGGCCAGCAACCCGATGATAGAGGAGTTCAGAGAGAACAGGGCCGAGATGTACTATACCGGTGGTAACGACACGCCCCATTCGCTGGACTTGCAAAGCATCAAGTATTTCATGCCCATCATCGGTGGCAAGATACAGGGCGTATATACAGTGGTGGCGGTCAGCGCTGCCCGAAAGAGCGACAAGAACCTGCACAACGATAATCCCAACGATGGCGTGAGATTCTTCCTCATGCTTGACAAGTATATCCCCTTCGGAGACACTGCCGTGGCGTGCAACAACAGACTGCACAATGCAGAGGTGCTGACATTGGATGGGGCGAGGGAGACATATCGGAGATTTGCCGAGGGAGGATGAGCGACAAATAGTAATAAGAGTAATGAATTTGTTGTTCAATAGCCTGAGCCAACAACAAAGTTGTCAATGGTCAAAATTTTAGGTTTAAACTCTAACCGCTATGCACAAAACAAAACCATCCGCAAGCTTGCAGGTGTCGACCATTGTTTGTATCTTTGGAATAAAAATCGAAGATACTTTCGCTTGCTGTGAAAAATATTGAAGCAAACTTCATATTTCTCGCTCGTTTATACGTATTTTTAAGAGATAGGACTTACAGACTAAGAATAAATCCGATGACTGACAAGGAACTGAAAGAAGTATGCCTATGTGGTGAGACCACCCGCGTGCAGTTCAAACGCGAATTCACCACGCAGAAGGAAATGGCTAAGGAGATGATTGCCTTTGCCAATACGCACGGTGGGACGATATTGTTCGGCGTGGAGGACAAGACAGGAGCACTCATCGGACTCACCTATGAACAACTGCAACAGACCTCACGCGAACTAGGCAACACGGCACAAGAACAAGTGCGCCCGACCATATACATTGAAACCGAAGTGGTGAAAGCCGACGATAAGCACTTTCTCGTATGCTCCGTAGCAGAGGGACGCAACAAACCCTATAAAAATCTGCAAGGAGAGATATGGGTAAAGCAGGGAGCTGACAAGCGACGTATCACGGAAAATACGGAGATATTGGCATTGTTTCAATCGTCGGGCATGTATCGCCCCGAAGAGGATACGATAAAAGGAACCTCTATGGCAGATCTGGAAATGGTGTATCTGAAAGACTATTTCAAGACGGTATATAACCGCGATATGGAGGACTTCGGCCAACCGGTGGAGAGCATGCTACGCTCGCTGGGTATCATAGCTGCCAATGGTGAGGTGACCCGAGCAGGTATGATGTATTTTGGCAAGAACCCCGGACTGCATGAGCGCTCGTTCATGGTGAAAGCTGTGGCTTTTGATGGAGTTACTATTGGTGATACCTCATATATAGACAGCAGAGACATCAGTGGCACCATACCATGGATGTTTCGCGAGAGCATGACATTCCTCAAATCAGTATTGCGCCACCAGCAACAAGGACAGAACTTCAATAAGGTGGGTATACTCGAAATCCCCGAAGTGGTGCTTGAGGAACTACTGCAGAATGCTTTCGTACACATAGACCTGTTGCATGCCGCAGCCATCAGACTGCTCGTGTTCACCGATCGCGTAGAGATAATCAATCCTGGATGCCTGTTTGGCGGACTCCAGGTGGAGGATATAAAACTGGGCGTATCGCGTCAGCGCAATCCGTTGATGGCAACTTTGGCAAGCAAAACGATGATATATCGCGGATTGGGTTCGGGAATCATACGTGTAATGAAGGAAGGGGTTCGAGTGGAATTTGTCAATGAGGAGTCGGCAAACCAATTTAAGACAATCATTTGGCGTACTACCCAAAAGAGCGAAAGCATGACCCAAAAGGACAGTAAGGAGTTCCTAAAAGAAGACGAAAATACTATCCAAAAGAACGAAAGTACTATCCAAAAGGACGAAAATACTATCCAAAAGGATGAAAGTACTATCCAAAAGGACGAAAGTACTACCCAGAAGGAATTAACCACTACCCAAAAGGCGGTACTTGATTATTTCAAGAAAAATCCGATGGCTAAACGAGAAGATGCAATAAGAGATATTGAAGATATAACCGAAGGAGGTATTAAATTCATCATCGGTAGACTCCAACAGTTAGGTCTCCTCAAACGTGAAGGTGGTCGCAAGCATGGTAAATGGGTGGTGATAGACAACAACTATTGAGGTTGAAACAGCCCCGAGATATATGAAGTACATACCCATTTGGGCTTAATTAACTTGCCAGTAACTTGCCAGTAACTTGCTGAATCATTTTCCCCATATAATATAACCATGCCCGACAAACTGACCCGAGAGCAGCGGCACCGATGTATGGCAAGCATACGCGGTAAGGACACCAAGCCTGAGATGCTGGTGCGGCGATGGCTCCATAGTCGTGGGTTCCGCTACAGGGTGAACGTGAAGGAATTGCCGGGCTCGCCCGACATCGTGCTGCGCAAGTACCGCACGGTGATATTCATACACGGATGCTTCTGGCATGGGCACGAGGGGTGCCGATACTTCATATTGCCCAAGAGCAATACGGAGTTCTGGACACAGAAGATAGAGCGCAACCGCGAGCGTGACCTTGAGCGGCGCGCCCAACTGAAGCAGATGGGGTGGCACACCATCGTCATCTGGGAATGTCAGCTGAAGCCGAAGACACGCGAGGCTACACTGACCGAACTGGAGCACTTGCTACATAAGACATACATAGATAACCTGCGCCCACGCAAGGTGGCGGTGTACTCCTTTGACACCAAGCCTACACCCCTGGCTGCAGAGGAGCAAGTGGGGTATGACATGAAGTGATTACGCTTACGCTTACAAAAAATAGACATTGGCTATTAGCTATTGGCTATTGGTTCGTAGATAAAAAATGAACAGTAAAAAGATTTCTTGACAGTTCGTGTTATATTAAGGAACTCTAAACGAAAAAACAACTACCCCATGAAACGTATCGAAGTAGTAGCTGCAAACAGCTAAGCTGTAACGATAACGAAGACGATGACGAAAACGACTAATATGAAAGTAATTGAAGTTGTTGCAGCCGTAATATACTACGAAGGGAAGTACCTTGCCACGCAGCGTGGGTATGGAGAGTTTAAGGGTCAGTGGGAGTTTCCGGGCGGAAAGTTAGAGCCAGGCGAAGCGCGTGAGGAGGCTTTGGTGCGCGAGATACGCGAGGAGCTGCGCATGGAGATCGTGCCCGAGCAGTGGCTGTGTACCACGGAGTATGACTATCCCACCTTTCACCTAACGATGCACTGCTACCTGTGCCGCATCGTGGAGGGCACGCCCCAGCTCACCGAGCACCTGGCCGCCCAATGGCTCAGCCCCGAAGAACTGCACTCGGTGCCATGGCTCCCGGCGGATGTGGCAGTAACGCGGGCGTTGCTGCAAGCTATTGGCTGTTAGCTATTAACAACTCCGTTGTTGAGCTTTGGCTACGCTCGCTGAAAGAACTCAAGCAAGCTTGACTCTTGCTCGCTGGCACAAACCTTGGCTGTTGGCTCTAAACTCTCAACAATTGTTATCGCTCACTTGCAATTGTCGGCTATTGTATGTAACTTTGTGGAAAACACATACAGATGAGCAAAAAGTCCATTCGATTCTTCAATGACCGCGAAGTACGCGCCGTATGGGACGAGGAGCACAGTAAATGGTGGTTCTCAGCTACCGATATCGTGCGGGCTATCAACAATGAAGATGATTATACCAAAGCCGGAAACTATTGGAGATGGCTTAAACGTAAGTTAGTACAAGAGGAAATCCAACTCGTGAGTGACACTCACGGGTTCAAATTCGAGGCTCCTGATGGTAAGATGAGAAAGGCTGATGTGCTGGATGCCGAGAGTGTGCAGCTATTGGCCAAACACTATCCCAATAACCGAGCAAGTGCTTTCCTCGACTGGTTCGTGTATAGTGACAATAGCCTTGATGGACAGAGCAAGAAAAAAGCGTACACGCTCATTGAAAGTGGACTATTGGATGGCATGGAACCGGGTACCATAAAGTCGCTCCAACAGATACATGCCTATCTCTTCGGTGGATTGTATGACTTTGCAGGGCAGATACGCACAAAAACAATATGGAAAGATGGCACACTGTTTTGTCGTGCTGAATATCTCGCCGAGAATCTACGAATGATTGAGCAAATGCCCGAGACCTGTTTTGATGAGATTGTCAATAAGTACGTGGAGATGAATGTGGCACATCCCTTTATGGAAGGTAATGGACGATCAACACGCATATGGCTTGACCTTATCTTTAAGAAACGACTGAAGATGTGCGTGGATTGGAGCAGGATTGACAAAAAAGACTATCTGGAAGCCATGCGCAGAAGTACAACGGATGCCCAACACATCAAGGCGTTGCTGCAAGGTGTGATGACCGATCGCATCGATGACCGTGAAATCTTCATGAAGGGTATAGATTACTCATATTATTACGAAGAACACGAGGATTGATAATGGTTAAAGGGTGATGTGCTTCGAACGGAATGCTGCAGAGCTGCAAGCTGTTAGCTTTGGCTTTGGCTGTTAATAACGATAACGTTGACGATAACGAAAACCGCCGTCTCTGTCATCCCGACAAAGCGAAGCGCCGAGGGATCTCACATTAGGACCTGGTACAATCTTCTTCGCAGAGTCTCACGCAACGTTACATAGTCCCAGCGCGAGATCCCTCTCTAAGCTCGGGATGACAGAGACTTCTGGGTAACATCTATATTATTGCCTTAACTTTAACCTTTAACCATGGCATAGCCATATTAACCGCACCGAAGGTGCATTAACTCCTAATTCCTAATTCCTAACTCCTAATTCTTAATTCCTAACTCCTAATTCTTAACCCCGTAACGATAACAATGAATAAGATACTGATTACTGGCACGAGTGGATTTGTGGGCAGTCGCGTGGCACGAGCGCTGCAAGATAGATACGAACTGCTCGCTCCATCGCATGGCGAGTGTGACATCGCACGGCTGGAGGCGGTGGAGGAGTATGTGCGACGACATCGGCCCGAGGTGATACTGCACCTGGCGGCATTGTCGAACACGGGATACTGCGAGCAACACCCCGAGGAGAGCCTGAGGGTGAACGTGCAGGGCGTGGTGCACATGGCAGAGGTGGCAGCACGCTACGGGTGCAAGCTGGTGTGGTTCTCGTCGGACCAGGTGTACAACGGAAACCATGAGCAGGGACTGCTCACCGAGGAGATCGCCGTATGCCCCGAGAACCACTATGGACGACACAAGCTGCTGGCCGAGGAGGAGGCGCTGAGGCGATGCCCCGATAGCGTGGCCCTGCGTGCCACGTGGATGTATGACGCAAGGCGTGAGGGCATGCACACGCACAACAACTTTGTGCTCAACATCGAGGAGGCTATAAGCCAACACACCTCGCTACCGATGGCCACGAGGGAGTATCGCGGCATCACGTGGGTGGACGAGGTGGTGAGCAACATACCTCACACGTGGCAACTCCCCGGAGGGGTCTACAACTTTGGCGCCGAGAACACACGCAACACCTACGACACGGCACGGGCCTACCTCGACATCATAGGGTGCACCCAGCCGGACATCGTGGTGCCCGACCATGAACGCTTTGCAGCCCATGTACGCAACATCAGCATCTCGATGCACAAGGCCACGGAGGCCTCGGGCGGAGCCATACGATTCCACGATACCGTGGAGGGGTTGCGCAGGTTCGTCGCGTCTCGCTGACTCGTTTGGGCCTTGGCGTTTGGCATTCTCGTGGCAAATGCATATCTTTGTCTCTGTATACTCAATGACGCGTACGGATATGAAAAGAAATATACTGACTCTCTTTGTTGTGGCAGGGCTGTCCATGCTCCTCCAGGGTTGTGTGGGGTGTGCATCGGCATCCAAGGAGAAGGCCACGGAGATGAAAGGATTTATCACCACCGAGGGCACTCGGCTCATCAAGCAGGGTAGTGCCTATCACTTTATGGGATGCAACATGTGGTATGCCTCCATACTGGGCTCGACAGGCGTGGGGGGCGACCGTGAACGGCTGTGCCATGAGCTGGACCTGCTGAAGGAGCTGGGCATCACCAATGTGCGCATACTCTCGGGCCCCGACGAGGGAAGTATCCTCGCCAACCCCGCCAAGCCCTACCTGCAGACGGCTCCGGGCGTGCTCAACGATACCATCCTGGAGGGACTGGACTTTGTGATCGCCGAGCTGGAGAAGCGCGATATGGAGGCGGTCATCTACCTGAACAATGCGTGGGATTGGAGTGGGGGATATAGCTTCTACCTCAAGGAGTGTGGCTATGGCGACTCGCCCAACGCGAACGTGGAGGGGGGCTATGACCGCTATGTGGACTACTGTGCCGACTTTGCGCGCGACACCTGTGCGCAGGAGCTGTACTACCGATATATCGAGCGCATCGTGTCGCGACAGAACACCATCACCGGGCGTCCCTACAGGGAGGAGCCGGCCATCATGGCTTGGCAGCTGTGCAATGAGCCGCGACCCTTTGCACGGGATAGCCATACGAAGGAGATGTTTGCCCTATGGATAGCCCGCGCAGCAGCACTCATCAAGAGCCTCGACCCCAACCACCTGGTGTCGACAGGCAGTGAGGGCATGGTGGGGTGCGAAGCCGATGTGGAGCTGTGCGAACGCATCCATGCCGACCCGAACATCGACTACCTGACCCTGCACATATGGCCTATCAACTGGGGCTGGGCATCGCGCACCGACCCCGATAGCGGCATCGACAATGCTTGCGCCAAGAGCAGCCAGTACATCGCCCTACACACCGAGATGGCCACGCGACTGGGCAAGCCGGTGGTGATAGAGGAGTTTGGCTATGCTCGACAAGGCAACAGGGCGGGCATCGGCATCCCCACGGAGAGCAAAGACCTATTCTATAGTCACATCTTCGGGGAGGTGAAGCGCAGCATCACGGAAGGCGGACCCATCGCAGGCTGCAACTTCTGGGCATGGAGCGGTAGCGGCCGACCCCGACAGGAGGTGTGGCACGCGGGTGACGACTACCTGGGCGACCCGCCACATGAGCCGCAGGGGTGGTACTCGGTGTTTGACTGCGACAGCAGTACGATAGCGATAATCAGAGCGTATAGTAAGTGGAAATAAAATAAAACGACGGTCATCATGATGTTACTCATATTCCTCCTCGTCGCATGGCTGGGGACGCTCGGCGCTGAGGCGCAGGCATCACCGGTGGATAGGGTTAACCCCTTCATCGGCACCACGAGCTATGGCACGACACACCCAGGGGCTGTGACCCCGAACGGCATGATGTCGGTGGTGCCATTCAACGTCATGGGATCGGACCTCAACCTCTACGACAAGGACAAGCGGTGGTGGTCGGCTCCCTATGAGCATACCAACCAGTACTTCACCGGCTATGCCCATGTGGCGCTGAGCGGGGTGGGATGCCCGGAGGCTTCGTCGCTGCTGGTGATGCCCACCGCGGGGAAGCTCGATGTGGACTACCGTAGCTATGGCTCGGAATATACCGACGAGGGGGCGACGCCAGGATACTATACCAACCGACTCACCAAGTATGGCATCGTGACCGAGGTGACGGCGACGCCACGCACCTCGTGTGAGCGCTATACCTTCCCCGAGGGGGAGGTACACATCATCTTGAACCTCGGACAGGGGCTCACCAATGAGTGTGGCGCCATGGTGCGGCGCGTGAGCGCGACGGAGGTGGAGGGCATGAAGCTCATGGGTACCTTCTGCTACACCACGCAGGCGGTGTTTCCGCTGTACTTCGTGATGCGCATATCACATGAGCCCTCGAAGGGCCGAGCATGGAAGTTTCAGCCCAAGATGCAGGGTATAGAGAGCGCCTGGAGCCCCGACGACGGCACATACAAGCTCTATGAGAACTACCATCGGGAGATCGCGGGCGACGACATCGGCTACTGCTTCAGCTTTGATAACTTGGAGGAGGGCGAGCAGGTGACGGTGAGCATGGGTGTGTCGTTCGTGTCGATGGAGAATGCCCGCATGAACCTCGAGGCAGAGCAGCAGGGCAAGGACTTTGACCAACTGCTGGCTGAGGCCAAGGCACAGTGGGAGCACGACCTGGGACGCATACAGGTCGAAGGGGGAACGCCCGACCAGCAGACCATCTTCTACACCGCACTGTACCACGCACTCATACACCCAAGCATCATCAGCGATGTGAATGGCGAATATCCGATGATGGAGAGCGGGGAGATAGGGCGGGCCGACTATACGCGCTACTCGGTGTTCTCGCTATGGGATACCTATCGCAACCTGCACCCGCTGCTCACTCTCGTATACCCCGAGCGGCAGACCGATATGCTGCGCTCGATGGTGGATATGTACCGGGAGCATGGATGGCTGCCCCGATGGGAACTCTTTGGGCGGGAGACCTACACCATGGAGGGCGACCCTGCGGCTATCGTCATCGCAGACAGCTGGGTGAAGGGGCTACGCGACTTTGACATCCGTGCGGCCTATGAGGCCATGCTCAAGTCGGCCACCACACCGGGTGCCGACAATCCCATGCGCCCCGACATAGACCCCTACATCGCCAAGGGATATATCCCCGTGGGGTATTTTGCTAATGACCTCTCGGGCGACAACTCGGTGTCGCACGCCCTGGAGTACTGCATGGCCGACTATGCCATCGGTCAGCTGGCCGACTCGCTGGGCGACAAGCGGCGGGCGAAGGAGTTTGCACGCCGTGCACAGAGCTACCGACGCTACTACGACAAGGAGTATGGCACGCTGCGCCCCATCGGCCTCGACGGCACCTTCCTGGGCGACTTTGACCCCGCCACAGGCAAGCACTTTGAGAATATACCGGGATTTCACGAGGGGTCGGCATGGAGCTATACCTTTGCCTCGACACACGACGTGGAGGGGCTCGCGCGACTCATGGGTGGCAAGAAGGGCTATGTGGATAGGCTGCAGAGCGTGTTTGACAACGGACACTATGACCCCGCCAATGAGCCCGATATCGCCTATCCCTACCTCTTCAGCCGATTTGCTGGCGAGGAGTGGCGCACACAGAGGGAGGTGAAGA
>JAZONP010000078.1:0-15910 GCA_045654565.1 Bacteroidaceae bacterium
GAGTGAGGACACTTGGACGTATAAGTACATTTACGGTGAAAGAGAACTCACCCAAACGATCACCTTCAAGTCCATCACATTTGTGGGTGAGTAAATAACATTTAGGGCAGGATGGCCTGGCCGCCTACCTGCTCACAAAGAAATCCCCGGTCGGAGCCGGGGATGACAGAGTAGATGGCCGATCAGGTCGGTCATGACGGGAAATAATAAAAGAAATTAACGATATGAGAAAGAAGAAATTTATCTATGCGGTCTTAGCCCTACTGACATTGGGCTTCACTGCCTGCCAGCAGGAAGATGATTTCACTCCGCAGGGAGGCAACGATGAAATCCGCATCAGTTTCACTAGCGATGCGATACAGACCCGTGTAAACACCCTCGGCACAGGTGACAAGTGGGAGAATGGCGACCAAATCCTTGTGTTTAATACTTCAAATAGTATGAATGCAACCTTTACAGCCTCGGTTGTCGATGAATCTGCGTCGTGGACACAGGACAAGAAACTCTATTGGGATGGTGATGGTAGCCATACATTACTTGCATCTTATCCTGCTGGAAGCGAATATGGAAGTTTTACACTGCCGACAGACCAAAGCGATGAGCCCAAACTGAAATCCGCCGACTATATGAATGCCTATTGCGTCAGTTCAAAGAGTCAGGGTGCGGTAACATTTGCAATGAAGCATCGTATGGCGATGATTACAGCTACTTATGACATTAAAAATGAGTTCGCACAGGGAACTGTTCTCTCCAAGGCAGAGGTTTATTCAACAAGTAGTACGGCTACCTTTGATTATACTCAGGAAGGCATAATGAGTGTAGATGAGGAAAGCCAATGGGTTAGTGCTTACATTCGTGACGGCAAGTTTACCGCTATCGTGATGCCGGGTGAATACAAGGTCGGTGATGAACTGATGCGTGTGACGGTCGATGGAGCAACTGAGCCGCTTATCGTCAAAGCAAAAGAAGATTTCACCCTTGGCGAAGGTGAGCATCGTGCATTTACGCTTTTGGTTGGAAAGGAATATATCGAAGCCGATGAGAATACAACAGCTGAAACCTTGCAAAACGCTATCGCGGCAAAGCTGGCAGCAGGCGAGACCGATATCCGAATCAAACTTGCCGAAAATGCTGATGCTACGATGTTCTCTGCCATTACCGCAGCCCTTGCTACCACTGTAGACCCGTCCCTTGATCATTATGACTTGGTAATGAATTATTCAGGAACCATCGACTTGACTATCAGCGGAGCAAAGACGGTTCCGGAATGTACATTCTATGTTGATGAGTATGTAAACGAAAACTGGCGAGCTGGTGCGGCATTGCGGTCTGTCACCTTGACCGATGCCACAACGATTGGTGAATCCGCATTTTTTAGTAGTGCAATGACCAGCTTTTCTGCACCGAATGTGATTGAAATTGAAGGCTTTGCACTTGAAGGTTGCATGAAGCTTACCGATGTCTATCTCCCTTCTGTTCAAACCCTTGGTGATGCTGTATTTAGTGAATGCTACGCATTGAAAACCATTTCTTTACCGGAATGTATCGATCTGGGAAATGGTGTTTTCAACTCCTGCGAGGCTTTGGAGACTGTCTATGCACCCAAAGCAACAAATCTTGGAGCAATTGAATTCATGATGTGTACATCTTTGATGAAGGTGACATTAGGCTCTGTTGTATCCGTAAATCAGCTTTATGAATCAATTGACGACGGCTTGTTCTGTCTGGCTAATGATACGAAGAATATCGAACTCGTATTGTCATCGGATCAGAAAGTGATGACCTTTGACAGCAGTACGAAGTATTGGACTGCTACCGAAACGGATTATAACGGTAGTGATTACCATAATAACAAGTCATTTATCGGATATACTTTCAAGTCGGTGACTTTGCAGTAATAATTATAAGGTCAGTGAGCTTGACCGCCCACTTGCTCACTAACCTCCCAAGCCGAGCGGAAGTAATAAGTGTTCGGCAAGAGTATTAATATTCTCAAAACAAGCATTCCCATGAAAAAGCCCCTCCGCTTTAAGAGGGAAGAGTTATATTAACGAAAACGAAGACGAAAACGAAAACAGAACAATGGGAGCCGCATGGCTCCCATTGTTCGTATATAGACCTCTGAATAAGGGCACACGGACGATTGTTCTTGTTTCACCGCTTTGTGGAGATAATCATGAAGGTGACGGCTACCATGGCGATGGTGATGCCGAGGAGGATGTTGTTGGTGAGGGCTTCGCCAAAGACGAGGGTGCCCACGAGGATGGCGGTAATAGGTTCGAAGACTCCTAGCACGGAGGCCTTGGTGGCTCCGATGTTACGCGTAGCAACGGCCAGTGTGGCAGTGGAGACAATGGTGGGCAACAGGGCCAGCCCTACGAGGTTGAACCAGTCCATGCGGGTGGTGATGCCAGTAAGGATATGCGTGTCCGACATGGCAATACGCGATAGGAACACCACAGCCCCCACGCAGAGGGTGTAGAAGGTAAGCAACGAGTTGGAGATGGTGCTTATGGTACGGTTACGGTTGATGATGACGATGAATAGGGCATACACCAGGGCCGAACCGATGGAGAGCACCACACCCAACGGATTAATCTGTTGGGTGGCGTCGCTCTGTGTCATAATAATAACCCCCACGAACGTAGCTGCGATGGCAAGCCACACCTGCCAAGAGGGAACGACCCGCAAGAAAACCATGATGAGCGCCACGAGTACGGGGTAGAGGAATACGAGCGTGGTGGCCAGGCCCGAGGGTATGTATTTGTAGGCCTCGAAGAGGGTGACGCTGCTGGCCGTGTAGAGTAAGCCGAGCATAAGTAGGATGCCTGCCTGGCGCCAGGTGATTTTGAAACTCTGTTTGTCGCAGAGGAGTACGGCACCAAGGATGACTACGGCAATACCATAGCGGAAGAAGAGGATGGACTCAACCTCGGCTCCCTTGTTCATAAGTGGCATGCCGAAGAGTGGGTTCAGACCATAGCTGATGCCCGTGATTATCCCCGCAGGATAGCCTATCAGTGCATTTTTACTTAGAGGTTTCATAGCGAGCGCAAAGGTACAACTTTATTTTTGAAAGTTGAAATGTGAGTCGAAAGTTGACGCCAATTCAAAGTTGGAGGATGGAAGTTGAAAAATGCTACAAAAAGTATCAGTGCTCATTGTAAATTGGCGGAAAAGGGATTACATTTGCAAAAGGAAAGAAAGAGTCTGTCATGTATCAGAAATTTATCATCACCAGCGATGGCACGTTGAGGTTTGGAAGGGTGTATCAACATCGCGATCTCTTGCAGTGGAACGAGGAGTGTGCCTATGGAGGTGGGCTGTGGAAGATATGTCATGAGCGAAATGCTGTGCTACTCTACGGAAGGTCGTTTGCCTTCGGTCCGCCCGAGCTGAACTGCATTAGCCGCATTGAATGGGATGGTATTGATGGTATACCTCGGCCGCTATTCTTTCTGCCTCAATGGCCCAATGAAGAGACGATGATACCGGTATCTGTGAGATGAGCAGGATGGACTCTTAAAAGATGATGAAAATGGAAGCACTATCACTATATGAATTGGGGCGACTCATACGTCAAACCTTGCGTGAGGGCTTGCCCGATGCCTATTGGGTGCAGGCCGAGCTGAGCGAAGTGCGTGAGGCTTACAACGGACATTGCTATATCGAGCTGGTGCAGAAGGCTGAGCGGGGCAATGTGTTGTTGGCCAAGGCTCGAGGTAATATATGGTCCAACGTATACAAGATTCTGAAGCCCTATTTTGAGAGCACCACGGGACAATCCTTCACGGCGGGTATCAAGGTGTTGCTGCAAGTGAGTGTGGAGTATCATGAACAATATGGTCTGTCGCTCACGGTGTATGACATAGACCCCACCTATACGCTGGGCGACATGGCACGTCGCCGTCGCGAGATATTGCAACAACTCGAAGAGGAGGGAGTGCTTACCCTCAATAAGGAGTTGCCGATGCCCCAGCTTCCGCAGCGTGTAGCGGTAATATCTGCGGCGGGTGCGGCAGGGTATGGCGACTTTTGTGACCAGCTAACGGGCAATCCCTATGGCTTCGTTTTCTATCCCAAACTGTTTCCTGCCGTGATGCAGGGTGATAGGGTAGAGGAGACCATCATCGCTGCTTTAGATAGGATTGCCTCCGAACGCGACCTTTGGGATGTGGTGGTTATTATTCGTGGTGGTGGTGCCACGAGCGACCTCTCGGGATTTGATACCTATGCCTTGGCGGCTAACTGTGCGCAATTTCCCTTACCCATCATCACGGGCATTGGTCACGAGCGAGACGACACGGTGCTCGACGTGGTGGCACACACGCGTGTGAAGACACCCACAGCGGCGGCCGAGTATCTTATCGCCAGTTTGATGGAAACAGCTACGGTGCTTGACGGGCTGACCAACTCTTTGGTGACGGGAATAACAAACCGTATCCATCGCGAAGAGAAACGGGTGGAGCAGATTGCGCAGCGACTTCCGGGATTATTCTCTGTGATACATGCCAATGGCTTGCATCGCATAGAGCAATTGGAGATGCGTATGCACACGGCCTTACAGAAAACCTTGATGGCACAGAAACATCGATTGGAGCTGATAGAGAAGGTTGTTGAGGGAGCTTCGCCCATGTTGATATTGCAGCGCGGATACTCTATCACCCGATGTGAGGGACGCGTAGTGCGCGATGCTGCCAATCTGCCCGAGGGAAGCGTGCTCACTACAACCCTGGCCGAGGGAGAGGTGAAGAGCAGAATAATTGACAATTGAAAGATGCTGGGTTAAAGGTTATAGGTACTACACTCTAAACACGAAACAAGAATCAAATATGAAATACGAAGAAGCAATGAAGGAATTGGAGACTATTGTCTCACAAATCGAGAAGAACGAACTGGATATCGATCAGTTGACCGAACGTCTTAAGGATGCTCAGGAACTCATCAAGTTGTGTAAAGATAAACTCTACAAGACGGATGAGAAGATAAAGGCGATGTTGGAGGAGTAAAGAAAAAACTGAAGAGAGGGAGTTTGCAGACATCGCAAAGCCAAATCAAACAACTCTAAAAACTAACACTATCCAATCACTATTTATGGATTACTTGATTTTACTCACAGCATTACTACCCATAGCTGTCCTTGCATACTACATATATTATAAGGATAGGAAGTCTCCAGAACCTGTAAATGAATTGCTGAAAGCATTTTTGTATGGGGTGGGGGCTGTGCCTCTGTCATTATGCATGTCAATACCATTAGGATGGATGGGGGTATATCCTTCCGAGGCAACCAATGTGTCAGGCTGTATTAGTGAGGCTTTCTTTGGTGCGGCCATACCCGAAGAGATTGCTAAGCTTTTCATGTTGTGGATGGTATTGTGAAGGAATAGGTACTTTGATGAAAATGTGGATGGCATCGTCTATGCGGTGTGTGTATCTCTTGGCTTTGCGGCATTAGAGAATGTAATGTATCTGTTCTCTAATGAGGAAACATTTCTTTCGGTAGGTATTGCACGTGCCATATTTGCAGTGCCAGGACATTTTTGTTTTGGTATTTTGATGGGATATTATTATTCGTTGGCTAAATTCTGTCCAAAGAACTCATTGAAAAATAAAGTTCTTGTCTTAGTTGCTCCCATCCTAGTGCATGGATTATATGATTCTATCCTTTTCATTATTAATGTTACTCCTGCAATTAGTGGTATACTACTAATTGTGTTTCTAGTGTTTTGTCACAAGATGTGGAAATATGGAAGTAAGAAAATAAAAGAACATTTGGATAGAGATAATGATAGAATTTGCCAATGCGATAGTTCTATGTAAGAAATCGTAAAAGCAAAGAATAATAAAATATGCACCGCACCCCATGGATGTAAAAGATATCCAAGTTGCGAATGAAACAAAATGTGCTAATGGAGCAAATAACGAAGATTGGTGCGAGGCGTGGTTGCGAGGCGGATTTTCTATTCGCTATTTAAATGCGTTTAAATGCGCTCTCCAAATATCATCGAGCCGATGCGCACGATGGTGCTGCCCTCTTCGATGGCGATGGGGTAGTCGTCGGTCATGCCTTCGGAGAGTTGGCAGAATGAGGGCTCGTCGACAAAGTGGGTGCTCTTGAGCTCGTCGAAGAACTGCTTCATCTGACGGAACTCGCCACGCACTTGTTCCATATCGTCAGTGTTGCTACCCATGGCCATGAGACCCGCGATGCGCACGTGATGCAGTTCGCGCCAAGGCTCGGTGGCAAGCATCGTGCGGCACTCGTCGATGGTGAAGCCAAACTTGGTGTCTTCTTGTGCGATGTGTATCTGCAACAGACAATCGATGACACGTTCGTGCTTGGCGGCATGCTTATCAATCTCGCGTAACAGACGGAAGGAGTCGACGGCATGGATAAGGCTCACAAACGGAGCCATATACTTAATCTTATTGGTCTGCACATGCCCAGTGAAGTGCCACTCAATATCTTTGGGCAATGTGGCTGCCTTGGCGGCCATCTCTTGGATGTGATTTTCACCAAACATGCGTTGTCCGGCATCGTAGGCCTCTTGCAGTGCCTCGATGGGTTGGAACTTGGATATAGCAAGCAGGTTCACCCCCATAGGGAGTGAACTGCGTAGCTGCTGTATCTTTGTAGCGATGGACATGGCTTTTGTTTTTTAGCTTTTTTGGCTCTTGGCTACGGCCAACGGCTCAAAGCTCCGCTTTATAGGGGAATACATCCATGATGAGAGTCTCTGTCACGGTAGTAATCTCATAGTCCCCGAGGGTTCCCTTCATGTTTTCGTCGAGGTACTTGATGGCTTCGCGCAGGTCTCCAGCCTGTACGAGTGCGTAAGAGTAGCTCTTCTTCTCTACGCCGCTCTTTTCATCCACGGTGATATAGGCGAGTTTGCACTTGAACCACTTGTCGGCACTCTCCAGGTCGCAGTAGTAGATGTCGGCTATCTTGACGGGTTTGATGCTGGTGACTTCAAACTCGCCGCTCATGAAGGGGCGAATCTCTTCGAGGAAGCGCTTTTCAGCTTCGGTAAACGAGAGGGCGTCTACGAGGTAGGTTTCTGTTACGGGTTTTTCCAGACCACTCTCCATGGTCTTTACATATTTTACTTTACATTCGAACCACTTGTTCATCATAATCTATTTCTCCTATATTATAAGTATTTTAGTTGAAGGGGGCTGAGGCGCTCCTCGCCTGATTAGTCTAATTTCAGTTTGTCGCTATCGTCACGTTTCTCGAAGTAGAGTTTGCGCAGAGGGTTGCGATTGGCTTCGGCATCGTTCTTTCTGTTGCGGTAGATGTCGATGGCCATGTAGATGGCTTGGCGGAATGAGTCGGCCGAGGCCTGGTTCTTTCCGGCAATGTCAAATGCTGTACCATGGTCGGGCGAGGTACGTATGATGGGCAGGCCGGCAGTGAAGTTTACTCCATTCTCCATGGCCAATGTCTTGAAGGGTGCAAGTCCTTGGTCGTGGTACATGGCGAGCACGCCATCGAAGTGGCTGAAAGCCCCGCTTCCCATGAATCCGTCGGCAGGGAAGGGACCAAAGCAGAGGATGTCCTGCTCGCGTGCCTCCTTGATGGCCGGGGTGATGATGGTCTCCTCCTCGGTACCGATGACTCCCCCGTCACCTGCGTGAGGATTGAGGGCGAGTACGGCAATGCGCGGTGCGCCGATGCCGAAGTCGCTCTTGAGTGCAGAGTTGAAGATGGTGAGCTTCTCCACGATGAGTTCTTGGGTAAGCGTTGAGGCCACCTTGCTCACGGGGATATGTCCGGTGGCGAGCGCCACGCGCAGACAATCATTGGCGAGTATCATCAAGGCCTTGTTACCTTCGCCCACGCTCTGTTCGATGTATTCGGTGTGTCCGGGGAAGGTAAAGCTCTCCGACTGTATCATTTGCTTGTGGATGGGGGCGGTGACGAGTACGTCATACTTCCCCTCCTTATACTCTGTCATAGCCTTCTCCAAAGCGTCAAAGGCTGCCTTGCCCGACTCTTTATTGGGTTTGCCCAGCTCTACCTTCACCTCATCGTCGCAGCAGTTGATGACATTGATCTTGCCATGTACGGCTTCCGAGGCCGAGTTGATGATGGTAAACGAGGTCTCCATCTCAAGTGCTTTACGATGGTAGGTCATTATCTTGGGCGAACCATACACGATGGGAGTGCACAGCTCGAGCATCGTGGGGTCTTCGAAGGCTTTGAGGATTACCTCGTAGCCTATGCCATTGACATCACCCTGTGTGATGCCGACTTTTATTTTGGTATGTTCCATTCTGTTTATTTTATTTCGGGTTCAATAACAATCTCGTCCAGGCTATACGATAGGCTGTTGATCTCCTCCTGCTGGGGGAGCTGCAAGGTGTAGAGAGCAGCCTCCATGCGGCGTATGAGGTCGCGCTTCATGCTTTCTGGTGCATAAACAAAGGCCTCGGCAACGATGACGCGTCCGTTCACCTCATCTACTCGTGAGTGCGACACGAAGGGGCCTCCCATGCGGTCACCCTGCACAAACCACAGGCCACGTGCCACCTGAGCATACTTGTTATGCACGGTAGCATCTTTCACGTAGGTGTAGTCGTGGTTGGTGGTCATATAGCTTCCCTCGGGACCACCGGGGATATTGGCTTTCATCACCGAGTCACGCTTGGCGAGGAAATACTCGAGTGTGAAGGTGTTGACATCAGTGTAGGGGTAGGAGTAGAGTACGATACTCATATCCTTCTCTCCATTGTTTGTCGATGCCCAAAGGAAGTTCTTACCCTTCTTGAACTTGTTCACTTCCCAAGGTACCCATACGTCGACGCCAAGCATCTCTTTGGCAAGGCGTGACACTTCGGGGTTATGCTTCTCGCGTAGGTTGTTGATCTCGCGGTTCATCTCGGCTCTTGTGAAGAAGTCGATGATGGATTGTGCGTTCTCCTCTACGAATTGAGCCAGGCTCTCTTCGTCCGGAGCTTGCAGTGTCATTACCATTTGGGGGTATGAGTACACGTCGCGTGAGAACTTCAACTTAGGCTGGGTGTATCTGTCCTTTTGAATATCTACCTTGATGATGTTGCGCATGATGCGAAACATGTTGCTATTCATGCCGCTGGGGTTGATGCGGGTGATACGGAACGAACGCTCAGATTGGGGCAACCCAGGTACGTCGCTATCGAGCACATTGTATACGGCACGTCCCACGGGGCGTTCCCATTGCTCTTCGTCCATCACCACGAGCATCTCATAGGGCAATCCGCTGGCATTGGGCATCATGAAGCTCTTTTTGTTTTTCTTCTTTTTAGCCGTTGCTTTCTGCTGGGCTTGCTCTTTTGCTGTACCCTTCTTCTCCTGGGTGTTTCCCTGCTTGTCGTTACCGCAACTTGCCATGCAAAGCGCAACAAGGCAGGCGGCCATATAGGTGAAATACTTTTTCATAATGGTTATGATTATTTGTTAGGTTGATTCTTGAGTTTCTTGGTCGATAGCATGCCGCAGGCTGCATAGATGTCCTCGCCTCGTGAGGCACGGATGGTGGTGAACAGCCCGTGGCGTGTCAGATAATCCCGGAAGGCCACCATGCGCTCCATGGGCACACCGTCGAGTTCCGAGTCGGGGATGGCATGAAAGCGGATGAGATTGATTCTGCACTGGAGGCCGTCGAGTAGGCGCACTAGTTTGCGTGCATCGGCCATCGTGTCGTTCACTCCGTCGAAGAGGATATACTCGAATGACAAGCGACGCTGACCGGTGAAGTCATATCCCTTGAGCACCTCCACCATATCGGTGATGGAGTAGATGCGCTCGGCAGGCATCAGCTCGGAGCGTAGCTGTGGGGTGGGGGCGTGGAGGCTGATGGCCAGGTGGCACTCGCTCTCGTCGAGGAAACGCTTGAGGTTGCCCTTCACGCCTACCGTCGAGAGGGTGATGCGCCGGGGGCTCCATGCCTGCAACTTAGTGTCAGTGATGAGTCGCAATGCCTTGAGCACCTCGTCAGTGTTGTCGAGTGGCTCTCCCATACCCATCATCACCACGTTGGTGAGCGATGCGCTCTCGGGGATGGCGTAGAACTGGTTCAGAATCTCCCCTGCCGTTAGGTGAGCGCTGAATCCCTGGCGCCCTGTCATGCAGAAGGCACAGTGCATCTTGCATCCCACTTGTGACGATACGCACAGTGTGGCGCGATCGTCGTCGGGGATGTACACCGCCTCGACGAACTGCCCTTCGCGTATCTTGAAGAGGTATTTGATGGTGCCGTCCACCGAGTGTATGCCCTCTATGGGATCGCTGATGCCCACCTCGTAGTGAGTGTTCAGTGCTTCGCGATGCTTGAGTGAGAGGTTGGTCATCTCATCTATGGAGCGCACACGCTTCACGTAGATCCACTCCATCATCTGGCGTGCGGCAAAGCCAGGCATGCCCATCTCCTTGGTCACTGCCTGCATCTCGGCGAGGTCCATGCCCAATAATCTCTTCTTCGGTTCGCTCATCGGTTTTGTTTGGGTATATAATAAGATACAAAGTTAATGTAATTTTTCGGTTGAGCGAAGATAATGCGGAAAAATATTGGCAATAATATAGATGTTTACCCAGAAGTTCTGTCATCCCGAGCGTAGAGAGGGATCTCGCGCTGGGACTTAGTTAGAGGCATTTGCGAGATGCTTCACTACGTTCAGCATGACACTAACGCGGGAAATAGATGCTTCACTACGTTCAGCATGACACTAACGCGGGAAATATATGGACTGGGTAAACTGCTATATTATCTCCAAAATATTTGTGCATTTGTTCGCGCTCCGTTCTCGTCGCCAGCAGGTGATGGGGCTGAAACAGATTGGCGCGATGCTCATCGCTGTGTTCGATGGGCATCGCGCTAATAGCTACGTTATGGACCGTGCGTTATCGTATAGCCTTGATGGCGGCTTCGTAGTCGGGCTCGGTGGTAATCTCGGGCACCAATTGGGCATGACATACCGTGCCGTCGGGAGCTACCACCACGACGGAGCGGGCAAGGAGTCCGGCCAGTGGGCCATCGCTCATCTGCACTCCATAGTCGGTGCCAAAGGTACAGTCGGGGCGGAAGTTCGATGCTGTCACCACATTCTCGATTCCTTCGGCACCGCAGAATCGGCTTTGGGCAAAGGGCAGGTCGCGAGAGATACACACCACCTTGGTGTTGGGCAGTGAGGCGGCCAGCTGGTTAAACTTGCGTACCGAGGTGGCACACACCCCCGTATCGATGCTCGGGAAGATGTTCATCACCACATACTTTCCTTTACACTCATCGAGTGAGAAGGTGTTGAGGTCGTTTTTTACCAATGCCACTTGAGGGGCCCTTGCTCCTTCGGTGATGAACTGTCCGTCGAGGTGTACGGTATTTCCTTTAAATTTTGTTGTTGTCATAGAGGTCTTTATTATTAATGTTTTGGTTCTTGAACAAGTGTATGTGTCCTTTGTTTTCTTGGTGCAAAGATAAAGTGCATTTGCGGCCTGTGCAAATAGGCGGGATGTATGTCCCTATTGGCTGTATCTATAGGAGTTGTGGAAAAAACGAAAAAACCTTGGATTCGTTTGCTGAATACGATTTAATATCCTATTTTTGCGGCTAAAAGTTTGCAAGAATTGTGGGAAAGATACTGAAGAATGCAATGAAGATAGTGCTTCCGCTGCTTATCGCGGGCGGATTGCTCTATTGGATGTATCGAGACTTTGACTTTGCCGAGGCAAAGCGCATCTTCCTCGACGAGATGAATATCTGGTGGCTTTTTGCTTCGCTCATCCCCATCACTCTGAGCCATATCTTTCGTGGCTTGCGCTGGCTCATCACGCTCGAACCCCTGGGCTATCGTCCCAAGGTGGGCGACTCCATCGACTCCATCTTTGTGGCTTATGCCACCAATGTGCTGGTTCCTCGCGTGGGCGAGGTGTCGCGTTGTGCGGTACTCACGAAGTATGACAAGGTACCCTTCAGCAAGGCGCTGGGCACACTGGTCGCCGAGCGACTCATCGATATGTTGTTGGTGCTCCTCTTCGTGTGTGTGATGCTGCTGACTCAGCTCGATGTGTTCTTGTCGCTCTTTGCGCAGACGGGCACCAATGAGGCCTCGTTTGCCGAGCTCTTGACCTCTCCCAAGACCTACCTTGTCGTGGCGGCTGTGGTGGTGGCTTGTGTGGCCTTGTGGATGCCGCTGAGGAAGACCAAGCTATATGCCAAGGTGAAGCAGGCCATAAGCGGCTTCGTCGATGGCTTGCTCTCGCTCAAGACCATGAACCGCAAGGGATTGTTCCTCCTCTATACGATAGGTATATGGGTAGGCTATTTCCTTGAGTTCTACATCGCTTTCTTCTGCTTCCCCTTCACGGCACAGCTCACGGTGGTGCAGGCGCTGGTCATCTTTGCCGCCATCAGCCTGGCCATCATCATACCCACCCCCAACGGAGCGGGTCCGTGGCATTTCGTGGTCATCTCCATGATGACGCTCTATGGCGTGTCACAGACCGGTGCCTCGTCGTTTGCCCTCATCGTACACACCTTCCAGACCCTCGGGGTCATCATGCTCGGTGTCTACGGCTGGGTAGCGTTGCAGGTGCGGAATCGTAAGTTGAAAGTTGAAAATTAAAAATTTAGAATTGAGATTATACGTCAAATAAGATTATAGGATTAGAACTCCTAACTCCTAATTCCTAACTCCTAATTATAAAATACTATGAGTACAATTGCAGAATTAGCTCCTCAGAGCGTGTGGAAACATTTTTATGCGTTGACACAGGTGCCCCGTCCTTCGGGCTATCTCGAACCCGTACAGCAGTTCCTGCTCGACTTTGGCAAGAAGATTGGTGTAGAGACCTTCATGGATGAGGCTGGCAACATTATCATGCGCAAGCCCGCCACTCCCGGCATGGAGCAGCGCAAGGGTATCGTGCTGCAGGCACACATGGATATGGTGCCTCAGAAGACGGCCGAGAGCACACATGACTTTGAGAAAGACCCCATCGACTGCTACGTGGATGGCGACTGGGTGCGCACCCGTGGCACCACGCTCGGTGCCGACAATGGTCTTGGCGTAGCCGCCATCATGGCCATCATGGAGGACGATACTCTGGAGCATGGTCCGCTCGAAGGTCTCATCACCGCCGATGAGGAAACCGGTATGTTTGGTGCCTTTGGCCTCAAGCCCGGTACTGTGCAGGGCAAGGTACTGCTCAACCTCGACTCCGAGGCCGAGGGCGAGCTCTACATCGGCTGTGCCGGTGGTATCGATGTTACCGCTACACTGCAATATATGGAGATAGAGCCCGAAGAGGACTACAAGGCCGTGCGCGTGACCCTGAAAGGCTTGCGTGGTGGTCACTCAGGCCTCGAGATCTGCGAGGGCCGTGGCAATGCCAACAAGCTCATGGGTCGCTTTGTGCGTGAGGCTGTGCTCGAGTGCGACGCCCAGCTCGCCCAGTGGAAGGGCGGTAACATGCGTAATGCTATTCCCCGCGATGCTTTCGTGGTGCTCACTCTGCCCGAGGATGCCGTTGAGGACATCAAGGACTTGGCAGCCCGTTGCGAGGCCCTCTTCAATGAGGAGTTTGCTACCATCGAGAGCGGTATCACCCTCACCGTAGAGGAGGTAGAGCTTCCCGAGAGCGAGACCCCCGAGGAGATTCGCGACAACCTCATCGACGCCATCCTCGCCTGTCAGAACGGCGTGATGCGCTATATCCCCACCATCCCCGACACCGTGGAGACCTCAAGCAACCTTTCCATCATCGAGATTGGTGAGGGCAAGGCCCAGTTCAGCCTCCTCGTGCGCAGCTCATCAGAGAGCATGAAGATGTATCAAGCCATCTCGCTCGAGAGCTGCTTCTCTATGGCCGGTATGCGTGTCGAGTTCAGCGGTAGCTACAGTGGCTGGCAGCCCAACGTAAACTCTCATGTGCTCGCTGCTATGAAGGAGACCTACAAGGAGCTCTTCGGCAAGGAGCCTGAGGTGAAGGTTATCCACGCCGGCCTCGAGTGCGGTATCATCGGTGCTGTTAACGAGGGCATGGATATGATCTCATTCGGTCCCACCTTGATGTCGCCCCACTCACCCGACGAGCGCGTCCTCATTCCCACCGTACAGAAGTTCTACGACCTCATCCGCTACGTGATTAAGAAGGGAGTGGAGTAAATAATTGACAACGGACAACAGACAACCGACGACAGACAGCAGACAGCAGACTTGTATGGCTAGGACATTAGAGAATCTACGTATTTGGATTGATGCTCGTGAATTGGTCTCACTTATTTATAAGTTGATGGCTGATAATCGGGATTATGGATTCAAAGATCAGATTCAACGTGCCGCAGTCTCCATTATGAATAACATTGCAGAGGGATTTGAGTATAATTCAGACTCTGTATTTATACGTTATTTGAATATAGCTAAAGGTAGTTGTTCTGAGGTGAAGAGTATGCTGTATCTATGTGAAGATTTGGGATATTGTTCTCCAAACCAGCGCGTGGAATTACAAGCGAAGGTCCTGGACGTATCCAGTGGTATTTATAACA
The DNA here is from genome assembly GCA_045654565.1 of Bacteroidaceae bacterium. GTDB lineage: Bacteria > Bacteroidota > Bacteroidia > Bacteroidales > Bacteroidaceae > UBA1189. The sequence continues at coordinate 14,532 of JAZONP010000078.1, forward strand.
TGATTGCATATCTATCACAACCAAAACCGGAGAGTAAGTAGTCTGTAGTCCGTTGTCTGTAGTCCGTTATCTGTAGTCCGTAGTAAAAAAACAAACAGCCCGGATGGCGACCGTTGTCTGTTGTCCGTTGTCCGTTGTCTGTTGTCCGTTGTCTGTTGTCCGTTGTCCGTTGTCCGTTGTCTGTTGTCCGTTGTCCGTTGTCCGTTGTCTGTTGTCCGTTGTCTGTTGTCCGTTGTCCAAAAAAAAAGAATATGAATAAAGACCTCTCATTAAACCCCAACAAGATTGTGGCCTACTTGCAGAAACCCTGCAAGGAGTTTACCAAGGCCGACATCGTGCGTTATATCAAGGAGACCGGCATTCGCATGGTCAACTTCATGTACCCCGCTGGTGATGGTCGCCTCAAGACCCTCAACTTCGTCATCAACAACGAGGCCTACCTTGATGCCATCCTCACCTGTGGTGAGCGTGTCGACGGCAGCAGCCTCTTTCCCTTTATCGAGGCAGGCAGCAGCGACCTCTACGTGTTGCCCCGCTTCAGCACCGCCTTCCTGGATCCCTTTGCCGAGATCCCCACGCTCTCGATGCTCTGCTCCTACTTCAACAAGGATGGCGAGCCCCTCGAGAGCTCACCCGAGAACACCCTGCGCAAGGCCTGCCGTGCCTTCCATGAGGTGACAGGCATGGATTTCCAGGCTATGGGCGAGCTGGAGTACTACGTCATCGCCCCCGATAGTGGCATGTTTGCCGCCACCGACCAGAAGGGCTACCACGAGTCGGCTCCCTATGCCAAGTTCAACGAGTTCCGCACCCAGTGCATGGCCTACATAGCCCAGGCAGGCGGCCAGATCAAGTATGGCCACTCCGAGGTGGGCAACTTCACCATCGAGGGCATGATCTACGAGCAGAACGAGATCGAGTTCCTCCCTGTCGATGCCTGCGATGCTGCCGATCAGCTTATGGTGGCAAAGTGGATCATCCGCAACCTCGCCTACAAGCACGGTTACGACATCACCTTCGCCCCCAAGATCACTGCCGGCAAGGCAGGCTCTGGCTTGCATGTGCACATGCGCATCGTCAAGGATGGTCAGAACCAGATGCTCGACGCTGGCGTGCTCTCTGCTACCGCCCGCAAGGCCATTGCAGGTATGATGCAACTCGCACCCTCCATCACCGCCTTCGGCAATACCAACCCCACCTCGTACTTCCGTCTCGTGCCCCATCAGGAGGCCCCCACGAACATCTGTTGGGGCGACCGCAACCGCTCGGTGCTCGTGCGCGTACCCCTGGGCTGGGCTGCCAAGAGCGACATGTGCCAGATTGCCAATCCCCTCGAGGGCGTGAGCAACTACGACACCACGCAGAAGCAGACCGTCGAG
>JAZONP010000079.1:0-24200 GCA_045654565.1 Bacteroidaceae bacterium
TGTGCCTGCGGCGTTAGCAGCAGTGTTGTCAACACTTCGTCCTCATCGAAAGTCATCATTGCAGTAAATACCGAGGCCGGCATAGGGTATTTTGTAGATAGTGAAGGAAAAATCTTGTTTGGCAAGCAATTTGATCATGTAGACTCTTTCTCCGAAGGTTTTGCATTGGTAGAGCAGAATGGTAAAAATGGCTTTATAAACACTCAAGGTGAAGTGGTGGTGCCTTGTGTCTATGATGGTGCATGGTCTTTCTATAGAGGTTTTGCGTCGGTAGAGCAGAATTATAAATATGGCTTTATAAACACTCAAGGTGAAGTGGTGGTGCCTTGTGTCTATGATGATGCAGGCCTTTTCTCTGAAGGTTTTGCAAGAGTAGAGCAGAATGGTAAATATGGCGTTATAAACACTACGGGTGAAGTGGTGGTGCCTTGTGTCTATGATGATGCATGGTCTTTCACCGAAGGTCTTGCGAGGATAAAGCAGAATGGTAAATGGGGCTTTATAAACACTCAAGGTGAAGTGGTGGTGCCTTGTGTCTATGATGGTGCAGACGGTTTCTCCGAAGGTCTTGCAAGAGTAGAGCAGAATGGTAAATATGGCTTTATAAACACCAAGGGTGAAGTGGTGTTGCCTTGTATCTATGATAGTGCAGACTATTTCTCCGAAGGTTTTGCGTCGGTAGTGCAGAATGGTAAATGGGGTTTTATAAACACCAAGGGTGAAGTGGTGGCGCCTTGTATCTATGATAGTGCAGACTATTTCTTCGAAGGTTTTGCATTGGTAGAGCAGAATGGTAAATATGGCTTTATAAACACTCAAGGTGAAGTGGTGTTGCCTTGTGTCTATGATGATGCAGGCTCTTTCTCCGAAGGTTTTGCAAGAGTAGAGCAGAATGATAAATATGGCTTTATAAACACCAAGGGTGAAGTGGTGTTGCCTTGTGTCTATGATGTTGCATGGTCTTTCACCGAAGGTTTTGCGTCGGTAGAGCAGAATGGTAAATGTGGCTTTATAAACACCAAGGGTGAAGTGGTGGTGCCTTGTGTCTTTGATCGTGCACTACCTTTCTATAGAGGTTTTGCGAAGGTAGAGCAGAATTATAAATATGGCTTTATAAACACTCAAGGTGAAGTGGTGGCGCCTTGTATCTATGATTATGCAGGCTCTTTCTCCGAAGGTCTTGCATTGGTAAAACAGAATTATAAATATGGCTTTGTAAACACTACGGGTGAAGTGGTGGCGCCTTGTATCTATGATGATGCAGGCCGTTTCTACAGAGGTTTTGCGAAGGTGCGAAAGGATGGCAAATGGAGTATCATCAATGCTAAGGGTGAGGTCATCGTTGCGGAATGTAGTGAATCCACATATTGGTCGGTGGTAGAGTTTTAGTTTTTGCTCCTTTCTTTGTCACTCTGTCCCCGCGGCTATCTCCGCGAGTAAAAAAGCCGCCTTCCCAGATAAACCACACGGGAGCGCCCTGAGGGGTGCTCCCGTGAGTGTTTTTGTGAGCGATGTGTGGTGTTACATGCCAATCTTCACCACCTTGTCGGCTACCTTCACGATGTATACCTGGTATTTTATCATAGCTTTCTGAAATAATAGGTAATTGTTCCCATTTGGTTATCCACGCCGTTTGTCTTGTTAAAGCGAGCTCGCTTGGCGGCCTCTTCTGCAACCTTACGCAACTCGGGGTCCGATGTATTGGTGCGAAGGTTAATATTGGTGGCGACAACCTCTCCTTCCGGATTTACGGTAATAGTTACCACAACACGCCCCTCGGCTTGCGTTGTGATGTTAGGACGAGGAAGCCCTTCACCCGTTATGCTGCGACCATTGAGATCAAAAGTTCCTTGAACACCGATGACTGCCTTTTGAGACTCTGCCTCCTCATTGTCGGTCATCATATTACTGAATTTGCTCCACGGCGATGCGGCCTTGTAGCTATCGATGCTGCCATCCGGCACATGTAGCACGGCATGTTTTAGATTCGAGCCATCGAAAGCGTTGGGCTTTGCCGAAGGTATATTTTCAGCATAGCAATATACCTCCTCAAGGTTGGGGCAAAAGGCGAATGCCGAAAAGTCTATTGTCTCCAATCCATTAGGCAGCACGATGGATTCGATGTATCTGCAGTTGTAAAATGCATTGCTTCCGATGCTCTTCACTCCCTCGGGGATGTTGATGGCGGTGAGGCCACTGCATTCAGAGAAAGCAGCGTCTCCAATGCTCGTCACGCTCTTGGGGATAATTGTGGCAGAGCATCCTGTAATTAGGATATTGCTACTTGTTTCTATGATAGCATTGCACCCACCACGGGAGTCATACACGGCATTTCCCTCTGCTACAATAATGTCGGTGAGGCTATTGCAACCATCGAAAGCACGCTCTCCAATACTCGTCACGCCCTCGGGGAGGGTGATGGCGGTGAGGCTGCTGCAACCCCAGAAAGCCCAATTACCAATGCTCGTCACACCCTCGGGGATGTTGATGGCGGTGAGGCTGCTGCAATCATAGAAAGCTATGTATCCAATACTCGTCAACTGCGAGCTCTCGGGGAGGGTGATGTCGGTGAGGCCTCTGCAACTAAAGAAAGCCCCTTCTCCAATGCTCGTTACGCTCTCGGGGATGATGGTCGTTGAGCAGCCTAATATCAAAGTATTGCTTGCTGTCTCTATGATGGCATTGCAGCCACCACGTGAATCGTATACTTTGTTCCCCTCTGCCACGACGATGGCGGTAAGACTGCTGCAACCATAGAAAGCACCGCTTCCAATACTCGTCACACCCTCGGGGATGTTGATGGCGGTGAGGCTGCTGCATTTAGAGAAAGCTTCTTCTCCAATGCTCGTTACGCTATACGCCACACCATCATAGGTGACGGTGGCGGGGATGGTGATGGATCCGGAGTACCACCCGCCCTTATAGGGATTATCTCCCTTGTAGGTCACCTCGGCCGTCTTGGCCTCTTCTGAAGTAATGTTGTAGTAGATTCCATCGAACTCAAAGTCGTGTGCATTAGCCACGAGGGGCAATAACGCTGCAAAAAGCAGCAAGATACTCTTTTTCATCGTGTTATCCGTTTGGTTATGTTATAGTCTTTTCGCAAAGGTAATGAATGTGAACGGGATAGCCAAGCGCGGGTGTCTAAATTCGTAAAAAAGAGACTCCCCCAACAGTCCGTGAGGCTATTGGGGGAGTTCTACGCTGGAGCGGCAAACGGGGCTCGAACCCGCGACCCTCAGCTTGGGAAGCTGATGCTCTACCAACTGAGCTACTGCCGCACTTTCCACACAGGGAGTCGTGCTACGGGGTGCGAAGGTAGATATATTTTCGGAATCGAGCAAGCGGTTGGCCGTTTTTTTTAAGAGATAATATAGCAGTTTACCCAGTCCATGTATTTCCCGCGTTTGTGTCATCCAGAACGAAGTGAAGGATCTCACAAACGTCTCTTTGTGTAAGACTCCTTTGGGGAGATAAACCTCCCGTCGTCGCAACCAACGCTAATGCTCCGCGTCGGCCCAGCGCGGGATCCCTCTCTAAGCTCGGGATGACAGAGACTTCTGGGCAAACATCTATATTATTGCCTTTTTTTCTCCTTCCGCGAGTGTCAACTCACGGCTCATAGCTCATCGCTCACGGCTCATAGCTCACGGCTCAAAGCTTTTCGACGAGGAAGCGACCGGTGTGCGAGGCGGCACACTGAGCCACCTCTTCGGGGGTGCCACAGACGACGAGGTCGCCGCCGCGATCGCCTCCCTCGGGGCCGATGTCGATGATGTGGTCGGCACACTTGATGACCTCCATATTGTGCTCGATGATGAGGATGGTGTGTCCGCGCGAGATGAGTGCATCGAACGATTGCATCAGGCGCTTGATATCATGGAAGTGAAGTCCCGTGGTGGGCTCATCGAAGATGAACATCGTGGGCTCGCTCTTCTCCTGACTGAGGTAGTAGGCGAGCTTGACACGCTGGTTCTCACCGCCCGAGAGGGTCGACGAACTCTGCCCCAGTTTCACATAGCCGAGCCCTACATCTTGCAGTGGCTTGAGGCGGCGCACCACCTTGGCGGCTCCATGCTCGGTGAAGAACTCGACGGCTTGGTTGACAGTCATCTCGAGCACGTCGTGGATGTTCTTGTCGTGGTAGGTCACGAGCAGGGTATCGCTCTTGAATCGCTTGCCGTGGCAGGCCTCACACTCGAGCACGAGGTCGGCCATGAACTGCATCTCCACGGTGATCGTACCCTCGCCCTTGCATTCCTCGCATCGGCCTCCCTCGCTATTGAACGAGAAGTAGCCCGCTGTATAGCCCAGTTGCTTGGCGAGGGGCTGCTCGGCAAAGAGCTTGCGTATCTCGTCGTAGGCCTTGAGATAGGTCACGGGATTCGAGCGCGACGACTTGCCAATGGGGTTCTGGTCGACAAACTCGACTGCCTTGAGCATACGGATGTCACCCTCGATGCCCAGGTGCTCGCCAGGGCGTTCCTCGCCCTCGCTATACTCGCGGGCCAGGGCATTGTAGAGCACATCGCGCACGAGCGAGCTCTTGCCGCTACCGCTGACACCGGTCACCACGGTCATCACGTTGAGCGGGACCTTCACGTCAATACCCTTGAGGTTATGGTGGCGTGCTCCGCGCACCATGATATAGTTGTTCCACGGACGGCGGCTCTGAGGCACGGGTATGGTCTCCTCGCCGAGCAGGTAACGCACGGTATGACTCTCCGTCCCAAGCTGTAGGTCATGCATATCGCCCTTGTAAACGATTTCTCCACCCAGTCGCCCCGCGTGAGGTCCCACATCGATGATGTAGTCGGCACGGCGGATGATGTCCTCGTCGTGCTCCACGACCACGACCGTGTTGCCCGCCTCCTGTAGTTGACGCAGTACACGGACGAGCTTGTCGGTGTCGCGGCTATGGAGGCCTATGGAGGGTTCGTCGAGGATGTAGAGCGACCCTACGAGCGGACTGCCCAACGAGGTCACCAAGTTGATGCGCTGGCTCTCGCCACCCGAGAGCGTGTTGCTCAGTCGGTTCAGCGTGAGATAGCCGAGCCCAACATCGAGCAGGCACTGCAGGCGGCTATTTATCTCCACCAGCAGTCGCTTGGCGACGGCCGCCTCGTGCTCGTCGAGCGTGAGATGGGCAAAGAAGCGGTGCAGCTCTGCCACGGGCATTTCCACCAATTCGCAGATGTTGCGCCCGCCAACCTTCACGTATTCAGCCTCCTTCTTCAGTCTCGAACCGTGACAGGTGGGACATATCGTCTTACCGCGATAGCGGGCCAGCATCACGCGGTACTGTATCTTATATTGGTTCTCCTCGAGCATCTTAAAGAAGGAGTCTATGCAGGGTTTCGTCCTCGGTCCATGCCATAGGAAGTCCTTCTGAGCCTGGGTCAGCTCATAGTAAGGGGTAAAGATGGGGAAATTATGCTGTGCCGCAATCTGTATAAACTCATCGCGCCATGCGCTCATCTTCTCGCCACGCCAGCACACCACGCATCCGTCGTATACCGAGAGCGCCGTATTGGGCACCACAAGCTGTTCGTCGATGCCGATGACCCGTCCGAAGCCTCCACATGTGGGGCAAGCGCCCATGGGCGAGTTGAACGAGAAGAGCTGCTCGGTAGGCTCCTCGAAGACGATACCGTCGGCCTCGAAGCGCTTACTGAAGGCATGCAGGATACCTGCCGGGTAGAAGCGCAACATACACTCCCCTCCACCCTCATAGAAAGCAGTCTCGGCGCTGTCGATGAGGCGGCTGACGGTCTCCTTGCTATCGTCGACGCTGAGGCGGTCGACTACAATTCTTAATTCTGAATTCTGAATTTTGAATTCTGAATTACCGGATGTCCCCTTCTCCAATAGGTCCTCGATGCGCATGATCTCTCCATCCACCTCCACTCGGGCAAAGCCCTGTTGCAGACTGACGGTGAGTTGCTCCTCCAGTGTGCGTTCCTCGCGAATGACGAGCGGTGCCAGCACTGTGAAGCGTGTGCCGGGAGTATACGAACGCATGCAAGTCACGATATCCTCAGTATCGTGCCGTTTGACGAGCTGTCCCGTCACGGGCGAGTAGGTCTTGCCCACACGAGCGAAGAGCAGACGCAGATACTCGTAAATCTCCGTCGAGGTACCCACTGTAGAGCGTGGGTTGCGCGAGCTCACCTTCTGCTCTATGGCAATGGCAGGCGGCAACCCCTTGATGAAGTCACACTCGGGCTTCTTCATACGCCCGAGAAACTGGCGGGCATACGAGGACAGACTCTCTACGTAGCGGCGCTGTCCCTCGGCATAGAGCGTATCGAAGGCCAGCGACGACTTGCCCGATCCCGAGAGACCCGTCACCACCACAAGCTTGCCTTGAGGGATCTCGACCTCGATGTTCTTCAGATTGTTGACACGCGCCCCCTTGACGCTGATGTATTTCTCTTCGCTCATACTCGTAGATTCTAATCGTGCGAAATTAGTAAAACCCTAGAAAAAATGCAAATTATTCACCTCTCAGCCCACGCTTTTCCTCTTTTTTTAACCTTTTATGAAAAAAAGATACACCCAAACGCTTGCACATTCAAATTATTATTGTAACTTTGCATCGCTTTTGAGAAAGCACGCGAGTTTTTGGCTGCACTCGCAGGGAAATCGTAAACAAGTTTACATTTCGCTCGTTGGCACAAACCTTGCATCGCTTTTGAAACGAAAGCTATAGATGGTGACTATAGTTCAGTCGGTTAGAGCGTCAGATTGTGGTTCTGAATGTCGTGGGTTCGAATCCCACTAGTCACCCTGGAGAGTTCTCAGCAATGCTGGGAACTCTTTTTTTTGTTGTGATGCAGGCGCTTCCCAAAGCTAGTTTCAGATATCACTACCCGTTTTTAATCTTTTTTACAGCTCTTTTGTTATTTTTACATGTGTGAAGGGCTGTATTATCAAGAAAACCACGTATCTTTGTATGATTTAAGAGAACATCCCCTATAATAAGAAGAAGACATAATAATTGATATGAACGAAACAAAAGAATTAGTAAAAAGAATCGTCGAAGGTATTCAAGAAAAGAAAGGTAAGGATATCGTAGTGGCCGACCTCACGGGGACGGACAACACTGTGTGCAAATATTTTGTTATCTGTGAAGGAAACACCCCGACACAAGTGGCGGCCATCGCCGACTCGGTGAGCGACTACGTACGCATCAACGCTGGCGAGAAGCCCATCGCCGTGGAGGGGATGCGCGTGGCACGATGGGTGGCCATGGACTATGGTGACGTGCTCGTACACGTCTTCGTTCCCGAGGAGCGAGACTTCTACAACCTCGAAAACCTGTGGGCCGACGCCGAGCTGACCGAGATCCCTAACCTAGACTAAAACGACACAATGAGCAACCAACAACAAAGACGGCCAGGCAGCCCTACCCCCGGGCAACAGGGACAGAAGAAAGGTCCCAAGTTTAGCCTTTCATGGATCTATGCTATCATAGCCGTCGCCCTCATATACCTATGGATGCAGGGCGACAAGCCCAGCGAGGGAAGCATCACACGAGACATCTCCTACTCGGATTTCAAGGAGTACGTAAGCAAAGGCTATGCCGAGAAGGTGGTGGCCTATGATGACAACAAGGTGGAGCTGACCATCATCCCCGACTCGGCAGCACGCATCTTCGGGCAGTCGGCCGTGCAAACGGGACAACCCGTGGTGCTGTACCTCGAAGCAGGCTCGGTAGAGGCACTCGATCGCTTCCTCGACGAGCAGGAGAAGATAGGCACCTTTAACGGCAAACTCGACTATAAGAAGAAGGACAACACGCTGAGCAACATCTTCTGGAATGTATTCCCCTTCATCGCCATCATCGGCATATGGATATTCATCATGCGCCGCATGGGCGGTGGTGCCTCAGGAGGCCCCGGAGGGGTATTCAACGTAGGCAAGTCGAAGGCACAACTCTTCGAGAAGGATGGCGCCATACCCGTCACCTTCAAGGATGTGGCAGGACAAGCCGAGGCCAAGCAAGAGGTGCAAGAGATCGTGGAGTTCCTCAAGAAACCCGAGAAATATACCGAGCTGGGAGGTAAGATTCCCAAGGGTGCACTCCTCGTGGGGCCTCCGGGAACAGGTAAGACCCTACTCGCCAAGGCTGTAGCCGGCGAGGCCAATGTACCCTTCTTCTCGCTCTCGGGATCGGACTTCGTAGAGATGTTTGTGGGCGTGGGAGCCTCACGCGTACGTGACCTCTTCCGTCAGGCCAAGGAGAAGTCACCCTGCATCATCTTCATCGACGAGATCGACGCCATAGGCCGTGCGCGAGGCAAGAACCCCGCCATGGGCGGCAATGACGAGAGAGAGAACACGCTGAACCAACTGCTCACAGAGATGGACGGCTTCGGCACCAACTCGGGAGTCATCGTGCTCGCTGCTACCAACCGCGTAGACATCCTCGACAAGGCACTGCTGAGAGCAGGACGTTTTGACCGACAGATCCACGTGGACCTCCCCGACCTGAACGAGCGCAAGGAGGTATTCAGCGTACATCTCAAACCCCTGAAGATGGACAAGTCGGTAGACATCGACCTCTTGGCCCGCCAGACACCGGGATTCTCGGGAGCCGACATCGCCAACGTATGTAACGAGGCCGCACTCATCGCCGCACGCCACGACAAGAAGATGGTGACCAAGGAGGACTTCCTGGCGGCCGTAGACCGCATCATAGGCGGACTCGAGAAGAAGACCAAGGTGCTCACCGCCGAGGAGAAGCGCACGATAGCGCTGCACGAGGCAGGCCATGCCACCCTCTCATGGCACCTGCAATATGCCAACCCCCTCATCAAGGTGACCATCGTGCCTCGCGGACAGGCACTCGGCGCCGCTTGGTACCTGCCCGAGGAGCGACAGATAACGACCAAGGAGCAGATGCTCGACGAGATGTGCGCCATCCTTGGAGGACGCGCCGCTGAAGAGCTCTTCACCGGACATATCTCGACCGGTGCGATGAACGACCTCGAACGCGTGACCAAGCAGGCCTATGGCATGATCGCATTCGCAGGCATGGGCGACAAGCTACCCAACCTGTGCTACTATAACAACCAAGAACAATTCCACAAACCCTATAGCGAGAAGACCGCCGAACTCATCGACAGCGAGGTGAAAGCGCTCATCGCCGAGCAGTACGAACGCGCCAAGCGCATACTACAGCAACACAAGGAGGGCCACCATCAGCTCGCCGCGCTGCTCCTTGAGCGCGAAGTCATCTTTGCCGAGGATGCAGAGAAGATATTCGGCAAACGCCCCTGGGCTTCGCGTAGCGAGGAGATACTGGAGCCTATAGAGCAGGCCATGCCCATCGAGAACCCGAAGGATGGTGAGTCCTTAGGGTCTTTAGAGTCATTAGAAGCAGAGAAAGCTACGGAGGCTGAGGTAGCAGCGGTGGAGACACCTGCGACTCAAGAATCCCGCACCGAAGTGTCCACGATGACCGAGGCTCCCGACTACTCGCAGCCAGCCAAGCCCAAGAGCGAGCGCCCACGCAAGCGCAAGGACGAGGGACTCTTTGAGGGATTCGACTTTGACCAGGACAACGACAAGAAGTAACAGACACCACTAATTAAAAACACGACATGAAGAACTTCATCCTACGCACAATCACCGCCATTGGCATCGTTGCCATACAGGTGCTATGCACCTACTTCAGTCCGGTCAGCTTGGGCGCCTTGTTCCTATTGCTGACAGCACTGACGGTGAATGAGTTCATCAAGATAGTATCACAACGCGGCGAGGTGTCGGTCAACCGCCCCATCGTCATTGTGGGTAGCTGCTACCTGTTCTTTGCCTTTTGGCTCAACAGCATGACGCAGAGCGAGTCGCTCATCCTCTTCGTGCCCTACCTTGCTCTCCTCTTGTACCTCTACATCAAGGAGCTCTATAGCGAGCACAAGAATCCCATTGCGAACCTGGGCATCATCATGCTGAGCCAGTTCTACGTGGTGCTGCCTCTTGCACTCATCAACGTATTGGCATTCGTTCCCTTCGACTGCTTCATGGGCAAGAGCGCGGATAGCTTCTACGCCATTCCCCTATGCATCTACATCTTCATATGGGTAAACGACACGGCAGCCTACCTCAGCGGCATCACGTTCGGAAGACACGGCAAGCACAAGCTCTTCCCCCGCATCTCGCCCAAGAAGTCATGGGAGGGTGCCATAGGAGGAGCCTTAGCCACGGTGGCCAGCGCGTTTGTCGTGGAACACTTCTTCACCTTCATGAACGCATGGCAGTGGGTAGGCATGGCAATAGTAGTGGTGGTATTCGGCACCTTCGGCGACCTCACCGAGTCGATGATAAAGCGCCATCTCGACATCAAGGACTCAGGACATATACTCCCCGGGCACGGAGGCATACTCGACCGTTTGGACAGCATGCTCTTCGCCATCCCAGCCGTGGTAATATACCTCTTGGCTATATCTATATAATATATAAGGGGAGACGCAACATATATATATAGAGAGAGAGGGCACGAATTCGTGCCCTCTCTTTTACTATTCCACCCTTGTTTTAGCTCTTCTTCCAGAACGAAGCGGTAAACATCAGCAGGATGGTGAATAGCTCCAGACGACCAACAAGCATAAGTAATGCGCTGAGCCACTTGGCAGTCACAGGAAGCGCACCCCACGAGTAGGCTGGGCCCAAAGTTCCGAGAGCAGGTCCTATGTTACCCACACAACTGACTGAGATGCTGTAGCCCTCGACAAAGTCGAGCCCTAACACCATAAATACAAACCAGCCACCGAAGATGAGAAGGAAGTAGAGACAGGTGAAGGTGAGCACCGTGGCACGAGTGCCCTGGCTAATCGGGTCGCCATCCATACGCACAGGAATCACGGCATTAGGATGAAGGATACGTCGAAACTCGCCACGTATGCTCTTGGCCAAGATAGCTACACGACCGCACTTCATGGCACCCGTCGACGAACCACTACAAGCACCAAAGAACATGACGAAGCTCAGTAACATCCATAGATAAGGAGGCCACTGCATATAGTCGGCAGTAGCAAATCCGGTAGTGGTCTGCAACGACACTACTTGGAACAACGATATACGGAAGGCCTTTTCTAATCCCACCTCCCCCTGAGCAAACAACCCCAGCGTGATGACCAGCGTAAAGCCTAATATAGTAAAAAGATAGACACGGAACTCGGTGTTACGATATAGCTCACCGATCTTGCCTCTGAACAGCAAGAGGAACAATAGAGTGTAGTTGATTCCACTAAGGAACATGAAAAGCGTCACCACATACTCAATCTGAACCGAGTCAAACGCACCTATGCTGGCTTGTCGCGTAGAGAAACCACTGGTAGCAATCGTTGTGAGAGCGTGGTTTACTGCATCAAACCACCCCATACCACACACGCGGAGCGAGATGGCACACGACACTGTGAGCAATACATAGATGCCAAATATCCAACGCGACCCCACCGACACACGAGAATGCACCTTGCGATGACTCACACCCGTAGACTCGGCCGCAAAGAGCTGCACCTTATCGACACCGAACATGGGCAAGATAGCCACCGTGAAGAACACAATACCCAAACCTCCGAGCCACTGCGTAAGACTACGCCACAATAGAAGCGCATGCGGCTGGCTTTCTATGTTGTCAAGGATGGAAGCCCCCGTTGTCGTGAATCCCGACATCGACTCAAAAAAGGCATCGGTAAAACTCGGTATGTGGCCGCCAAGCCAATAGGGCAAACTGCCAAAAAGAGCGAAAGCCACCCAACATGCCGTAATAGTGATATAGCTATCGCGACGAGAAAAATCACTCTTGGCCCCCTTAGCTATGATAAAACACCATAGAGCGGCCAACGTGGTCGTCAGTGCCGACATGAGGAAACCATAAAAGTCGTTTCCCTCCAAGAAAGGCGATGCTACACCGAAGAGAGCAAAGATACCCGCCAGCAGCAACAACAACGAGCCAAGAATGCGAAATATTGTCTTAAAGTGAATCACACGGATTTTCTATTATTTTTATTCAACGTGATTTTTTAGCTTTCACATCGGCAAAGGTAATAAAAACGAACGAAAAAAGCATAAAAGTTCAGAAAAACTCAGTACTCCGCATCATACCCATCCGCCTCAAGAAGCAAACACTCTCGCCACCTATTTACAAATAGGAGACTTTTTATCATCGTACGGCCAAGAATGGCACATCCTTTTTGCTGCAATGATTGTAGGAAAGGAAGTTTATTAGTAATTTTGCAGATTCAAACAATAAAAGACCGTTTTACCTTTTTTCAACCCCTTTAGACCTATAACAAGACATGCTTATCACAGTAATAATTCTTCTGATATCAGCCGCCCTATTTGTAAGCGGAAAGGTGAGATCTGACCTCGTGGCCTTATGTTCGCTTTTAGCCCTCTTGCTATTCCAAATATTGGCTCCGAGCGAGGCGTTGGCGGGCTTCTCCAACACAACGGTGATCATGATGGTAGGCCTATTCATCGTAGGCGGAGGTATCTTCCAGACGGGATTGGCTAAAATGATTGGCGGACAGGTAATCAAACTGGCAGGCACGAGCGAAACCCGCTTATTCCTACTCGTAATGCTTGTAACAGCACTTATCGGAGGCTTTGTGAGCAACACGGGCACCGTGGCACTGATGTTGCCCATCGTAGTGAGCATGGCAGCACATGCCGGCACCTCAGCAAGACGCTTGCTAATGCCACTGGCCTTTGCGAGCAGCATGGGCGGAATGATGACCCTCATCGGTACGCCTCCCAACCTTATAATACAAGAGACTCTTGCCAATGCTAAAGCCAATGGTGTAGTATCAGACTCGCTGCCCGACATTGCATTCTTTACCTTCCTCCCGGTAGGCATCGTCACACTCGTAGTAGGTATACTGGTACTGATGCCATTGACCAAGATATTCCTCACCCCAAAATCGAACGAAAAAAGCGATAAACAGACAGGGAAGTCACTGAACGAATTGGTAAGGGAGTATGGACTATCGGAAAACCTCTTCCGCGTATATGTCACCGAGGAATCCAAGGTGATAGGCAACACCATCATCGAGCTAGACATATATCGCCTGTACGGTATCAATGTCATCGAACTGCGCCGAAGCGCAGGCCACAACAAGTTTGTACGCACAGTAAACCAGCAATTAGCATCGTCTACATTGATATTAGAGCAGGGTGACGTACTCTACCTCTCTGGCGAAATAGAGAAGGTGCAGCAACTGGCCGAAGACTTCGTCTTGCGCCTCATCGACAACCATACCGACGAGATTGAAGGCAGTTCATCGAACGCGTCACTCGACTTTTACGATATTGGCATTGCAGAGATTCTCATCATGCCCTCGTCATCAATGACAGGGCGAAAGATTATGGAGATAGGATTGCGTAATAAATTTAACATCAACGTACTCGGCATCCGTCGCGACGGACAATACCTGCTACACAACCTAGGCTACGAGAAGGTACACGAGTCAGACGTACTCCTCGTGCAAGGTGCATGGAAAGATATTGCGCGTCTACGCACCGAGTCAAACAACTGGGTGGTACTAGGCGAGCCCTTGGAAGAGGCGGCCAAGGTGACACTCGACTACAAGGCCCCGGTAGCTGCACTCATCATGATCGCAATGATTGTCATGATGTGTGTGGACTCTATCCCCGTAGCCCCCGTTACAGCCGTGCTCTTGGCAGCGGTATTAATGGTCATTACAGGTTGTGTGCGTAGTGTCGAAGCTGCCTACAAGACCATCAATTGGCAAACTATCGTACTCTTTGCCGCTATGCTACCCATGTCTACAGCACTTGAAAAGACGGGAGTGTCAAATGCGATAGCAGACTTCATAGTAAACACCTTCGGTAACAGTAGCCCCTATGTAGCACTGGCTGCAGTATACTTTGCCACTTCGGTGATGACCATCTTTATCAGCAACACCGTAACGGCAGTACTCATGGCCCCTATCGCTCTTCAGTGCGCCGTGGGCATTGGCATAAACCCCATACCCTTCCTCTTTGCCGTTACCGTGGCGGCCTCAATGTGTTTCGCATCTCCCTTCTCAACACCACCCAATGCATTGGTATTGCCCGCAGGACAATATACATTCAAGGACTTCATCAAAGTAGGTCTTCCCCTACAAATCCTCATGGGCTTAGTGATGATATTTGTTCTTCCTTTGCTCTTCGCCTTCTAACAAGTTAGAGAGAGAGGAGATAACAATCTAGCTCTACCATATCAGATAAAAACAAATAGACCAGACATTATGAACTACAGTTTTAAAAGTAAGTTCCGGATGCACGTCAACTCCAGTGTGGTACTTATATTCTTTACCATACTTGCACTGGTCTGCGCCAACATCCCTGCCGTAAAAGAGTGGTACTTCGCTCTTTGGCAAAATCCAGTAAGCCTATCAATAGGTGAGTTTAATTTCTTCAGCCACGGCGGACACCCTATAACCTTAGGGCAGATGATCAATGACTTCCTCATGGCCATCTTCTTCCTCTCCGTGGGCTTGGAAATCAAGCGAGAGATTAAGGTTGGTGAGCTGTCATCCATGGACAAAGCCCTACTCCCCATCATCGGAGCCTGTGGAGGCATGCTCATACCTGTGCTCGTATTCTACCTTGCATGCCCTGCTGATGCCGAGATGCAACGCGGTATGGCCATCCCCATGGCAACCGATATCGCCTTCTCGCTCGGTATACTCTCGGTATTTAAGTCACGCGTACCCGTGGGACTCAAGATGTTCTTGGCTGCTTTGGCCGTAGCCGACGACTTGGGAGGCATCATCGTCATTGCTCTATTCTACTCGTCTGACGTCAACCTGCTCAACCTGGGTCTTTCTGCATTGTGCGTAGGTATACTATGCTTAGGCAACATCACCAAGGTGCGCACTAAGGCATTCTACATCTCAGTAGGCATAGTGCTGTGGTATTTTATGCTCAACTCAGGCATCCACGCCACGATAGCAGGCGTTATCGTAGCATTCTTTGTGCCAGCAACACTAAAGAACGGAACAGGATACTACCTCGAGCGCATACGTAACAATGTAAGCAAATTCCCCGTCATTGAGGTAGACGACCTGCACAACACCATCGTGCTCACCAACGACCAAATACACACACTCAAGAGTATCGAATCTGCCGCCGATAAGATGATCAGCCCCCTACAAGATCTTGAAGATAATCTCCACACACTGATCAATTACGTCGTCGTACCGCTCTTTGCTTTCGCCAATGCCGGCATCGCCCTCTCGGGAATGAGCATAGGCAACCTATTCTCGGGAGTTAGCCTAGCTGTGATATTAGGTCTGGTCGCAGGAAAATTCCTTGGAGTGTTCTCATTCTCTTGGATTGCCATACGACTCAAGATTGTATCATTGCCATCAGGAGCATCATGGGCCTCATTTGCTAGCATCTGCGTTGTCTGCGGCATAGGATTCACCGTATCAATGTTCATCGCAGATCTCTCCTATGCAGGGCTTGGAACTGATGGCGCCACCCTACTGGCTCAGACCAAATTAGGCGTGCTCGTAGGCTCTGTCATCTCAGCTATTCTCGGATGCATCTTGCTACACAGAACATTACCCAAGGTCAGTGATTAACCATCATCCTATATAAATACCTCCCGCCCAAGCGTGCTTGAGCGGGAGGTATCTATATAGGGAGGCACAATAACCGCCACCGAAGAGTTGGTTGGATAGCTAGTTAAACAACTTCTCAATCTTCTTGATCATCGAGGAGAGACAGAACACTACCACATGATCACCAGACTGTATCTGAGTATCACCTGTCACAAGTATTCCCTCATCTCCACGAACCAAGCCACCGATAGTAACTCCCTTGGGAAGAGTGAGATCTTTTACCAAAGAACGAGTAACTTTAGCCCCCTCCTTGACCACAAACTCGGCCACATCGGCATTGGCGAAGGTCAAACACTTGACATTCTCGACATCAGCATCGAGCAGCAACTGATAGATGTAGCTAGCTGCAATCTTCTTCTTGTTGATGACTGCGCCAATGTCAAGACTCTCAGCCATGCTGATATAGTCAATATTCTCGACCTCTGCAATGGTCTTAAACACCCCCATACGCTTGGCCGATAGACAGGCCAATATGTTTGTCTCCGAATTGTCGGTAAGGGCAACGAAAGCATCAACCTCACTAATCCCCTCCTCGGCAAGTAATTCATAGTCACGACCATCACCATTAATAATCATCACATCATCATCGACCTGATCAGTGAGCCAATGACAACGGGCTATGTCGCTATCAATTACCTTCACACTCATATCATCACTCACCAATTGCGTAGCACGCATAGCAATGCGACTACCACCCATAATCATAACATTGTGTATGGTCTCGTGGTCCTCTTTTCCAGTAATCTTACGTATATAGGGTAGCGCACGCTTAGAGGTCATAAAATATACGATATCACCAGCTTTCAAGACATCGACACCACTAGGAATGATGGTCTCACCTAGACGCTTGATGGTAACAATATGATAAGGCTGTTCCTTCTGAATCTGATAGATGGGAGTATTGAGTATAAGTGCATTGTCGCGCAGTTTCACACCTAACATCACAAGTGCTCCACCATTAAACTCCCACCATTGGCGAATCCAGCTCAAATGCAATCCGTCAGCAATCTCCTTGGCAGCCAACATCTCGGGATAAATGAGCGAGTCCACACCTAGTTTTTTGAAGAATTCCTTATTCTTTGGCTGCAAATATTCGTAATTATCAATACGCGCAACCGTTTTCTTTGCACCAAGCGAATGAGCCAATATACATGAGGTTATATTGATGCTCTCCTCTGGTGTAACGGCCACAAAAAGGTCGGCTCCTGCCACCCCAACATCTTTTAGACTATTGATAGATGTGGGGCGTGCAACAATGGTCATAAGATCAAAATTAGACTCCAAGTTGGCTAGTCGCTCCTCCTCTGGATCCATCAGCACAATATCGTGCCGTTCATCAGCAAGCATCTTGGCGAGATGTGTACCCACGGCACCTGCTCCAGCAATAATAATACGCATAGTTCTCTGGTTTTCAATCTTAGCTAAGACAATAACGGTGTAAAGGTACTAAATTATTGGAATAACAGACACACGAACGCATCATTTTTTTGTTCGCCTTTCACTATGACAAAAAACAACCTCTCTCCGGATGGAAAGAGGTTTATCATTACCAAACGACCCGCTTAATACATTTCCAAGACAATATGCTTCTCTTCGGCAATACGTCGCATATTAAGCAGAGCGTAACGCATGCGGCCAAGAGCGGTATTGATACTCACCCCAGTGATGTCGGCAATTTCCTTGAAGCTGAGGTCTTGATAGAAACGCATGTATACAACCTCACGCTGATTGTCGGGAAGAGCATCCACCAAACGACGCACATCGCTAAGGGTCTGCTCATTGATCATCTGCATTTCGACATTATCGTCGCAAAGATCCACATCATTAAACAAGTCCACCTCTGTCTCGTCATTAGAAATCGTATTCTCATTACGCTCTTGGCGGAAGCCATCAATAATCATATTGTGAGCTATGCGAGTGAGCCACGCACCAAATTTACCAGACGCCGTATAGCGCCCTTGCTGGATGGTGGTGATAGCCTTGACAAACGTCTCTTGGAAGATGTCTTCAGCTACTTCCAGATTACGCACAATAAAATAAATATAGTTGAAAAGTTTGCTCTGATAACGAGCCAACAACTCATCAAACGCCTTATTATCACCCTTTGAATAACGTGCTACCAACACATCGTCGGCAAGCATATTAAAATTTTCCATTACTACTTACTTTGTTTGTTTTGCGTAAGAGTGTTTCGATAGGCGGTCTGTTTTTGAGTTGTTTTTAATTGCTTTTTACATCCATTAGCAACAATTGCTCATGGTTTTCATCAGCAAAGGAAAGCATATTTTTGTTATCGCGCAATATTTTTGCCCGTTTTTAACACAATAAGCCTATATTTTTATCGTTAAAGGGGCTATTTCACCGTTTATTCACGCATTTTCTTTAGCCATTCCCAAGAAAAACGAGTAAGTTTTTCTTTTTCGCCAGCTTTTACGTACCTTTACGGAAAATATCTCGTTTGATTCAAAGCTATGAAACGATACGAAAACTATTCCTTACTAAAACATAACACTTTCGGGATAAACGTGCAGGCTGCACTATTCTTTGAATACGATACGACAGAAGAATTACGTAACATATTACTCTCCGATGAGTTTACTCATTGCCAACGATTCATTCATATCGGCAGTGGCAGCAACCTACTCTTTGGAGGTGACTATGAGGGTGTGGTGATGCACTCGGCTATGCGCACATTGGAGGTAGTGGAGGAAACGGAACACCACATACTGGTACGCGTCGGCTCGGGCTATATTTGGGACGATTTTGTAGCCTACAGCATTGAGCAAGGATGGGCAGGTATAGAAAACCTCAGTGCCATACCGGGCGAAGTGGGCGCCAGTGCGGTGCAGAACATCGGAGCCTATGGCGTGGAGGTGAAGGATGTCATCACCCGAGTTGAGACCATGGCACTCGATGGTACCACAAGAACATTCAACAACGAAGAATGCGAATATGGTTATCGCGACTCCATCTTCAAGCGCGAACTTCGCGGGCAATATATAGTAACCCATGTAATATACCGATTGAACAAGGTTCCCACCTACCGCCTCGACTACGGAGATTTACGCAGCCATGTGGAGTCCTATGGCACCCCAACGTTGCAGACTGTACGAAATGCCGTCATCACCATACGAAACAACAAACTCCCCGACCCGAACGTGCTGGGTAATGCGGGTAGCTTCTTCACCAATCCCGTGGTGACTCGTTCGCAATACGAGGATCTGAAGTCCCAATACCCCACCATGCCCTCCTACCCCATTGACGAGAGCCATGTAAAGGTACCCGCTGGATGGCTCATCGATAGCGCTGGATGGAAAGGGCGAGTTCTAGGCCACGCCGCAGTGCATGACAGACAAGCCTTAGTGTTGGTAAACCTAGGAGGTGCCACCGGGCACGAGGTAATGACACTGGCCAAACATATCTGTGAGGAGGTCTACCACAAGTACGGCATACGTATCACCCCTGAAGTGAACTACATCGCATGAGACTAACCTTCCTTGGCACTGGCACCTCGAAGGGCGTGCCCGAAGTGGGATGCACTTGCCATACTTGCCTTTCAACCGACCCACGCGACAAACGACTGCGCGTGTCAGCCCTAGTGGAGACGGGCGAAGCACGTATCCTCATCGACTGTGGCCCCGACTTACGCATGCAGATGCTACGTATTCCCTTCGATCGCCTTGACGGAGTGTTACTCACCCACGAGCACTATGACCACACGGGAGGTATTGACGACTTGCGTCCCTTCGCCATCTTTGGAGACATCGACGTTTTTGCCGACGAACTAACCCATCGTCACTTGCGCGAGCGACTCCCTTACTTCTTTCGCGAAGTACTATACCCTGGTGTACCGAGACTGCTATTCCACACGGTGCAACCCTACGTTCCATTTACCATAAAGGATGTGGAGATCATGCCGCTGCAAGTCATGCATGGCCAACTGCCCATACTAGGGTTCCGCATTGGACCATTGGGCTTCGTGACGGATATGACCGACGCGCCCGAAGAGACCTTGGTTCAGCTCACGGGCATAGACACCCTCATCATAGGAGCCTTACGGAGAAAGCCTCATGCCACACACCAAACCATAGACGAAGCCATTGATATCGCCCGCCGTATGGGAGCAAGAGAAACCTACCTCATCCATATGAATCATGAAGCAGGGTTGCACGCCGAGACCGACTCCACCCTACCCGAACATGTACATTTGGCCTACGACGGGCTGACAATAGAGATCTGAGCCGCTACATTAGGTGCTCACTGAGAATCTTGATTCCAAGAAAAATGAGCACAACACCACCGAGAGGTTCGACGGGGAACCTCAGCTTATTTCCAACAAGACTACCGATGAAGCAACCGCCCAAAGCCATGAAAAAAGAGACAAGAGCAATGGCCACCAAGGGATAGGCGATAACAGCAAGCGCATCCATTCCGATACAAGTGAACGATATGCCTACCGCCAAGGCATCTATACTCACGCCCACCGCAAGTACTAGCACGACGCCCAATCGCGTGGGATCGAATTGACGATCCTCTTCGTCCTGAATACCCTCTCGTATCATCTTTACACCCAAGAGCACGAGGATGGCAAAGGCAATCCAATGGTCATAGTGTTGGATGAAATTATAGAAATAGACCGATCCTACCCAACCTAGCAAGGGCATTAATGCCTGAAAAGCACCAAAGAAGAAGGCTATGGTAATGAAGTGTCGTAGTTGGACACGCTTCAAGATTAGACCTGCCGCGATGGCCACGGTAAAACTATCCATGGCAAGAGCGAGAGCTGTGAGCCAAATTTCAAGAGTAGTCATTGCCGTTTCCTAGTAAAGTTAAAGTAATAACCAATAGTATAGGTGGCGCCAAATGCCATTTTCTTGCCAGTGCCAAAACCCGGAACATACCAAGGTCCACCATTTGAAATTGGTCCTTGATAAAACAAGTACTTATAACGTAGCGTCCACCCCATATAGAAGTTTTTAGCGACCTCAGCACGCACACCACCTACGGCCTCAGCCCATATAGAACGACAAGGTACATCAGAAAATCGGACAAATGACTCATCGCCCCACACGGGGTCTACAAGCGGAGGAGCTTCCACACTATAATCGAACGAAGTATATCCCATACGAGCACCTATATATATGTAGCCTGGATTGCCCTTCTTATATAGCACGTTGTAATCCAAGCCAACACGATAATAAGGAGCACGAGTTCTATAACCTATCTCATAGAGTTGGCTCACCATATCGGTATGCCCTAGCCCAACCTCTATTGTTGGAAAAAAACGATTATCAATATCCAATGAGGCCGACAACTCAGAACTATAATATTTATCCTTCACAAAGATCGGATAAATATAACCAAAGACATCGGCAGATAGATGAAGACCTAGGCTCGCGTTCTTCTCCGTTTTTGCGTCCAAAGTCTTAGCATCTATTTCTGACACGCTAAGGCTAATCAGCAATACGATAAATAACCTGTATATTCTCGCGCTCATCGTAATTCACATCGGACGATTTAAGTATGATAGTATCAATTTCATTATGGGTACTAATAACTGATTTAATCACATGAAACATCGCTACGCCGCAATCGATCGAGACAAGTGTAGGCGTATTAGTGTGACTCACATAGATGCTATCGCATGCCACACCTGCATAATCAAAAACAAAAGTATCAATCTCGTTCACATAACTCAATGGAAAAAGTACCTCACTGGCTTTCATTTTCCGATTGAGCACCACCGAGTCACCTTGCGGACGCACTACACGCACCGTCAACTCTCCAGCAAAAGAAACTGCATCACCATATTCACTATAAAAAGCCATCTTTCCACTCACCGTATTATTGATGGGACAATCCTCGCCCGAGCAAGCGACCAAGCTCACAACAACCAACAACAAGCTTAGCAGACGACTTAAACGCATAGGACAATGTATCAAAACTCCTTTTCTATCTTATAGTTATTACGTTCCTGAGAGTTACGACTAACGAGTTCCCCTAGGAATCCTGTGAGGAATAACTGAAAGCCTAACACCATACCTGTCAAAGCCAAGTAAAAATAAGGGCTATCAGTCACTAGACGAGCGGGAATACCTTTACTCAAGCAATAAAGTTTACCGATGCCAATACCCATCACACACAACAGACAAATAAAGAACATCACCGAGCCCCACAAGCCGAAGAAATGCATGGGTTTTACGCCAAACTTAGAGAGGAACCACAACGAGATTAAATCAAGATAACCATTCACGAAGCGGTTAAGGCCAAACTTTGTTACTCCGTACTTACGAGCTTGATGCTGTACTACCTTCTCACCTATCTTACAGAAACCTGCATTTTTAGCCAGGTAAGGGATGTAACGATGCATCTCACCATACACCTCAATATTCTTTACCACCTCCTTACGATAGGCCTTGAGACCGCAATTAAAGTCATGCAGATTCTTGATGCCCGAAACCTTACGCGCAGTGGCATTGAAGAGCTTCGTTGGCAATGTCTTCGATAGGGGATCATATCGTTTCTGCTTATAACCCGACACGAGATCATATCCCTCCTCAGTAATCATACGATACAAATCCGGGATCTCGTCTGGAGAGTCTTGCAAGTCTGCATCCATCGTGATAACTACATCCCCCACGGCACGATCGAAGCCGCAGTAGAGGGCAGGAGACTTACCATAGTTTCGACGAAACTTGATACCCTTCACTTCGGGATGTTGGGCATGTAATTCTTCGATAACCTTCCACGAGTCGTCGGTAGAGCCATCATTGACAAAATATATTTCATAAGAATAACCATGCTCATCCATCACGCGCTTGATCCAAGCGTGCAATTCAGGTAACGACTCTGCTTCATTATACAAGGGAATAATTACGGAGATATCCATAGGTCTTTTATTTACAAATTTATTCACTTTAACCTGCACGTTTCACAAAAAGCGCCACGGGCAATGAGATAATAATACTCCACGACACATTATTGCTCAGCATGCCCAAGGTAAGATCAATAGGCTTCATCGCCTGCAACTGTTGTGAGGTCTGCGACATCAGTTCAATATATTGGTTGAATTGAACCATACTATCAGCACTCACACCCTCCAATGCACTAAGATCCACACTTTGCAATTGTTCTATGCTCTGCGCCAAAGCCCCCACCATAGCCCCTCCGTCAACATAGGCAAAATAGACATAATAGGCCACAGTGGCTAATAGAGAACCGAAACACATCGTATACATCGAGAAGACAAATGCACGAGCAAAGCCCACTTGACCGCCACAATATTGGTCACGATATCGTCTAGCCAACAAATAGATCAAAAGCGGCACCATCAACGTTAACCCTAAGAAGATCAATGCCGCCAATGTCGAGTGCAAGCTCAAGGGGAAGAGACAAAACTTACCTATATAGTACAAGCCAACTACCGCACCGAAGTTCATGGCATAGTGCATCATCGTAGGCTGTTCGGAATTGCTCATTGTATCTGTTTTTCTACTATTAATCAGCAAAAGTACGCCTATTTGACTGAAATGCAAAATTTATCACGCTAAAAATATATCCTGAAGAATCTCAAGCGACTGCAAAGTTGGGAAATTTGCCATATGCAAGCCATAATAAGTCGCCAAATACCGTATCAGCCTAGCACGCTCATTACGATTCATCAGTATGGCATCCATTGACTCATAAGATGCACCATGAAGAAGAAAAAGCAGATGGGCATCCTGAGGAGACATCACCATCTCGGAAGGCGTTACTCCCGCTACAAAGTAGCCGTTATTCAAGTCAAACAAATCCCCATCACTATACTCCTCCATATTGGGTGCTATGCCCAAGAAGCGTGCAAGTTTCAGAAGAAATACCAGATGAAAGTTGGCGTAATTTTCTTCCGCCATGTCGTACCAACGGAATGAGTGTTCTATATATAGGTATAGGTCGAGATTAGATGCCTCATCACGAAGCGCATAGAGCATAAACTCCGACAATAGCATCGCCACGCTACGTTTGACGGGATGATACGGCACGTCTTGCTGCACAAACAATAGTCGAACCTCCTTCATGTGCTGCAGCGACACATTTGATTTCATGTCCCATTGGAACGAAAGGAAGGTGAGCGGCTGAAACAAACGAGCACTCGTACCCGAACGCTTCCCACGCGACCCGTTAACCATGAACGCTACATGCCCACGAGAAGCGGTGAAAAGATGTGCAATGAACGACTTGTCATTGTACTTCACACACTGTAACACTATGCCTTTATCATCAATAAACATCAGACCAACTATCGAAAACGATGCAAAACTACAAAAAAAGCAACTTTAAGACAAAAAAAAAGAACAAAGTGTTTGCTGATTCAAAAAAAGTGCCTACCTTTGCATCCGCTTTCGAGAAACAATTATCGGCAACACGATAAGAAAGTGTAAGGATGGCGCTATCGTCTATCGGTTAGGACGTGAGATTTTCATTCTCAAAAGCGGGGTTCGATTCCCCGTAGCGCTACAAAGTTAAATTAAAAGAATAGGAAGATTAGAAATGGCAAACCACAAATCATCGCTGAAGAGA
>JAZONP010000080.1:0-2905 GCA_045654565.1 Bacteroidaceae bacterium
ACTGGCTACATGCCTTCAATCCGTCAGACAACACGTCCTGCCGAGGAGTGGATGACCGGTGGTATCCCCATCACCATGATGATGAACATGGAGCGTCGTCACGGTCAGATGAAGCCCGTTATCAAGAAGGCTCTCGTGAAGGTCGATGGTGCTCCCTTCCAGGCATTCGTTGCTAAGCGTGAGCAGTGGGCAATGGAGACTGAGTACGTATTCCCCGGCCCCATCCAGTACTATGGCCCCCGCGAGGTATGCGACCAGCCCACAATGACACTTCGTTACGAGTTGGGTGACCTCTAATTCGTAGTTGAAAGATAAAAGATGAAAGATGAAAGTTGTAAAAGACTTTTGTCTTTCATCTTGTCTTATCTTTAGAGGTGTTGACTTTTGGCTGTTAGCTATTGGAATGTCATCCTCTTTCCACTTTGACTTCGTCGAACTTCGGCTGTGCTCGTTGTGAAATTGCAAGTAAACTTGCATCTCGCTAGCTTGCACGAACTTTGACTTCGTCGAACTTCGGCTGTACTCGCTGTGAAATTGCAAGTGAACTTGCATCTCGCTCGCTTGCACGAACTTTCATCTTTCATCTTTCCACTTTCCACTTAAATGAGTTCCACCGTACGCACCACCACTATCCGCATGACAGACTCCAAAGGCAAGTCTACGACCAAGAAGAAGCCTGCGGCTAAGCGTAAGCCCATGTCCGAAAAGGAAAAGCTCAAAGCTGCCAAGGCCAAAGCCAAGGCTAAGGAGAAGGCAAAGCGCAAGGCACAACGTCAGAAGGCTCGTCAGCGTCGTTGGGAACTTATTTGCCAGTCAAGCATCACCCATTGGACTATTACTGGTATAGTGGCGGTGGTGATTCTTATCTTCTTCTATTATTTCTTTATCCGGCCCTATAGTTATCGTTGGAAACCCTGCTATGGCTTCAAGGGGTATGGTGTATGCCTCCCTATCAACTACAAGGTACATGGTATTGATGTTTCGCATCATCAGGGAACTATTGATTGGCGTACTGTCAAGGCTACCGAAAACCAAGAATATCCTATCCGTTTTGTCTTTATGAAGGCTACGGAGGGGGGTGACTATAAAGACCGTCGTTTTGACGAGAACTTCCGTAAGGCTGGAGAGGTCGGACTCGTCCGTGGTGCATACCACTTCTATAACCCCAACACGGATCCCATTCGTCAAGCAGACTTCTTCATTTCACAGGTCAAGTTGCAACGAGGCGATCTTGCCCCTGTACTCGACATAGAAGTGAAGCCAAGGAGCAAGGTTCAATTGCAGGACGATCTTAAAGTATTCCTTCGTCGCTTGGAGGATCACTATGGTGTGAAGCCCATCATATACACCTCTTACAAATACCGTACGCGCTATCTTGATATTCCTGCGTTCGATACCTATCCTTTCTGGATTGCTCACTACTATGTCGAAACGCTCACCTACGAAGGTCCCTGGCATTTCTGGCAGCACACAGACTATGGTGCAGTCCCTGGCATTGAGAATAGTGTTGACCTCAATGTGTTTAATGGTTCATGGGAGGATTTATCGTCGTATCGACTGAAGTGAAATACTGCCTCCTAGAGCTATCATAGTATCTTCTCCATACAATTTGCGCGTTCAATGATGATCAGTAATGGATTTTAGCCAAAAAATCCATAGACTTCTCTATGTAGTTGTTGCTCTACATCGGTGAGCGGAGTTGCTTCGGTATCTATGGTGCCCATGAGGCGCAGTTCTACGGGGTGGCTATCCTCAGTGTAGGCGGGTTGCATGTAGGGAAAATCGTACAAGGTGAGTCCGATGCGCTCGTAAAACTTGATGCGGCGGATGCTGAGTGCATCGGTGGGTGGCTCGGCCTCGAGGACGATGGGCTTGCCGTGCTCGTGGATGAATGCTTTGAGTGCTTCGCTACCATACCCCTGTGAACGCAGGGTAGGGTCGATGGCAAAGTGCTCGATGTATATAAAGTCGTCAAACTCCCACGTGGTGAGAAGGCCGAGGAGTTTTGGGCTGTTAGCTATTGGCCGTTGGCTGTTGGCTGTTGGCGCTTGGCTATTAGCTTTTGGCTTTTGGCCAACGGTTTGCAGTTCTGCTGCATAGTTGTCGTCGATGATAGCATGCATTGTGTAGCGCGGCTCTTCGGTGAGGAGGTGGGCAATACTCTCGATGGGGCGTTGCTCGTCGAGAGGGAAGGATTCGCGATAGATGCGAACAAGCGAGTCCCAGTAGGGGCTCGCTTGATTCTTTATTGGGTGTAATCGTATGATGTTTTTATTCAACATAGTAGCAGAAATGCTGAGTGTCTTGTTTGTTGCTTAGTGTGTCATCCCGACAAAGCGAAGCGTCGAGGGATCCCCGCAGAAATATTGAAAACAATATCGTGAGACGTTGCGAGATCCTTCGTTCCTCAGGATGACAGCAGCGCGTTAGACTCTCTCATACTTCAACTTATTGGCTTCCTTGTCGTAGGTGACGGCGATGGTCTGCTCGCCCTCTACGGCATCCTCGATGAGCATCTCGGAGAGTTCGTCTTCGAGGTAGGTCTGCACGGCACGCTTCAAGGGTCGGGCACCATACTGTGGGTCGTAGCCTTTGCGGGCGATATAGTCGCGTGAAGGTTCGTCGACGTTCACGGTGATGCCGAGGCCTGCGAGGCGCTGGATGAGCTTGTCCACCTCGAGATCGGCGATGGTGCGCAGGGCCTCAGTGTCGAGGGTGTCGAAGGTGACAATCTCGTCGATACGGTTGAGGAACTCGGGCGAGAAGGTCTTGTTGAGAGCCTTCTGGATGACGCTGCGTGAGTGCTCCTTGTCGTCAAACTCCATCTGGGTAGAGAAGCCTACGCCACGGCCGAAGTCCTTGAGCTGTCGTGAGCCCACGTTCGAGGTCATGATGATGACCGTGT
>JAZONP010000081.1:0-13239 GCA_045654565.1 Bacteroidaceae bacterium
AAAAATCACGAAATTCACGAAATTTTGCGAGTCGCTACGCTCTCGCTGTCGGCTTAGCCGAGCGTACGCATCCCGGAGGCAAACGCGAACAGAGTGATGCGTTATCTGTGAATTTTGTGTATTTTGTGTGAGACAAAAAAACAGTGTCATCAGTTTAAATTCGTGTTGACAATTAAAGGATCAACAGATGGAACAGAATTTAGACATGTTTTTGCACGCGCTGCGCTAGTGCTGGCTTACATCGCGGAATATAATTCTCACACAAAAAGCACAGAACTCACAGAAGGCACGCGCTACGCTCGTGCTTACCATTCGGGCGGTGTTGGACAGAAGAACATAAGAACAGATCTTTCTTCTCTCACGCGGATTAACTTCGTTGAATCTCGTGCGGAGACGGAGTTTCCCCGAGAGTCTCACGAAAAAACGGCTGTCGTCACGACAACCGTTTCCTATCCATGAGAAAAACACACGTTTGTGTGTGTTCAGATTTCGGTGCAAAATTATAGATATTTTGTTGGAAATCAAAATCTTTTACAAGAATTTATCCGTCGAGACAGAAAGACATTCGTACGACCAACAGAGAGGCGGAGACAACCTTGATTCTTATGTCCTTCTGTTCTTCTGTCAAAGAAACCTGTTCTTTTGTTCTTCTGTCAAAGAAAAAGGCAATAATATAGATGTTGTCCAAAACGTCTCGTGTCATTTCGAGCAAAGCGAGAAATCTCGCAGAGTGCACTGGCAGAGTTCCTGCGTGAGATCCCTCGGCGCTTCGCTTTGTCGGGATGACACCATTGATGAGATTTTAGTGTTGGTGGACAACTGCTATATTATCTCCAAGAAAAAAGAAACCTGTTCTTCTGTTCTTCTGTCAAAAGAAAGAAAAACCTGTTCTTCTGTTCTTATGTCAAAGAAAAAAGAAACCCGTTCTTCTGTTCTTCTGTCAAAGAAAAAGAAACCTGTTCTTCTGTCAAAAAGACAAATAAAGAGAAATACCAATGAAAGTCAAACTAAAAATTAAACAAGTGAACAAGAATACCGAGAATTCATCATTGAGCACCGCGGCGTCTCTCGCCGAGGAGGGTGCTAAGAAGGAAAGCTCCTTCGACTGGGGCAAGTTGTTGAAAATCCTTATCGCCGTGCTCACCGCCGTGGCCGGAGCACTGGGCATGGCTAGCTGCGCCGCTTAGCGAAGAATGGAGCATGTGTGGATAGTCAATGGCTGATACGATGAACGCCTTCTTCCGTGCGTTGCTGCTTGTCGGCAGCGCACTTGCCCTAATCGGGTGAAAGAAAGGACGATGCCTCAACGAAAATGGTTTTCGTTTTGCGAAACGATGATTATTTGTTACCTTTGCACCTTCGTAAGATAGCATTTGTGAATGGATAACAAGGAAATACAGAAGATTAAGATGCGCTTTGGCATTGTGGGTAATGCCGAGGAACTCAATCGGGCTATCGATATAGCCATGCAGGTGGCGCCTACCGACCTCTCCGTGTTGGTGACGGGAGAGAGCGGCGTGGGTAAGGAGTTCTTCCCACAGATCGTGCACCAGAATAGCGCGCGCAAACATAATAAATATATCGCCGTCAACTGCGGCGCGATACCCGAGGGCACCATCGACTCGGAGCTCTTTGGTCACGTGAAGGGTGCCTTCACGGGGGCTATCGACGAACGCAATGGATATTTTGCCGAGGCTAACAATGGTACCATCTTCCTTGATGAGATAGGCGAGCTGCCTCTCTCGACACAGGCCCGATTGTTGCGCGTGCTCGAGTCGGGAGAGTATATCAAGGTGGGCTCGTCGCGCGTGGAGAAGACCAATGTGCGTGTCGTGGCGGCCACGAATGTGAACCTTACGGATGCTATCGCACGCGGTGACTTCCGCGAGGACCTCTACTACAGACTCAACACGATACCCGTCAAGGTGCCGGCGCTGCGCGAGCGCGCGGGCGACGTGGTGCTCTTGTTCCGTAAGTTTGCCTCGGACGTGTCGGAGCGCTACACGATGCCGCCCGTACAACTCACCGAAGGGGCTAAACGACTGCTCACGGCATACCCTTGGCCGGGCAACATACGCCAGCTCAAGAATGTGACGGAGCAGATAACACTGCTGTCTGAACAGCGCGAGATCACCGAGGAGGTGTTGCGTGAATACTTGCCCGAAGTAAAGAATAATCTGCCCATGGTGAGTACAAGCAAGGCGGCACAGGGCAAGACCTTCGAGAGCGAGCGGGATATCTTGTATCAGGTGCTCTTTGACATGCGTCAGGACATGACCGAGCTGAAGCGCCAGGTGAGCATGCTCATGGCGGGCGAGGTGCCTGTGGCACATCAGACGAGCGCGTATGCTCAGCTCGGCGAGCTGCCCATCATGGGTGGCGGGGCGGCATTGCAGAGTCCGGCAACGATCTCGATAAGTGCGCAGAAACATGCTGATGATGACTATCAGGACACCGAGGAGTATGTGGAGGAGACCCTCTCGCTCGAGGATGCTGAGAAGGAGCTCATACGCAAGGCGTTGATTCGGCATCACGGCAGACGCAAGGCGGCGGCAGCAGACCTGGGGTTCTCGGAACGCACGCTGTATCGCAAGATTGTTAAGTATAACCTTGAGGAATATTAGGAGATGATGTTTACTAAACTTTGTAAGGGCTTGTCATTGTTGCTCGTGCTTGTGCTTGTGCTTGTGGGATGCACCATATCGTACAAGTTTAATGGAGCATCTATCAACTATGACATCATCAAGACAATTACCATCAACAACTTTCCCAATCGGGCAGTATACCAATGGGGACCCATGGAGAGCATGTTCAACAATGCACTGAGCGACAAGTATGTCAATCAGACAAAGTTGCAGCAGGTAAGGCAAGGTGGCGACCTCGTGCTCTCGGGAGAAATTACCGCTTATGACCAGATAAACAAGTCAATCTCATCGGATGGATATTCATCAATGATGCAGCTCAAGATGACTGTCAAGGTGAGTTTTGAAAATAATAAAAATCATAGCGAAGACTTCGAACGTCAGTTCTCGGCAAGCCGAGAGTTTGATGCGTCGCAACAGCTGAATGATGTGCAGGAGGAATTGGTCACGCAGATTATCGAAGAGATTGTGGAACAGATCTTTAATGCCACTGTGGCCAACTGGTAATGGCCAAAGATGGTAAGGAGGATATACGGAGAGAGAAAAAGGTATGGTCTTAGGCACACTCATCAGTCACCCCGAACTGCTCA
The DNA here is from genome assembly GCA_045654565.1 of Bacteroidaceae bacterium. Lineage (GTDB taxonomy): Bacteria > Bacteroidota > Bacteroidia > Bacteroidales > Bacteroidaceae > UBA1189. The sequence goes on from JAZONP010000081.1 coordinate 3,233, forward strand.
ATCGCGAGACATTGTATGAATTGCGTAGCATCGTCGCTCGATACCCCTACTTTCAGGCGGCAAGAATATTGATGCTGCGCAATCTATACTTGCTTCATGATCCCGATTTTGGCGCTGAGCTGCGGCGTTCGGTGCTTTATGTGAATGACCGCCGTGCACTATGTCGACTCATCGAGGGGTACACCGATAAGGTGATGGTCGATGAGCCGGAGCTTGGCAATGAACCCTCGGTGGACCGTACGATGAGCCTTATCGATGCCTTCCTTGGCACACTCCCCGAAACGGGTAGCGAAACGCTCGTTGCCGTAGAGGCCGTGGGAGACTACGCTTCTATGTTCTTAGCGAGTAGAGAGGATACCGTGGAGGATGTTGCTTCGCTTGTTGAGGAGGAGCCTGAGGTTGCGAATGAGGATAGCGTGTTGAGGGCTTTGGAGCTGATGGCAGTACACGAAGAAGGTGCCCCTGCGGATGATTTCTTGTTGCCGGGACAACCTGCAAATGAAAGCCCAGTGGAAAGCGATTCGCTAAAAGTGGAAGATGCGCTTGATGAAAGCTGTTTTACTGAGACTTTGGCTAAGATTTATATCAAACAACGGAAATATTCTCGTGCTCTTGAAATAATTAAGAGTTTATATTTGCAATTCCCCGAAAAAAATGCTTACTTTGCAGACCAAATTAGATTTTTGGAAAAATTGATTATTAACAACAACTTAAAATAGGACATGTATTTATTTATTATTGGACTTATTGTTTTCGTTGCGGTGCTCATGTGTGGCATCGTGCTGATTCAGAATTCTAAGGGTGGTGGCTTGGCTTCATCATTCGCTTCGTCAAACCAGATTATGGGTGTGCGTAAGACAACAGATTTCCTCGAGAAAGCTACTTGGACTCTTGCCGTCGTTATCGCTGTATTCTGTATCGTTTCTGCTTACTTGTTGCCTACTCGTGCAGAACTCGGTCATGATAGCGTGCTGATGGAGAATGCTATGGAGGATAATGCAGTGAACCCCGAGACACTACCTGACTTTGATATGCCTGCACAAGAAGGCTCTGCAGAGTAAGGATTAGAAAGGTAATATAAAATGCAAGGGACCATCTCGAGATGGTCCCTTGTGTTTTTCCTAGGCAACAATATAGATGTTGTCCAACTCATAAATACCGGCAATAATATAGATGTTTACCCAAACGCCTCGTGTCATTTCGAGCAAAGCGAGAAATCTCGCAAACGTCTCATGTTAAGTCACTGCGCGAGATCCCTCGGCGCTTCGCTTTGTCGGGATGACAACCGACGCCAAACTGAGCGTATAGATAAGCTCGCTTAATCTATACCGAAGTGCGAAGGAGGGAAACTAAGGGTTAACATCGATGAGACTTTAGTGTTGGTGGACAATTGCTATATTATCTCCTTTTCTTATTTGTCGACCAGGGAAGAATCTAAATCTTTCCCAATATGCGGTCCATCGCCCAATTGGTGGGTGTAGCACTAAGGCCGTTACAGGTGCAGATGCCCTCTTTCTTCAAGTGTTGTACGATGTTCTCAATGAGTGGCTGTTGTACATGCTCGGGGTTGGGTACCGAAAATAGATGATGCCCCGTCTGATCATTTAACTCGATGGGCTCATAGGTGAAGACCGAGAAACAGAGCATCCCTTGGTCGCCAATAATCTCGATGCGATCTTCGCGGGCACTCTCATGAGCCACGAAGCACCACGACCCACTGCCAACAAGGCCACTGTCGAAACGGAATGTAGCACTTATACTGTCTTCGGCATCGTATAGACCGCCTCGATTGGCCGTGTATCCCTTGGCCTCAATGATATAACCAAAGTAGTGCTGTAAGAGGTCGAGTTGGTGGGGAGCAAGATCGTAGAAATAGCCTCCTCCTGCGATATTGGCTTGTACGCGCCAAGGCATAGCGTCGCCCGTAGAACCGTCAAATTCACGGGGAGGTTGCGCTAAACGGATGTGTACATTGATGACCTTGCCTACACGAGGAATCAACTCCTCCACCTTTTTGAAGTAGGGCAGGTAACGGCGGTAGTAAGCTACAAAGCAGGGGACGCCAGTCTCTTCGCAAGCGCGGTTGATGCGGATGCAATCTTCATAGGTAGCTGCCATGGGCTTCTCTATGTATACAGGCTTGCCCGCGCGAATCGCCATGATAGCGTAGGTGGCATGTGAAGAGGGAGGGGTGGCAATGTAGATGGCATTTACGTTGGGGTCGTCGATAATGTCCATCACATTGGTGTACCACTTCTTGATGCCGTGGCGCTCGGCATAGGATTGTGCGCGTTCGGCACTGCGACTCATCACGGCCTCAATCTTGGAACCTATAATCTGTTGAAAGGCGGGACCACTCTTCTTTTCTGTGGCTTCACCACACCCGATAACTCCCCAGCGTATCATGTCGAATTGAATTTTGAAAATTATAAATTAAAAATCTCCTTCAGCCTCTAAACACTAATCCCTATCCTTTAAATCTACCTTTAGTCCCAGAAGTTCCATGAGAACCCAAGTTTAAATAATCGAGGGTTGATGGGGTGGTGTGGAACAAGGAATGAGTTGGTTTGTTTCATGACTCCTTGTGTTACGTGGTGATACATAACATAGAAACGTACTTGCTTGAGGTGGAAGTTGGCGTAAGCATTGATGAAGGGGTAGCCACCCAATTCTACGCGATGATTGCCTTCCTGCACGAAATACTGCTCTAAGGCCGGGGCATAGTCGGGGGCGTAGTAGCGGGTGAACCATCGTATGTCGGCTCCGATTTGTATGCGTAGCTGCTTGGCGTAGGTGAATTGGAGATAGAGGTTGCTATACAGATTTATAAGTGGTAGGGGGAGTACCTCCTGGTTGGATGAATATTGTATGGTGGCTTCGTTGTCCCAATGGATGATGCTGAGTTTGAAATCTTGGTATAGCGTGGCGCTTAGGACCTGCAGGTTTTGGGAGTATTGGCGTGCAGTGATATTGCTGAGGCTCAAGGGGGTGGACGATGCAATGTCACTCGGAGCCATGTAGGGGGTACCGCCTAAGTAGGTGTAGTTCTTGATGTTCTCAACGCCTGCATAGAGCCGCGTGCGCCAACGGTCAATGGCGATGCTGCCTCCCAATCGAGTGCGAAACTCTTTGTTGAGGCTATTGTCCCACCAATAGTGCTGTGCATGATAGTGGCGATAATAGAATGACGGGGTTGTGTTCTTCATGTATCCCTCGGCTCTAAGTCGTACGCTATCCTTACCTAAGCGGAACTTGAAGTCGACATTGCCTTCTATACGAAAAGCTCCTAAATCTGTACCCGCCAAGACGGTCTCTGCCGTAGCATCAAAGAGGAATGCCTTGCCCATGCTGCGCTTAATGTTTCCTCCCAAGAGGACATTGTTCTCTTTATATGTGCGTGTGTGGTCGCGACCCATGCCCCCTATACTGTCAGGTAGGGTGAACTGGCGGTATTCGTAGGTCGCGTATGCTGAAGCCCCGAGGGGAATCCAACGATTGAAACCCTCAATGAGAGTCATCCCTACGGTGTTGCGCAGATGTAGGTAGCGCGTGGCATCAATAGAGTCGTAGGGGAGGTAGTCGTGGGCGTAGTAGTTCTTGGTATTTGCGTAATCGATGAAACGACGACTCTTTATGCTCCCTTCCATTGTATGGAAGACTTTGCTCACGGCAATAAAGTCACGGTGTGTGATGATCGTGTCGGGAAGGCTATCGGTACGGGTCTTATAGTATCCGAGGCTGAAGTCGTGAGCGAGAAGGACGGTGTGTAATAGATTTTCGTTCCACGTATTATCCAGGTTGGTGGGTATATCTTCGGGGCGGTAGGTCTTCTTGCCCTCGGCCATCGCCTCTGGCTGAGTGATGTAAAGATCATTGGTGATACCTCCATTCTCGGCAAGGCGCAGCTTGTCGTAGCTATAGAGGAGGTTGATACCATATCGGTCACCATGGTGGTATCCGTAGAGGCTACCATCAAAGTAGCCAGTCGACTGATGGTCGTAGAGTCCTCGTCCAAAGAGGTAGTCTATGTTAAAACCAAATCCTGTACGCTTGCCTGCGTTCACGCCAAAGCGGCCTTTGAAACGCTCTTCTCCATTGCGCTTATTTCCAGCACGATAGTAACTGATGTTTGACCACGGAGATTTGGTGTTGGTGAAAAAATACTCCTCGGGAGTGGTAAGGAAGAAGTCCAGCGCATCAGTGAAGAGGAATTGTCCGTCGCTTTGTCGGTGGAAGAAGATACGTGATTGGCGTGGTGATCCCATATTCCCCAAATGGTTGTATTCACCGTTCATGCCGTCGGTGAAGTGTAGATTTTGGAAGTTGTAAATGGCTGTGTCGGTCTCTACTGGGATGACGTTGCCTAGGAGGGGATTAATATGGAACATCCTCACATCGCGTGGCACACCGCGGTCTACCACGGTGCTGTCTCTGCCTATACTTCGGTCGCCTACCAGGCCTTGCTGGTTGAAGGTGGTGGTGCTGCCGCCTAAACTCTGCCCGCCTGCCATCTGGAAAGAGGCTTGGGCGAATAGCCCTGTGCTCAGGCCCAATGCAACGGCGATGCCGAGTAATGTCTTGCGCATGACCTCAGTTATCTGAAGAATCGAACGATATATTCAGCAATCTTGATGACCATAGAGATACCGCACACGACAAGGAAGGCTGTGCGATCTTCGGGGATGGATATGTAGAGAATCAAGGCTACCAGGAATCCTACGAGAAAGAGGCTATTGAGCAAGTTGCGTAATTGACTACGGTTCATTTCTTTGGGTGTTATTTTTCCAATACTTGAGTCATCTCTTCTACTATATTGTCGAAGAAGTTGATGGTGCCGCGGCGGAACTTGCCTTGATCCTTGAGCAACTTGGTGCCTTTTGAGTTGAAGGCTTCATCATCTGTGATGAACTCCTCGGCGCTGAAGCGAATGCCGCCATCGCGCTCTTCCTCATACCAATAATTGATGCGGGTCAGCTTGATTGTGGCATTGCCCTCGGTGCATTGCACCTCTACCCAATAGTTGATGCGTGTGCGGTCAAGCACAAAGAATTTGCTTGTAAACACGATGTATTCCTCTGCGGTGAGGCTGAGTGTGTGATTCGTGTTGTCTTCGTGGGTGAGCTTCGAAACGATGACGTTGGGCTTATTGAATCGTTGCTTTGCCCACTCGCTGATGCGTGCGTATGCTTCTGTGGTACTGAGAGTTGTCGCAATGGTTTCTTGAAACATCACACGGCCATTGACCACGGGCACGTTGCCCTTATCGTAACGAGCTTCCACTTGCGCCCATCCCATCGTAAGGCTAAGGCATAGGCATATTGACATTAAAGTTCTTTTCATCATTATATTCTATAGTTTATCCACCGCAAAGATACACATAATTATTAATAAATAAACGAAAGCATGTAGATTATTCTGTGGAAGTTTGTTGTTGCCTGGCATCTTTTCTGTTAAGGTATGTTTTCGGTTTGATCCTTTGTTTATTTACGCACTATCTATTACCTTTGTTTGGATAAAGAGAAGAATTTTGCAGGTATGAGAAAAGAGCAGAGTAATGAGCAATTGGACCTTGCATGGCAATTCGTGGAGCGTACGGGAGTAAACGTTTTTCTCACAGGCAAGGCGGGTACGGGTAAGACGACTTTCTTGCGTCGCCTCAAGGAGCGTTCGCCCAAGCGTATGGTCGTGGTGGCACCTACGGGTGTCGCAGCTATCAATGCGGGTGGCGTAACCATACACTCGTTCTTTCAGTTTCCTCTGGCACCTTACATTCCTGGCGGCTCATTTAACGCGAAGGATGAGAAGTACCGCTTCAGCAAGGAGAAGAAAAATATCATACGTACACTTGACCTTCTCGTTATCGATGAGATTTCTATGGTGCGTGCCGATCTTCTTGATCAGATAGATGCCGTATTGCGCCTTCATAAAGATCGCCATCGACCCTTCGGAGGAGTACAACTGCTTATGATTGGCGATCTCAGTCAGCTCGCGCCCGTGGTGAAGGATAGTGAGTGGACACTTCTACGCGAGTATTACCGCACACCCTATTTTTTCGGGAGTCATGCCCTGCAGCAGACGCAACATGTGACAATAGAACTCACGCATGTATATAGACAGACGGATCATACTTTTATTAACATTCTAAACGAGGTGCGTGAGAACCGCCTCACGAGTACGTCTTTGGGATTGCTTAATTCTCGAGTTATCAACGAAGACACTCATTCGGACACTCATGACTCACCGTTGGAAGTTCAGAACTCCGACGGCACTATCCGGCTAACTACGCACAACGCCACCGCCAATCGCTACAATGAGGAGCGTATGGATGCTTTGGACGGCGTTCGTTTCACTTTTCGTGCCGATGTGACGGGCACTTTCCCCGAGTCGTCTTACCCTGCAGAGGAAAAACTAGTCCTCAAGAGGGGGTGTCAAGTGATGTTCCTCAAGAATGATGCGCAAGGCTCGCGCTATTATAATGGCAAACTCGGCATGGTCAGTGCTATTGATGCCGAGCATATTCGGGTGCGTGGCATTGATGATGGTGAGGAGATTGAGGTGGAGCCCGACGTGTGGACCAATGCTCGCTACGTCATCGACAAGGATACCAAGGAGATACGTGAGGAAATTGAGGGCGAATTTCGCCAATACCCCCTACGCCTAGCATGGGCCATTACCGTACACAAGAGTCAGGGACTTACGTTTGATCGTGCTGTACTTGATGTCAATGCAGCCTTTGCTTCAGGGCAGGTCTATGTGGCCCTTAGCCGATGCCGTACGTTGGAAGGACTTCTGCTCACCGCTCCCCTTTTGCCTTCTTCTGTGCGTACTGATGCTGTGGTTGCTGACTATATGAATGTAGAACTCGAGCAGGCGCAGCATACTGCAGGTCATCTTACGGCGTTTGAACGAGACTACTACCTCGCTATGCTCACCGAATTGTTCTCATTCAAAACCCTCGAGGTGGATTTTCACCGTATGTTGCGCCTCATTGACGAACACCTCTATAAGGTATATCCCTTATTGTTGAAAGAGTATAAGCAGGCTGATGAACGTTTGGCAGGAGAGGTGACCGCCGTCTCAGCGACCTTCTATCGTCAGTATGCCACGCTTGTGATGGAGTCGGCCGACTATGCCTCAAATCCTCATCTGGCCGAACGTGTCCGTAAAGCATCCACCTACTTTAAGGACAAACTGAACGACTTCATTCTTCCTCTCGTGGAGCGTGTCGCCCTTGATAGCGACAATCGTGAGGTCAAGGAACGCCTCACTGAGGCTACATACAACCTCAAGCAGTCGTTTGCGCAGAAGATTCACCTGCTCACACGTGTCGTGGATAACGGATTCAGTGTATCTACCTACCTTAAGGATAAGGCCATAGGGCTGCTTAATGCCGACACTACGACCAAGCGCGAGCGCAAACGTGGCAAGGAGGATGAGAAGATTGAGGTGGACCGCAATGCTGATATCCAGCATCCGCGCCTCTTCCATAAACTGCGTGCGTGGCGTAGTGCACGTGCCGAGGAGTTGGGTCGCCCAGTCTATGGTGTACTCACACAGAAAGCGCTCATTGGTATTGTAAATGAGCTACCCATCAGCGGTCGTGAATTACTCCGCATGCCCGGGTTCGGTAAGAAATCACTCGAAATGTTTGGCCGTGAAATCCTTACGATTGTGCAAGAGTATATTGATGATGGCATGCAGCCTTAACCATCGGTTATTATAACCATCCTTTCCCTTGACGTATAATCTCGGGTTCTCCGTCCACGCAGTTGATGATGGTGCTCTGCTCAATGCCGCCATTGCCTCCATCGATAATAAGGTCTACACGGTCGCCCCACTTCTCGTCGATGAGTTCGGGTAGAGTCATATACTCGATGTCTTCGTGTGCGTCTATCTTGAGACTAGTCGAGAGTAAGGGAGCTCCCAGCGCCTCGCATATCTCTTGTGTGATGCTGTTGTCGGGGATGCGTATGCCCACCTCCTTGCGGTTCTTGAAGATCTTGGGCAGGCGGTTGCCGGCAGGGAGGATGAAGGTGAAGGGACCGGGCAGATTGTCGCGCATAAGGCGGAAGGTGTTGTTGTCTATCCTTACATATTCGCTCACGCTGCTAATGTCGTGTGCTACTACTGAGAGCAGGTGATGCTTCGTGTCCATCCCCTTGATGTCGCATACCCGCTCAATGGCCCGTTCCTTCAGCGCATGGCACCCGAAGGCATAGGTCGTGTCGGTGGGGTAGATGATGACCCCACCCTGGTTCAGTATCTCGACGATGCGGTCAATGTCACGGCGTGCGTTGTTCTTCTCGTAGAGTTTCAGTATCATGGTATCGTGTGCTTGTCGTATATTCAGAATTCATTGCAAAAGTACATTATTTCCTGAATAAACCATAATCTAGAGGCTGTTTTGAAAGGATTCTTGTCGCTCATAGGACGAAACAACGGTAAATCGCGTACAAAAAAAATCGTAGCATATTGTTAGGCAAATCCAGCGGTTTGCTTACGCGGAATCGGAATCGGAGGTATAGACTTTCCCGTTCTCGTGGCAGATTGTCATCGGGTCCCTATCCTCCGCTTACTTCCTGCATTTTCCTAATCGCCCGTGGTTGCGTTCTTTTCTTCGACCTTGGGGATTGGGCGGAAAGAGGGTAAGGATGAACTAATAAAAAAAGTATAGGAAGAACAATAAATTAGTTTTTTTGCTCTTTAACTTGTGAGTATCAAACAAAAAAAGTATTTTTGTGCAGATTTGGAATCAGACTACAAATTTGCATAATATCATCCTATGGGCTTCATTAAAAGACAGATAGAGCAAGTGGTAAGGGATATGGTCCCCTATTTCAAGGTTATTACTATTACCGGCCCACGTCAGTCGGGAAAGACAACGCTCTGTAAGCAACTGTTCCCCGACTATGAGTATGTAAACTTGGAAGACATGTCTGTGCGCGAGCAGGCCTCTATAGATCCAAAAGCTTTTCTTGCGGCATATACATCAGGAGTTATTATTGATGAGGCTCAAAACTTTCCCGAATTGTTTTCATATCTTCAGGTCGTTTCCGATGCCAATCCCGAGCGACGATACATTATCACTGGTAGCAGCAATTTCAGTTTGTTGGAGAGCATCACCCAATCATTGGCCGGGCGTGCTGCTGTACTCACACTGCTACCTCTCTCAATACAAGAGTTGGGCGATATCTCCCACATCAAAACAGACACTTTACTGCTCAATGGAGGCTACCCAGCTATTTGGGCTAATGCCCAACCTCGTCATCTGCTCTACCCTAACTATTATGCCACCTACGTAGAGCGCGATGTACGACGCATTGTCAATATCACCAATTTGCGTGATTTCCAAACTTTTATTCGCCTTTCTGCTGGGAGAGTGGGTACGGAGTTCAACGCCTCGGCGCTCTCCAATGCGGTAGGTGTTAGTGTCAAGACCATACAGTCCTGGCTCTCCATACTCGCCGCCTCGTATATCACCTTTACGCTTCCCCCCTTCTATGAGAATATAGGTAAGCGACTCATCAAGGCTCCCAAACTCTACTTTTTCGACACGGGTCTGCTGTGCTACCTGCTTGGCATAGAGAATGAGTTGCAGTTGGCCACCCATCCACTTCGTGGAGCCATCTTCGAGAACTTCGTTGTAGCCGAAGCCTATAAGCAACTCAGTAACCGAGGCAAAGAGCCTACACTCTATTTTTACCGCGACAGTTCTCAGCACGAAGTGGATTTACTCCTCCAACGTGGTTTCCAATATGAAGGTTATGAGATAAAGTCCTCGCAAACCTTCACACGAGAATTCCTTGGTGGGCTACACTACCTAAGCAAGCTTTTGGGTGAACGCCTTACTCGCTCTGCTGTCATCTACTCGGGAGCGGAACAATTAGAAACTTCGCACGACGCCGTTATTAACTTTAGAGAATTCAAGTTGTAAAGGCTGCAAGAAAAGATGTGATGGTCAAGGTTGTGACTAAGTGAGTGCAGAGCCATGCTTGCATGAGCTATGC